>DATGLT010000332.1:0-14767 GCA_035294005.1 Verrucomicrobiia bacterium
GATTACATCGAAGACTTCTACAACCGCCAACGCTCCCATAGCGCTCTGAACTACCTTTCGCCCGTTGACTTCGAACTCCAAAACAACTAACTAGATGACCCGCTTTCTCTGTCCGTTTTATCGAAGCAATCCCACTTCTGGATAGCTGATTCAATCTTAAAATGCCTTGTCTTTGCTCTGGCCTTGGATCCGGGCAGCGTTCCGCGTGAACCCGAAATGAACCCGCAGGGTTCACAGCGTGTAGCCGGGCGTCGCAGCGCAGCGGAGACGCCCGGTAATGCCCCCAAAAAAATCAGGCCGCACCCGGACGGGTGCCAGGGAATGTGAACGCCACGCGGCACCGCCGAGAATTTCAATCACCACCCGGAATGGGGATTTTGCCGTTGTGCTGGCATCCCCTGACGGGATGCAATGATCTTTTTGGCCGGTTCCGTGGGTCAGGCGACCTGGTCACCTGACCCACGGCTACTCGCTGCGAACCCTGCGGGTTCGTTCGGCAAGGTTGACATGCAGTTAGGTTGGAGCCGGCGTGTGCGTTTACAGCTGTGCGAGGTCGGGTTGCATTGTTGGCGCGGCGGGCTTGTGCGAGCTCTCGAAGCCGGAAAGCAACACTGCGATGATCGCCGCGACTTAGCACATGATAAATCGGCCCTGGATATTGAATGCGTACCTTGCGAGCCACTCCAGGAGATTACATAAGTAATTCAGGTGAAATAATCAAATCTAAACACATTACATGATAACGGACTGACCCCTTTCTTTCTTTTCACGGACTGACCCCTTTCTTTCTTTTCAACTTACCAATTCACTTCAGCTACCATCTCGGATTCATAGGGTGTGCCGCGGAACGCACAGTTGCTCTTCTTTTACAATTTTGATATATAAATAAACGCTAATATTCAGGGTTCGGTTATGGATGCTAATAATCCGCGCAATCAGCATTGCTATTATGCTGTGCAGGAAGGGGTTGCTTCGGCGGTGGACACGACCAGCAGCGGGGGCTTCACCCTTATCGAACTTTTGGTCGTCATCGCGGTAATCTGCGTCTTGGCCGCCCTGCTGTTACCAACCCTGAACCGAGCTAAACAGGCTGGCGAGTCCGCACTTTGCAGGAGCAACCTGCGCCAATACGGTCAGGCACTCGGGATGTACCTAAGTGATAATCGCTTCTATCCACCCAGGCTATACGACGACACCCTCGGGATCCCGTTTTCGGGTACCTTTTGGCACCAGCGACTTGAAGCGTACACCGCGACGAAATGGCGCACCTGGAATTGGCCATTGGAGCCAGCTCCCAGAATCACTGGCCTGCAGGCCTGCCCGAGCTACGCTCGGCTCGGCGGGGACTTCAACTACGCTTTGAGCGCCTATTCTTACAATGACGGCCTTTGGGTTGCTTCCGTACGCACCAACACGATGAGCGGTTCGGGTGCGCTTACGATTTACGGCCGAGTTGCGGAGAACAAGCTTGTTTGCCCCACCGAAATGCCTGCTGTGGGCGACAGCCATTTGGTCAATCGTGTGGGTCGGCCTTTCCCTTTGGAGCCAAACTTTTTCGGCTGGGCGGACCTGGGTCGAGAAAACTCAGATAGCGATTACGAGCTTGCGGTTGGAGGAGGGCAGGCCTTGCCTGGCGCGGATCAGGACGCGGCATGGGTGAAGAAGCGACACGGCGGGCGATGGAATGTCGTTCTTTGTGACGGTCACGTCGAGACCTTCCGAACGAGAGATCTTTTCGACGTTAGCAACCCAAGTGTCAGAAGCCGTTGGAATCCCGACCATCAACCGTAGTCCAACCCGCGTTCAGAATATTTGAGCTCAACAACTGCTTGCTTATGGATCGATTCTACTCCCGTATACTGGCGCTGGGGATAATCGTGCAAATTGGAGCACTGGGAGCAGAGCCGCTGAATCAGTGGCACTGGCGCAATCCTCTGCCCACTGGAAACACCATCACGGCTGTTATTTACGCCAACGGAGAGTTCACCGCATTGGACGACGGCGGAGAGGTTTTAACTTCTGTCGACGGGGTTAGTTGGACGGTTCGCAGTTGTGGACGAGTCTGCTATTTGGGCGGCATTGCGTACGGGAATGACAGGTATGTAGCTGTGGGAGGGAATTACCACTCCAGTGGCGGAGGCGGACTCATTCTAACCTCACCGGACGGCATCGTTTGGACGGAACAAGTGCTCCCTGTCCCGGCCACCAGCATTGGGCCGCTGCGGGGTGTGACCTACGGCAATGGGACCTTTGTGGCCGTAGGACAAGCCGACGAGATCTTCAGTTCGCCAGACGGTGTTGAATGGACAATCCAGGCCGCCACCCTTGTCAGCCAGCTCAATTTCGTTTCCCTCTATGGGATTGCGTACGGGAACGGTACGTTTGTAGCAGTAGGAGATACGTGGACTTCGTTTTCAGTCGATGAGCCCATTCTGACCTCCCCAGACGGAACGAACTGGAGTGCTGTCGATTCAGGAATTATGGGTATTCTTCCCGGCGTCAACTTTCTCAACGGTGCCTTCGTGGCAGTCGGGTCGGACATTTCGACTAAGACCGTTATTCTGGTCTCCAGTGACGGTACGATGTGGACCAACAATAGCTTTTCGTCGCCTGGCCAGGCTCGGTTCACAACCGTCAGCTATGGGGCTGGAACCTATGTGGCGGCGGGCACTGCCCTGAGCGGCGGTGCAGGCGTCATTTACACCTCACCCGACGCGCACACGTGGACCAGGCGAAAGTTTGCGGCCACAAGCGGTCTCAACGCGACTGCCTACGGCGTTGGAACGTTTGTGGCGACAGGGGCCGGGACGCTGCTGACCTCGACCAATGGCATTGAGTGGACGGGCCTAGGCTCAGGGAGTTGGACCAACTTGGCAGGTGTCGTCTATGCCCAGGGCGAGTTTGTTGCAGTGGGTGATGGCGGTACAGCGCTGCGTTCGACCGACGGCTTACGGTGGACAAGCGGTGCCACAGGCATCAGCGGCAACTTCAGGAGCATCGCCTGCGGCGGCGGTGTTTTCGTGGCGACAGGTGATGCTGGAGCCGCCCTTACCTCAACGAACGGCGTCGATTGGGAAGAACACAGCTCCGGCGTGACGACTGACATCGTAGATGTGTGTTATGGAAATGGGACTTTTGCGGCCGTTACTCCCGACGGCGATATTTTAACGTCTTCAAATGGGACTCAGTGGGTTGTTCAGAACTCAGGCGCAGCCGGGGCCTATCTCTCCGGGGTGGCTTTTGGCCCAGGCAGGTTTGTGGCCGTTGGCGCGCTTGGGAGCGGCTCGATCGTACTGACTTCGTCGGATGGCCTCGCCTGGGCGAGCCACACCCCACAGGTAGGCCCCCTCATGGGAGTATGCTATGGCGGAGGCATGTTCGTGGCGGTCGGCACAGGCACAATCGCCACTTCAGCCGACGGTATCAATTGGACCATGGGTAACTTTCAGCCAGGAGCCAATCAAGAGCTATATCGGGTAGGCTACGCCCACGGGACATTCGTTATCGTTGGTCAAAGCGGTGCAATCTTCAGTTCGACAAACGGACTTGATTGGGCTGGGCACAATTCAGGGTCGGCCAATAACCTGAGGGGTGTGGCATACGGCGGCAGAACATTCGTGACGGTCGGAGACGCGGGAGTGATCCTTCAATCCGATCCGCTTCCGATATGGGGCCTGCGCCTCATCCCGGTGGTGTCGCCGGCCAAGGGCCTGTTTACGCTAGAGGCGAGAGGTCCTGCAAACCAAACTTGGGAAATCGACACTTCGACGAACCTTAGCGATTGGATTCCATTTACGGAATTCTGGAGCACGAATCAAATGATTCCACTTATCGACCTCGCGGCGACAAACTACAGCAAGCGCTTCTACCGAGGCCAAACCTGGTAAAGTGAGAGAAAGAAAAGGGGCTCAGTCCGTAAGAATGATCACATCGGCAGGTCGGGTTACATTGTTGGCGCGGCGGAATTGTGCGAGGTCTCGAAGCCGGACAGCAACACCGTCACATGTCCCCGTTTGCCTGCATTGAGCCGCTCTGCTTGTCCAGCTCAGGCTCATTGTGGTTTCCGCTTGCAACCGGGCTGCCAGTTGCACTCTGAACGGACTTGACATTTTTTGGATGTTCTTTAATGAAAGTTATAACATCGGTCAAATGGTATGAGGTGTTTGAATTGAGAATCCTCAAGTTTGGATCAGCAAACGACCATTTGTGGATCCAGTGGTTGGGCCCGCACATGATATGAAAGCGTTTCTTGCATCCGCCGTCTTTTTGGTTCTCGGCTTGGGGCTGGGTTCGTTTTTGGAGCACCATCGTGCTGAGCGGGAGAGGACCGAGATCGTTCAGCAAATGGCCGAAGGGAGCGAGAGCGCCGATCGGTTGCTTGCAGTCATGGCTGCTCGTGCCGTTCAAATGGTTGAATCAGGGCAGTCGCAGCAAGCGGTGCAGATGCTTGCCTCTCCCATCGCCCGCTACTATACGTTATATACCGGTGTCGGCACCAAAGAGGAGCGCAGAGCGGAAACACGTGCGCTAATCGAGCAACTCTCTAAAACCAACCGGGTGGTGGCCGCGCGGATAGCGGAGGTCTCCACTTATTCCGAGGCTAAGACGCCATGAACCGCGGCCCAACTAAACGGCTTCAGGCAACGGCGCGATTACGCCTCTGTTCAATGCCGAACGCTTTTGACGCGCCATGCATGAGTCGCGGTCGTTGCGCAAAATGAACAACGGCTCTCATCCTCTTTGGATTGTTTTATGCGTGGTGGCTGCCTTCTCGATTGCGGCCCTTGCCGAGATTGTCGCGGCCATCTTTTCGAGGCGGGTTCGCAGTTACATGGTGAAGCATCCAATAGCTCGTTTCCTTTGGTTCGCCCTCGCGCTGTTGTTTGCTCTTCTGCTCATCCCGGCTCCAAGCACGCGACACGGCGGGTTTTAGTTTCCATGAAAAGTCCGACGACCAACGAGGCACTGATGACGAACCGCCGCTGTCCCTTTCCGCTGACCTGTTCATGGGCGTTCCGGCACCCCGGCTGCGCTCGACCTTTGCCCTGGGCGGCGGTCGCATACCCTTATCGTTGGGGCAGTGTTATGAACCCTCTGAGGCGCCAGAGGCAGTTTGTTTCAGAACTAACCCGTGGGGGATGGATAGTGCTCCTGTTGTTTTTCTGCATTGCAGCCAGCCAATTCATTGTCGCTCATTTCTGTGGGCGGGCCTGGGGCTTCGTTGCTTCCGTTGCCGACTTAGGAGTCTGGCTTTTGGCTCGCCCTTGGAAGTTGGGGCTGCTTTCCGGGGATTCCAGGCAAGAGGTCTTCATCCTTGGAACAATCGGCTTTATTGGTTGGGTTGCACGGGCGGCGATCCTGTATTGGAGAATATGAGCCCAATGCCCAACTGCCGGACTGTGCTGAACCCCGCGATTGGCCCTGGTTTCAAATCAAGGGTCTCTTGCGCAGGGTCAGCGACCCAAAACATCCAGCGAAGGAAGCCATATGAACTTCAGGCTGACAGATAGAGATCGCCAAGAAGTGGCGGAGATGAGACGAGCTTGGCCAGCTCTCGCTGTTTTTTTCGCCCTCGGTGCAAGCCGATTCGGGTTACCCGTGCAACCGACCAGCACGAGCAAGAACACGATGAGCTTTGTCCTAATCACAACACACGCTATTACCAGGCACGCGACGCTGCGACGCCGAAACGACGCTGGTCAATTGCGCGCCGCCGACGGCCCACGAAATGGAACACAGACGCAATCGGCGCGTCCACTGAAGCAGCCGGGTAAAGCGATTTGTTCATTTCTTGTCGTTGGGTGGAGACCACAAGTCCAAGTACCACTTGGTCACATTCCCGAAAGTCCTGCTGTGCTCGCACGCCCAGGCGAGCGGGTAGTAGAGACTCTCTAAGCACGATTGCGAACGTCTGCTTGCCAGTGGCCCCCAGTGAGCAACGGGGCCAGCACTCAGCACGTAGCCAAGAAGCAGCGCGAATAAAATGCCGGCCAGCTCAAGGCCAAGTGTGCCAGGAGATGTTCGATTTTCTTCTTTGGCCATCCGTGACAAAGCCTTGCGTTTTCGTGAGCGACCGCCTCTGGGACCAGGTGTTTGGGGCGTCAAGGCACATCGAGACTGCGACCCGTTCCCAAGCGCAGAAGCGCGGAGGCGGTTCGCCTCGAGGAAATAGTTGGGCGAAGGGCTGGCATATCAGTTGTTTGTTCTACTTACGCTGTTGAGCGCGGCAGTCACCATTTGGTCGAGGTTGCTGTCTTGGTTATGACGCGTGTGAACCGACCGATACTCAGCTATCCGTCGGAGCAAGTTCGTGTAGTTTTTAGCATGTTCCATTTGGGGGCGCTCATCGAGGATAGCTCGCAGGGAGATCACGTTCACGTCGAGATCTTTTTCCAGTGTTTCAAAAACGGCATTTGTGTCGCCGGAGCGCAGGTCGCGAAGGATTGTATACGTTTTGCTTGCGTCAAGGGACACATCAATGGTGGTCGTGCGCTGCAATCGATAAAAATATCCCAAAAATGCGCCAATTATCAGGACGCCTATCGCCAGCAGAAAAAGGAAGGCTTCCTTCATTCACAGCGAAGCGCCCAACGATGAAGGTATGCGACCGCCGCGGGGAGTAAAGGTCGAGCGCCGAAAGGAAATTGGAATTTGCGTGCGCCAGTGCGCGGAACCAGGCAGCGGCGGTTCGTCATCAGCGCGTTGTTAGCCTGTGCTTCCATCTTGGTCTCATGTCTTCGTGGGTGGAAACTTGATATCGACTGTGGCTGATGGCTTCGGCGGCAAATTGATGTGGACCGTCTCTTTCTTCGGTCCCGTCTTCGATTCATCGTCGTCTCCAAAACTGGTGGCCACGGTGGGTCCACGAGGCGGTCGGGGTGGCGGGTTGCTCGCCTCCGGCTTAGGCTTCGGTTTTTGTTCCGTTGACATTTTGCGCGTACTGAAGGCTAACTGTGATTCAACGACTGGCGGTCTATGAGCACTTTCAGAAACCAATTTTGTCTTCCTGCGCGTAAGTTCCTACTCAGAAAAAAGAAACGCCCAAAGTCATCAGGAGCCAGTTCGTTTATTGACCTCCGGGTTATGTCATCCCTTTTTGTTCCTAAGCCGTTCATTTCCAGCCTCACGGTGGTCAAAATTAGCACTTCTGGATAGCTGATTCAATCTTAAAATGCCTTGTCTTTGCTCTGGCCTTGGATCCGGGCAGCGTTCCGCGTGAACCCGAAATGAACCCGCAGGGTTCACAGCGTGTAGCCGGGCCGTCGCAGCGCAGCGGAGACGCCCGGTAATGCCCCCAAAAAAATGAGGCTGCACCCGGACGGGTGCCAGGGAATGTGAACGCCACGCGGCACCGCCGAGAATTTCAATCACCACCCGGAATGGGGATTTTGCCGTTGCGCGCTGGCATCCCTGGCGGGATGCAAATAATATTTTGGCGGCTTTCCGTGGGTCAGGCGACCTGGTCGCCTGACCCACGGCTACTCGCTGCGAACCCTGCGGGTTCGTTCGGTATCTCGAGAGATAACAGCTAACCGGGCCATAAATCTCTTATCGTTTGTAATGATTTAACGCACAAAAAAATCCGTCTTTTCCTGACAGACCGAAGTCCCTTCTTATGTTAAAGCGTGGAGATGGCAGAAACCGTATTGTCCCGTTGCTGTCGGATTCTGGCGGGGCTCGTGGTCATTTTGTGTCCGTTGCGCGCGCTGGCAGGCGGAAGCGGCTTCAATGTGCTGGTTGTTGTTAATCCAAACAGTACGAATTCATTGGCCCTGGGAAATTATTACTGCGAGCGTCGGCAAGTCCCCCCGCAGAACGTGGTTCGGCTTCAAAACTGGACAGGGGGCAATGTGACCTGGAGCCGGGGAGAATTCAATCAAGCGTTGTTTGCGCCGCTCGTTAACGCGCTTTCCACGCGCGGCCTTGCTCATCAGATCGATTTTGTCCTGCTATCAATGGATATTCCCTACCAGGTAACGGAGTTAGGTGACGTCAATAGCACCACCTCTGTGCTTTTCTACGGTTTCAAACCCGGCTCTGCCACGGCGCAGACATCCTGTGGAGTGCCCGACTTCTCCTCGAATAGCTATGCCTTCAGCGAAACGAGATTTCGCGACTCGCCTCCGGATACTGCTCCGGCCAATTGCTTTTTGGCGATGATGCTAACCGCAAGCAGCCTGGACCTGGCTAAGCTGACGGTGGACCAGGGTGTGGCGAGTGACGCCAGCTTTCCGGTCGACCCGGTTTTGCTGGCGACAACATTCGACGGTCTCCGCAGTGCGCGTTCGGTGTTGTTCGCGGACGCGATTTTTGACAGTCGCGTCCAAGGGAAAGTAGAGCTGGTGAGCACCAACCAGGATTCCCCTTCCGGCCTTAATGGGCTGCTTGGGTACCAGACCGGCCTGGCGCAATTCAGCATGTCACCGGGCACGTTCGTGCCAGGCGCAATGGCCGACAGCCTGACCTCATACGGAGGCACGATTCTGCAACCGAATGGACAGACTACTCTTCTGGCTTTCCTGGCCGCTGGTGCCGCGGGCAGCTATGGCACTCTGGTTGAACCTTGCGCCGACCCTCGGAAGTTTCCTTCGCCAAAGGACTATTTCTATCAGGCCAGGGGTTTTTCGCTTGCCGAATGTTATTATCAGAGCCTGCTTAACCCGTTTCAAGGCCTGCTGGTTGGTGAACCACTGGCTGCGCCATTCGCGCGTCCTGCCACGGGCGCTTGGAAAAGTCCGGGGCCGGGCGCGCTTCTCAGGGGAACAACCAATCTGGCCTTGCAATTCACCGCCAGCGACGCGAATCACCCGCTCCAGCGGGTCGACCTCTTCCTGGATGGCACTTTCCTGGAAACGATCACGAATTACACACTCACGAAAAGCAATCTGCTCTGGGTCAGCGTCAACGGAGAAACCATCAGTTACGCGGTTCCCGAGGACGCAACTTTACAGTCAGTTGCCGCCGGGTTGGCTGACGCAATCAACGCTCACTTCACGAACGCTCTGCTAAGCGCCCTGGCCGTAGGTGATCGGATCGAGCTCCATTCCCTGGACCCAGCCAAGCCCGGCAGGCAGGTATCTCTAACCACAGGCGCCTCGGCGGGTGGCGCGACACTTGACACGACCTTCGTGACGGCGAGTCGCCGCGATTTTGTGGACAGCCCGGCTGCGGCGCTTCTCTGGATCGATGTGACCAACGCGATTTTGGCCCCAGGGGATTCTCTCCAACTGGACGTGATCAAAACCAATGGAGCACGCGTCACTGCGTCCGCCACTAATTTCGCTGACGCTGGTTCAGCCCTGCTGCTGGCCCAGAGCCTTGCACTTAACGTGAACAGCAACGCGGTTCTGCAGGAGCCGGACGGGCTGGCCGCCCAGGTCACAGGCTCAACCACCAACCCGGCCAGCGCCTGCACGCTGATCTTGCAGGCGCAGACCCCGGGCTTGGGGCAATCTCAGATTCAGGTCGTTCTCAGCACTCCCTCGACGCACAGCTGGCAGCAAGTTATCACTACGAATCTGAACTCAAACGCCAGGGATATCGCACCTAGAAATCATCTTTATATCACCGCCGGGACCACAAATTTGTCGCTATCTTTTCAACTGGATACGGCCGCTTTGATGGACGGCCATCACGAACTCACCGCGGTTGCCTACGAAGGCAGCCATGTATTTACCCGGGGACGCGTCACCCAATCGGTGGTCGTCAGTAATTCACCTCTGGCCGCTACATTCGTGACGCTGGCGGGGGATACCAACGCAGCAGCGGAAGGCACGCTGGTCTTCTCGGTTTCGGCCAACACCGGCGCGGTGGCCAGGATCGAACTCTTCAGCACCGGCGGAAGCTTGGGTGAAGTCACCAACCAATCGGCTGCAACCTTCTCCGTTTCCGGGGCCTATCTCGGCGCGGGCCTGCATCCCTTCTATGCCATCGTCACGGCCACCGGCGGCGCGCAGTACCGGACGGAAACCAAATGGATCCGATTGGTGGCCCGGGAGGCGCCTTTTCCGCTTGCCCTGACGGGAACGGCCCCGTTGCTCTCCTGGCCGGCAATGGCAGGCCGCCAGTACGACATCTTCAGCGCCGATATTTTGACCAATGAATTTCTGCTTCGTGCCAGCGTTGTTCCGACGAACGATTTCGGCCAGTGGACGGATCCTGAACCGACTCACGCGACTCGCTTTTACCGAGTTCGTTCCAACTGACATCAAGCTTCCGCAGCTGCCCGGCCTTCCAGGCCATTTTTTCACCATCGCCGCACCTGGTAAAAGCGCGATGCACCCGCGGCGGTGGCGTCACGCAAGGTAACCTGGTTGCCATTGCCGGCGACGAGGGGCAGAGGCTTCCATTGGTTTTCAGCGAGAGAGTCTTTGTACTCGAGGGCATAGACTTTTCCACTCTGGGTTGGAACTGGAACAGAAAAGCCGTTGGTGTCATAAACAGCATTATCCAGCAGGATGGGAAGGAGCGTGGGCCCACTGCCCAGCAGCGCGAAAGCAGTCCCCCCGCCAACAGCGACCGCCCCAATGTTGGCGATCGCGGTGGCAGTATTCGTCGGCATCACCCAGGAGGCTACGGTTCCACCGGCGGCCAACTCCAGGTCGATTCCCGGATTGGCCGCAATTTCGACCAGGTTTGCGAGCCCCGGCGGCACGAACGGCGGGCCGGTGGGGTTGGTTGACCAAACGGCCAAAGTTCCGTCACTGCGGATTCCCAGAAGCATGGAGTCGCGGGCCGCGAGGGCCACGAGATTCGTTATATCAGGCGGTGTGCTGAGGGGATGACCTGAGTCATCAGCACCCCAGGCCGAGACATGCCCGTCCCGGCTAAGTGCCAGGCTGCCATTCGTTCCGACCGCAATAGCGACGATGTTCGTTAGGCCGGGGGGAATGTTTGTTTGGCCAAACGAGTTGTCGCCCCAGCCAATGACGGTGCCGTCGGACGTGAGCGCGAGGTTATGAGATCCCGCGGCGGCAATGGAAACGACCCCGGCAAGTCCGGCCGGGATGTCGGTTTGACCCAGGTGATTGTCGCCCCAGGCCGAAACCGTCCCGTCCGCTTTCAACGCCAACGCGTGCATCCAGCCGGCGGCGATCCCGATTGCGTTGGTCAAATTGGCTGGGATTTGCGGAACAGGCGGTGAAAGGGTTGGAAGGGAAATGACGGTGCCATCACCGTTGAGTCCAAGGCACCAACCGGCGCTGCTGGCAGCCAGCGAGGTAACGTCCGATGGGATCGCAATGAAACTGGGCTGGTTGGAGAGACCCCTGGGCCATTCCGCGACATTGAGCACCGCAAGGTTTGCGGGTTGACTGGTGACAACACCGTAAAGATTGCTGATGGTCAGTGAGTAGGTGCCAGACTGAGGCGGAGTCACGGTCGCAAAGTTCAAAGTGGGGTTGGTGGCGCCGGGGAGGGTTTTGCCATTGAAGCTCCATTGGTAGTTCAAGGGGGGACTTCCTTGGGCGAAAACAGAGAAGGACGCGCTCCCACCCGGGAAAGCGGTTTGGTTGAGTGTTTGATAGTAAATCCACACCGGCACGACATTCATGACCGCGGTCGGACTTGTCACCTGACCTAGCGAGTTGTTCACGGCAACCGAGTAGCCTGCTGCCTGGCTCAACTGGATGTTGGTGAGTGCGAGTATGCTGTTAGTGGCGCCTGCGATTGGAACGCCGTTGCTCAGCCATTGATAGTTCAAGGCCAGACCTTGGGCGACGGCGCTTAGGGTTACGTTTTCACCAGCGTATGCCAGCCGGGAAGGGTGAGCGACTACGGCATCGATTAGGACAGGGGCCACACTCAGCTGAGCCTTCTCACTGGTGGTGACACCCGAAAGATTGCTCACCATGACTGAGTAAGCTCCTGCCTGCTGCGGCTGGACGTTGGACAAAGTCAACATGGAGTTAGTCGCCCCGGGAAGATTGGTTCCATAAAACATCCATTGGTAAGTCAGCGGCCATAAGCCAGTGGCGACGGCTCGGAACGAAGTAGTTGCGCCTTGCGCGATTTGCCGGCTAACCAAAGGGGTACTCAAATGCGGAGGACCGCTGCCAATCAGAGCCAGGTTGTTGCCGGAGCCGGTGCCTGCAGCTACGGCGACAATGTTGGACAGGCTTGCCAAAACCTTGCCCTGCGCGACTGAGTCTACCCCCCAGGCAACTACGGTGCCCCTCGCCGTCAGGGCCAGGCTTTCGTTATCGTCGGAGGCCGCAATCGCGACGGCATTTGTCAAATCAACCGGCACATCGGTCTGGCCACCCGAAACGTCTCCCCAGTCAACCACGGTACCATCGTGGCTGAGCGCCAAAAAGTGAATGTTGCCAGTCGCGACCGCGACCGCTCCGGTCAAGCCCGGTGGCACGGCGGAATTAGCGCCAAATATATTGCCCCAAAAAATAACCTGGCCGTCGCTGGTTATGGCCAAACTGCTGGAATCTCCGGCAGCAATTGCCACGACGTCTGCTAACCCGACCGGGACCTCAGTCGCCCCACTAGAATCGTCACCCCAGGCAGCCACGGTGCCGTTAGCCCTTAGGGCGAGATTGTGAAAATCCCCGCAGGCAATTGCCACGGCGTTTGTCAGGTCAGGTGGCACATTGGTCTCGCCGTAATGATTGTACCCCCAGGCCACCACGGTACCATCTGCCTTCAAAGCGACGGCATCCTGATAACTATCCTCGATCGCGATGACGTTAGTTAGATTTGCTGGTGGTGCCAGGCTGGCTAGTCCCGGGCCGGCAACCGTCCCATCAACCCTGGCGGCCAGGCCACGACCCGATCGGTTTTTCGCCAGGTACGCCACATCCCCGAGGTTCATTGCAAAACTTCTTCCGCCATTCCATGCAACCAGGCCGATGATTGAGATATTGGCTTCGGGACTGACGACAGTTCCATAAAAGTTGCTCACTGCGACCGAATAAGTTCCCTGTTGGTCAGGGGTCACGAGCGGGAGCGTTAGTATGCGGCCGGTAGCGCCGGGCAAATTAGTGTCGTTGAATCGCCATTGATAGCTCACGGGCAGCGTGCTAACGGGGGTCACGCTGAGACTAAGCGTTGAGCCGGCGAAATTTGTTTGGGATAGCGGCGGGGTAAGGATTACCGTCGGCAGTATTGTAACCAGGGTTGCCGTGTGTGTGATCAACCCGAAGGCATTGCTGGCCACCAGGGAGTAGGTCCCCGTTTGATTCGTTTGGGCATTCTGCAGCGTCAGTTCAGCCCGCGTCGCGCCGGTGAGGGGGGTTCCATTCAAGCTCCACTGGAAGGCCAAGCCAGCGGATTCGGGGAAGCCGCTGCTTAAAGTAACGCTCGAGCCGGAGGGGACGGTTTGAAATGTCATCGGCAAGGTGAGCATAGGACCGCCGCTTTGCACGAGCGCCAGGCTGTGAGAACCGCCCGCTGCAATGGCCAGAACGTTGGTCAACCCCGCAGGCACCGCCGTAGCGCTTTCAAGTGGGCCCCAGGCGGTAACGGTGCCATCGGCACGCAACGCCAGGCTATGATAACTGCCCGCGGCTATTGCGACAGCATTGGTTAAATCGCCTGGAACACTGGTTTGGCCGTAAGAATCGTCACCCCAGCCAATCACGCCGCCGGCGGCGGTAAGCGCGAGACAATGGTCGCCCCCCGCGGAGACCGCAATTGCGTTTGTCAGTCCTACCGGCACCTCCGCTTGACCGAAACTGTCGTCTCCCCAGCAGATAATTGTGCCGTTGGCTAACAGGGCAACGCTGTGATAAAAACCCGCTGCGATGCCGACGACATTCGTGGCTGAGTCAGGAACCGCGCATTGCCCGTAGCAATTGTCTCCCCAGGCCCTCACGGATCCATCGGCGGTGAGCGCAAGCGAGTGGTAGCCGCCGGCCGTGATCGCCACAGCTCCGGTCAAATCGGTCGGCACTACCGTCTGACCATAGGTGTTGTCGCCCCAGGCGACCACTGTCCCGTCCGCTCGCAATGCCAAATCGTGTGCCACACCGGATGCCATTCGCACGATGTTGGTCAGCCCTCGGGGAAGGTGACTTGCCGGATCCGCGGAACCGCCCTGCGAAACCGGCCAGGCCGTAAGGGTTCCATTTGCTTTGAGTGAAAGATTGTGAAAATGCCCCGCGGCCACGGCCACAATGTCAGTCGATCCCGGCGGCACAAAGTTCTGGCCGAGATCGCCCCAGGCGATAATTTCCGAACCCGCCGACGCTGAGCAAAGCGACGCCGAAAGGATGAGCAGGCACGAGGCGAGCCGCCTTGGCAAGCTACTCAATTGAGGCATTGAAAATGGCGTTTGGTTATACGATGGATCGTGGCGCACCTTGATCGATTGCCACCCGTCTATGCACGACTTTGGAGCCACAGTAATCGTTGGGACGACGGAGTTTCGGCCTGCTCACTGCTAATCACTACCACACCTGAAAAGCCGCGTCTGTCAGGGAATAACGGATCTTTGTGTGAGTAAAACACGCACAGCCTCTTCGTGTCGGCATCCGACACGAACCCGCAGGGTTCACAGCCAGTAGCCGGGCGTCGCAGCGCAGCGGAGACGCCCGGTAATGCCCCCAAAAAAATGAGGCTGCACCCGGACGGGTGCCAGCGGATGTGAACGCCACGCGGCACCGCCGAAAATTTCAATCACCACCCGGAATGGGGATTTTGCCGTTGTGAATGTTCAAGCACATAGGTGACATTTTCTCCCAAGCACATCGGTTACAGTTTGGAGGTTCCCAGAGCCGAGTCCCGAACGGGGTAGCGCCGTGCGAACCCAAGCGCAGCG
>DATGLT010000333.1:0-6885 GCA_035294005.1 Verrucomicrobiia bacterium
CGAAAATCTCTTTTTCGTAGAAATTGATGGCGCCCTTGTTCTGCTTGATCGCGGTCTCGGTGTGAACGTGAGGAGGATTTTTGAGGTTGCGCCGCGCGGCGTCCACGATTTTGGGAATCAAGGACATGCGAGCGATGCAGTTCGCGATGTTGGTCTCCTGGGGAAGACTCGATTGCGTCAGAAGCAGGTAAATGCTGTCGTTAATATAGCCGTTGTAAGCCCGAGGATCTTCCTCGAAGGGATGGAAGTTTTGGGTCAACCACTCCTCGGCTTTCAGGGATTGTTCCAGCATTTCATAGTCGATTTGTGAGCCTCGGGACAATTTCTTGTAATCAATTGCGGAAGGGAGGTCCGCCAGGGTCTTGCGGGTCTGCTCCAGCCAGAGCGCGCGCGCTGCGGGGGTCAAATCCTCGAGCTTCGAATCGAATCGGTGATCGCCCATTTCGGTTGCCGCCATCGGCCGCAGTTCGAAACGACGGTCCAAATATTTTTGGAAAAACGTTTGGAGTTTCTCGTCCTCCAGCTGCGCGCCGTCACACGTCATGCTCAGCAGGATTACAACTATTGCGAATGCCAGGGGCCAGTATGCCGACGTTTTCATTTTCGATGCGATCAGGCTCGTTGATGTCGCGACAATGGGCAAGTCGAACCATTTTTTGCTTGGAAACCTTCGGGCCGCGGCGTAGAACCTGTTCGTTCTTTGAAATGCGATGGCTCTCGAGGCAGCCGGCCCTCCGTTGGATGGCCTTGCTTCGGAACCACGCTCAGCCACATGCAAGCGTCAGGGAACCCCGTGAAAATCGGGGACGGTTGCGCCACTGTAACGGGCTACAAACTCCCACGGCCACTGGTTCTCTAAACCGGGAAGGCGGGAGCGAGGTAAAAGCCCGAAGTCAGGATATCGGCTTGAATGTGCTCGTCACGATCCCGCTTGGCGGGATCAACTTCTCCGTCAAGAGAAGGATGAGGCCAGTCTTTCGCGCGTGTTACGCGGAAGAACCCGATGAATGCCTTCATTCTCCGCTTTGCCGGCGCCTGGAGGCTTTTTTATTTCCAGGCTCCGCTCTGGTCTCTCAAATCATCAACCAGTTGAAAGACCAGGAATATGCGAAAAATGTTTTGGACGGCGCCGCTTCTTGCGGCCGCCTGTGTGTTTATTCAAACGGCCTCCGCGGCCATTCTTCAGGAAAATTTCTCAAGTAATCCAGCCTCCCATGGATGGCGGGTTTTTGGAGACACAAACCTGTTTGCTTGGGATCCGGCGCAAAAACAATTGTCAGCCACATGGGATTCATCTCTACCAAATACATATTTTTATCACGAGCTGGGCACGGTTCTGGGACGAGATGATGACTTCAGCATGGCATTCGACCTTGAGCTGAATGATATCGGTCCGGGAACAAACGTCAACAAGAGCGGAGCGTTCGGGCTGGCGATTGGGTTGCTTGATCTCCAACAAGCCACCAACTCCGCTTTTCTGCGCGGCACCGGCACTGGCTCGCCCAACCTGGTTGAATTCGATTACTTCAGGGATGCCGGTTTCGGCGCGACGATCTGGCCGACCTTCGTTTCAAGTAATAGTGTGTTCAATTACAATGGAACAAACGATTACACGCTGCTGGGTCTGTCGACCGCAGTTTCCTACCATGTGCAAATGGCGTACTCGGCATCGAACTCGACACTGGTGACGACCATGACCCAAAACGGCACTCCGTTCAGCCCCATTCATTCGGTCACTCTGGCCACGAATTTCACGGACTTCCGAGTGAACACGTTTGCCATTTCCAGCTACAACGACACCGGCGATGATTTCGACTCACTCCTGGCTCACGGCACCGTCGGAAACCTGGTCATTACAACGCCGCCCCCGCCCGTGAGCAACCTGGTCGGAAACACCGCACCAGGAAACTCGTGGCAGGTGCAGTTTACCGGCCGCACGAATTGGGTTTACACCTTGCAACGCAGCGCCGATTTTCGCACATGGACCAATGCATCGGCGCCATTGAAGGGAACCGGGGCAAACCAGGAACTGCAAGACCCGGGCGCGCGGTCCGGCTCGAGTTTTTACCGTTTGCTCGCGCAAAAACCTTGAATGCTTCCAGGCCGGAATCGTCCGCGCGATTGGCGTTCACGATCGTCGAATTGCTCGTGGTCGTCGCGATCATAGGCCTGATTGCAGCCATGCTCCTGCCGTCGCTGGGCCGAAGCAAACTCTCGGCCCAGCGCGCTCAATGCGCCGGGAACCTGCGCCAACTTGGTCTGGCAACCCAGATGTACTGGGACGACAACGGCGGCGCGTGCTTCAACTGGCAAATGGGCTCGACGAACGGCGGCCGATTGTATTGGTTCGGATGGCTGCAGGACGGGCCGGAAGGACAGCGGGCATATGATCCAGGTCCCGGCGCTCTGTATCCTTACTTGAAAGGACATTCGATCGGGCTTTGCCCCGCGCTGAACTATTCGATGGGCCAATTCAAATTGAAAGCGACTGGCGCCGCTTATGGCTACGGATATAACCGCTACCTTTCAACCGTTCCCGGGCAAACACCCGTAAAGTCCAGCAGGATTCAGCACCCGGCGGAGCTGGCCTTGTTTGCGGACGCCGCCCAGATCAATGATTTCCAGGCCCCGGCCTCGCCCACCAACCCCTTGCTCGAGGAGTGGTACTACGTCGATACTTCGGTCACTTACCCCAACGGCCACTTTCGGCATAGTCAGCTGGCCAATGTGGCCTTCTGCGACGGGCACACCGCACCCGAGGCTTTTGTGCCGGGTTCAATCGACCCGAAGTTGCCGGCACAAATGGTAGGGAGGTTAAGGACTGAAATCCTGGTGCTGCCGTGAGGCAGGCGAGCGAGCGAGGTTTGGAGAAGCCGGTGCTACTTTTGGGCGTAGTAGACCACTGCTGGCGGAAAATTAAGCAAAACCGGGACCGTCGTAAGCCGTGAGAAGTGGGCCTTGATTTTTCTGCGGTCGAGCAGGGAATACTGGAATTGGATGTACATGCCTCCCGGCGCCAACCCGCGGCTGATTGCTCCCGCCAACGCCAGGACCTGTTCCCGCTTTAGATTGGCCAGCGGAATTCCTGAAACGATGAAATCAGGCGCCAGTCCGCGACGGCTCATTTGGGTCAGCAGGTGTTCGGCCGAATCCAGGATCACTTCGACACGGTTGCTGAGCCTGGCCGAAGCAAGGGTCCACCGGAGGTGGCAAGCCATCGAGGAGTTGATTTCACAGGCGAGCACTCGCGCCTTTCGGCAACGCGATGCCAGGCGCAACGTCAGCGCGCCGGTTCCAGGGCCAAGTTCAAGCACCTGCCCGGCGTAATTGCGCGGGATCGGGGCAATCATCTTATCGATGAGGAAACGCTGGGAAGGCACGACCGCGCCAATTTGAGCCTGGTTGGTCAAGGCTGCTGAAAAGAAGCGCCAATAGGATGCTAGTATTTGTGCCATAACATTCTTAACCTAAACCCGAGCCGTCCCGGCCCTTACCCTGCAAGGATTTCGGAGATGCCAAACCTGGCTGCCCTGAAGCATAGGATAAGCGCGGAACATTTCAAGAGCCTCGTTGCGCCCTGTGCGGCCCAGCCAAAAGCACCCAAGCCGCACTCGCTACGGCCAATTATGATCCCACCTGGCGCTTGAGCGCATCGGCGATCTTCTGAGACCAACGCTCCAACTGGCCGGAATCAGGGCCCTCGACGAGCAGGCGCGCTTTGGGTTCGGTCCCCGAATAACGCAGGAGAACTCTTCCTCCTTTGGGGTTGAGCTCGTTCTCCGCTTCCTGAAGAAGCTTCGGCACGGCGTCCATTTGTTCGAACGGCTTCTTTTCCCGAACGACAATGTTGGTGACCAACTGCGGAAAGCGAGTCCAGCATTGCACGAGCCGCGACAGCCGTTCTCCTCGCGCCTTCATTATGCGCAGCACCTGCAATGCGGCGACCAACCCGTCGCCCGTTGTGCTGAAGTCGCGGAAAATCATGTGGCCGCTCTGTTCGCCCCCGAGGTTGAACCCGTTGCGCAACATTTCGTCGATCACATGTTTGTCGCCAACCGGCGTGCGGACAACCCGGCCGCCGGCGGCTTCAATCGCCGCGACCAGGCCGGCGTTGCTCATAACCGTCGTCACCAGGGTTTTCTGACTGAGTGACCCTTGCGTGAGCATGTCCAGCCCCGCAATGGCCATGATGTCGTCTCCATCGATCAATTGTCCTCGTTCGTCGCAAAGCAGCAAACGGTCCGCGTCTCCGTCGTGCGCAATTCCCACATCGGCGCGGTGCTCCCAGATTTTTTGGGACAAAAAGGCCGGGTGCATCGAGCCGCAATCCTTATTGATGTTTTTGCCGTCCGGCTGGTTTCCGTAGGTGATCACATCGGCGCCCAACTCGCGCAACACGCACGGGGTGGATTTGTAGGCCGCTCCGTGCGCGCAGTCCACCACGATGCGCATGCCTTCCAACGTCATGCCGCGCGGAAATGAGACTTTGGCATGTTCGATATAGCGCCCCAACGCGTCCTCAATACGCACCGCCTTGCCGACGGCATCGGCCGTAGGGCGAATATTTTCAATCCGTCCGCTGAAGACCAGGCTCTCGATTTCGAACTCGATCTTGTCGTCCAGCTTATAGCCGTCCGGGCGGAAGAACTTGATCCCATTGTCATCGTAGGGATTGTGGGAGGCGGTGATAACAATCCCGGCATCGGCGCGCAAACTGCGGGTCACGTAAGCCACGCCAGGCGTCGGCAAGGGCCCAATGAACAAAACGTCCACGCCCATCGACAGGATGCCCGAAGAAATCGCGTTCTCGAGCATGTAACCCGACAGGCGGGTGTCTTTGCCTAAAACAATCTTATATCGGCCGCGACTTCGTCCCTGGTTTTCCAGGTTCTTGAAAACATGGCCGGCCGCGCGGCCTAATTTCAAGGCCGTCTCGGCTGTGACCGGCTCGACATTGGCCGTGCCGCGCACGCCGTCGGTGCCGAAAATTCGTTTGGGTGAAGCCGGGGCTTTATCCGTGTTATTGTTCGAATTGTTTGTATGCACAGGTTTAGTTTTTTGGAGCGACGACCTGAACTTCTTCGGGTTCGACTCGCACGTGGGCAATGCCCGCGGGCGTGGAAACTTCAATCCGACGATGAAAATCCGGGGAAACGCCAGGATCGCTGAGATCCACCATGACGCGAATGTCCTGTTTGCGAAGGTTCCTGAGCGTGCCGGCCTCGCCTTGAAGCGTTACCGTGGCAATTTTAGGGTTGACGCTAAAACGCCGGCTTTCCTCGGCTTGCGACAATACGACAATAGGAATATCGCGCACGATCATCTGTTCGGTGGAGGCAAGAGAAAGAGATGCCACGGGTGAAATATCATTCTTGATGGCGATATTCACCGTGAACCAAATAAGGCAGGCAAGGGCGAAGGAAAAAAGCTTCAGCCAGAAGTCTTTCAGGACCAAATCTTGCAGCGCCGGAATCATTTGCCCATGGGGGTCGAGGTGGTTCCGGCGGCGGCTGCCGACGGGGCCACCGCAGGCGGGACGACGGTTGATGCGGACGCCGATGCCGCCGTACTTTGATCCCGTCGCCAAAACCGGGTGAATTTGGACCAATTCCTCGAGCGTGAATTGGGGGACACCAGTACTGAGGTCAGGAAAGCGCGGAGTTCTTCCATCGTAACGCCGCGAACCAGCTGGCCCCGGTAGGCGTAGGAGACGGCGCCGGTTTCTTCCGATACGACAACAATGACGGCATCGGTTTCCTCGCTGAGGCCGATCGCGGCGCGGTGGCGTGTGCCCAGCGATTTGTTCAAATCCTGCCGTTGAGTTAGGGGGAAAATACAAGCGGCACACGCAATACGGTCGCCTTTGAGAATGACTCCGCCGTCGTGAATGGCGTTGTTGGGAAAGAAAATCGTCTCGAGCATTTCCGGCGTGGCCTCGCAATCCACGACGATTCCCGATTCGACAGCTTCCTGGAGTCGTATGGATTGCTCGATAGCGATGAGGGCGCCGATGCGCACCTCGGCTAATCGTTCGACCGTCTGGATGATTACCTCGATATTTTCGCGCTGTTCGTGGGCGGTTGCGAACAACGGCAGGTTTCCGAGCTCAGCGAGCATGCGCCTGAGTTCGGGTTGGAAAATGACCAGCACGGCTAAAATGAAGAACGCGGAGAAAGCCCCCAACAAATATTGAAGCACCTTCAGTTTGAGGAGAAAGCTGACCAACACAAACGCGAGCAGGACGACCAGGAAACCGGTCACAACCGGGGCGCCACGAGTGCCGCGGATGAACCGCAGGACATAATAGATCCCCACGGTCATGATTAAAATCTCCACGACCGGTCGCCAAACCGTAAGTAATTCCTTCCAAATCATTCTCTTTGCCGCGCCGCAAGGGCTTCGGTCATCCGCACCGCTTCAACCGTCTCCAGCACGTCATGGGTCCGGATGATCTGGATCCCGGCCGCAAGCGCCCAGCACGCGCATGCCAGGCCTGCTGCCAGCCTCTGGTCCGGCTGCCCTCCGCCTACCCGCCCCAAAAACGACTTCCGGGATACCCCAAGCAGCAGGGGCCGAGCCAAATGCGCGAATTCCCGCAAACTCCCGAGCAACTCCAAATTATGCTCGATCTTTTTGCCGAAGCCAATGCCTGGATCGAGTATAATTTGGTCGCGCCGCACTCCGCAACCGCTCATTCGCTCCAGCTTTAATTCAAAAAATCTCTCAACCTCTTTTACTGCGTCTACATACACCGGATTGTCCTGCATGGTTTCAGGATTGCCCTGCATGTGCATGCAAACGTAACCCGCCCCTGAGTCCGCCACGATTCGCCACAGGTCCGCATCCTCGCGGCTGGCTCCCACGTCATTGATAATGCTCGCGCCC
>DATGLT010000334.1:0-16882 GCA_035294005.1 Verrucomicrobiia bacterium
CCCTCAACTTTCAGCTCGCAACCCTCAACTTTCAGCTCGCAACCCTCAACTTTCTCACGATCTTCAGCAACTGAAGTTCGTGAATCTCTATCGGCATCTCGGTCCAAACCACGCGATCCGACCTGGCAATTTTCTGGTCGATCGGCAACTGGGCCTCGATGCGTTGGCGGATATGTTCGGCGGTCCAACCTCGCGCCTCCAACCGGGAGAACTGCGTCCTGGCGGAACATGCGAGGCAGATGACCATATCCAGTTCTTGCTCGGCGCCGGTTTCGAACAAGAGCGGGATCGCCACAGCGCCCAGTGGGCGGCCTTCCTTACGCCATTGACTGGCGCGTGCGCGCCAAAGTTCGCGGATACGTGGGTGAAGAATCGCCTCGAGTTGTTTGCGGGCCCGTGGATCGGAGAACACTCGTTGCCCAATGAGATTGCGCCGGAGCCGCCCTTCCTCGTCCAGAATTTCACGACCGAAAACCCGCGCAACCTCGGCCAGGGCCGGTTGCCCGGGCTCGACAACTCGCCGCGCGAGGTCATCGGTATCGACGACAGGAATGCCTCGCGACTCAAGCAACCGCGCGCAAACCGATTTCCCCATGCCGACCCCGCCGGTTAGACCTAAAAGCGTCATTCTCTAAAGGCGTTGTGAAATGCCGCCGAGGTCTCTTGATTCGTGAACCGCCGAAACGGCTTACATCAGAAGAACCTGGCAGTTGGCCCTGCGACCAGCGCCTCGGGTAAAAGGAAAATCAAGGCGCCACAGCTCGATAAAAGCTAGTGCCGTTTGTGAAGCCGTTGGCGTCACTAATGCGCAGGTACCCGTTAAACGCCGTGGCGGTGGTCACATCCTGCCATCGCTTAAGGTCCGTTGAAACTTGGATTGTGTAGACCTGGTTCGTTTGGCCGAACATCGTCAAACCAGTGCTGCCATCCGACATCCGTGAGAAAACCAAATTCGGCTTTGTGGCGGCGTTAAACGGCAATTGGATCGGCAAGTTCACATTGTCGAGAAAAGCGGCATCCAGTCCCACAACATTGGCTATACTTTTTGCATAGCGCCATTCCAGGGTGTGGGACCCCGTCGAAAGCGGAAACGCGTAGTTAGCCCACGGAACATTCCCGGACCATTGCTGGAGCTGCACCCCGTCCAAGTAGAAGCTGAGTGTCGCCCAGTTTGCCTCAGAACTGACCCGATATGAAAACGAGCCCATGCCGGGACCGAAATTAGTCGTTAACACCAACGAACTATATTGGTTGTTGCTGATAGCCCCGGACCTCGCAGCGAAAACGCCCGAGTTGACGATGTTCGATTGAATAATCCAGGGCGCATTACCAGCGCTCCTCCAGTTGAGGGCCGAAAAAGCGCCGCTCTCGAAGCCGTCACTGGGAGGCGTAGGAACAAAGTTCGCGGTAAGACTCATGTTCCCATTTACCGTAACACTCAACGGATTTGCCAGAGACGAAACCGCGCCGCTCCAGCTGTCAAAGGAGTAATTGGCGCCTGGGATGGCACTCAAAGTGACGACCCCGTTGCTCTGGACGTAAGGAGAAGATGGGGAAACAACGCCTACGCCATTGGTCGAAATGCTGACCAGGAACAGCTGTCCAGGTGTGAATGAGTAAGTAAGAAACATCGCGCCACCCACTCCCCCGAAACCATCCACCGCGACGTGGTAGGTGATGTTGGAATGGACTGGTTGGTAAATCTCGCTATAGCCGCCCGGCGCCCCAGGGTAGGCGTCGTCATTGCTACCCACGGCCGCAAGATTGGTCAGGGACGACCCTGTATAGACGGCCAGAACAGTATCGAAAGTGGAATTGGTCGTGCTCAAGTGCAGCACACCATCGGCTGGAGCCGTAAACACCCACCAGGCAGACTTGCCTCCGGCGACCCCGGCATGGTTGGGCTCTCCGATTTCCTTGGTAGCATTGAGAGTGTTATCGGACAAAACACCCGAACTGTCGGTCAACATTGTTGCGTCGACGAAGAAATCGTTGGGAGGATCCAAAGGTCGATAACTGACCTCTATGCTGAATGGAGCAGAGAGGTTCCCGGCAAAATCCTGCGCGCGCGCAGTGATGGTATCGATTCCGGGGTGCAACCCGACGATTGCCGTCCAGTTGCTGCTGAGGGGGCCGTCGAGGCTGGATTGGAGATAGGCAATATTCGTTATAGGCTCACCAATGACGCTGTTGGGAGTAACAGAGAGATTGATTTGTTTAATCCCCGACGCGTTGGGCTCAGAATCCACGGCTGAACCGCTCACCTGCAGCCGAATGGACGCCGCCGGGGTGCCGTTTTGCGGCGACGTAATGGTCACCGTCGGCGGGCTCAAGTCCGGAAGAAGGTTCAAGCCGATGTTCACCCTTAAACCACCAACGTTGTTGGAATTGATGCTGGCAACAGCAATGCGATACGGCACGCCAGCCTGTGCCTGGAACAAGACGTAGGCTCCTTTGCGGCCGGTTGTACCAGTCGCTCCACGGGCGGAGGCTACTTGTTGCAGGTTACTGACGTTGTTCCCTGTGTAAACGGCGACCACAGTGGAGACATCACTCCCACCAGAGTCGACCAGCACTTGGCCTGCCGCCGGCGGGGCATAAGTCCACCAGAGCGATGCGGCTGCGGTGGCCACCCTTGCATGTTGGGGTTCCCCGGTCTCCATGGTAGCTCGCGCGTTGCTCGTGTCATATTTAGCCCCTGCACTGGGGACCTTTATTGAATTCGCGAAGAAATCGTTCGGAGGAGGAGGAATGGTGAAGTATGTGACCGATAAGGTGGCATTGGTTTTCCCGGGCGCCGTCACGGTAATAGGAATTGTGAAAGAAGACTGACCGCTGGGCACTACGAACGTGGCTGAGTAAGTGCCGTCCAGCGGAGCGAAATCGGGCGCAGCACCGTCGTCATGGAATGTCAGATTCGTGCCGTTTATTGATGCGGTTATAGTGGCGTTCGTGACAATCGACGTGTCGCGGACGTGTATGAAGAAGGAATTGGTATCGCCCGCAAACAGCACCGTTCCGGGCGTAGGAGAAACGGTGACTTCGAGTATGCCGTCCGGAGGACCGGTGGCAATGTCCGGGGGCAAATCGAAAGATTCAAATACCCCAATGGTCGTCGTGCTATCGGGAGCAATAGCTGAATAACCCATCCCTCGCTTTGCAAATGCCGTCCAAATCTCGACAATGTCAGAACCACCTGTATCAACCACATCCGCCTGGAGGATTCCATCCCGCGCTTCAAGGAAAGTGGCATTTGCAGGGGCTAAACTCAGGCCGTCCGTAACGAGTTGCAAAGAAAGCTCGTTTCCAACCGCCCACCCGTATTTTGTCACCAGGCTGGCCCACATTTCATGCAACGTAACACACCAGACTTCACCCTGGTTATGGACTTCATCGGCGGGGCTCCCGCCAAGAATCGAATTTACCGGAACGCCGATATGCGGATCCGCTTGAGTCGGATCGATATCTTTGAAAGTCAGAGGATTTTTGGTCATGTCCGTCGTATACGGATACCTGCGAATTCCGTAGTAATAATTGTCCTGCTCGCCAAAGAAGTTCGCGGTGACGTACCCGCCCATGGCGTAGTTACCATTGACGTCATCTCCGGACTCGCTGAGCAATGCCAGGGCGTAGAAATCCGACCAGCCTTCGCCCATGCCTTCGGACTGCAACTCTGAAATGAGCGTTCCATGGCCCAGAAGACGGTTGCTGACGCCGTGCGTCATTTCATGGCAAACGACCTCCTGGTCCAGTGAACCGTCCCGGAAAGGGGTGGTCTGGTCGAACACAAACATATAGCAATAACCGGGCGTGCCGTCTGGAGCGGGCTGGAACATCGAGTTGTCCGTGTCACCGACATCGGCCCCAGCCTGGACGAGGCAAATAACCGCATCATTGCCGAGGCCGCCGCGATCGAAGTTGGTGGTTTGGTAATTGCCGGCTGCTTCGGTGAATCCCAATTCGTAGAGGCGATCATGATACCAGTTTGCTCGATAAAACAGCTGCACAGTGGAGGCCGCGGCATAAGTCAGCGGATCGGAATTGAGGTCGAGAGGAAAATTAAAGACGCGATTTGTAGAAAAGCCCTGGGGCCGCGGGACATCCGGGGAGAGATCCAAATTACGATCCAGAAACGCGTCCGCATTGTTGCCGGTTGTGGTATTATCACCATCGTTGATCCAGCCGGCGGGCGATGCGTTCGTATCCAGGGCCGGGAAGGTCACGACCACCCGGTTGGTATAAGGAGGTTGGTTAGTTGAGGGAACGGGGTAACCCGGGGACAATGGAGACGGGCTGTCGCTGGTGTAGACATTGTATGAGGCCGGAGAGATATGCTCGGTCAGGCTATGGCGCAGAACAACCTCTCCAGTTTCGGCATCGACCAGAGACAGATAACGATTCGGAACTGGCCGCCCGTTAAACACAACCTGCCAGCAAAGGCGCAGATTGGACTGGCTAAGAGGGAACCAGACTAGCTGGGCGTAGGCCGGTCCCAGCAAACCGTCGCTTCGCAAGGATTGACGGCGCTCGGGGCCCTGGGGTAGCTGCACCTGGCCTACGGCAGCCTCGTCGACAGAGGACCCAATATTGGCGGCGGCCCTTGCAATGGCTCTCGCCGAGGTAATCGCGGGGGCGGCCAGAAGAGCAGCGCGGTGGGGCGTGCCTGTGCTTGCTGCATTTTGTGGGTTCGCAACAAAATGATCCGCCACATTGACCAACTCGCCGTTTTTAGTGATGTGACCCACAAGCAGGCCTTCGTACACCGGAATACCATCCTGGGTCTGTTCCCAAACCACGGTGCGCAACCCGTTATGCTTCGATACGTAATCCCGGGACACTCTTGCGGAATCCAGGGCACTAGCATCGTGGCCGAACAACGCTGCATGCTCATTCAGGAATGCTTTGATTACCCGATGAGGATCATCCACCGGAACAGCCTGGAGGAAAGGTTCGGAAACGGCGCCACCCACTCCGTGAGGTCCGGTCAGAAGCTTTTCGCGGGCGGAGACCATTCGGGGCGTGCCGAGAAATGGATCGGTGGCGATCGCAAGGCCAGGGACGCGAGATACGAGCAGCGAAGCGGCATTCGCTTTGGTCGGGTCAGGGACAGCCAGGGCGGGAGCGGGCGCAGATCTTCTTTTGTCAAAGTTGGGCAGGGGTTCGTTGGAGGCCGGCAGTACGGCCATGGCCTGGCAGGCAAAAGCCAAGCCGAGAAGCGTAAAGCCAGCTTTCAAGGAAGGGATCTTCATAAGGCGGTAGTTTAGGTGCAAGAACGGCAGAACGGAAGGCAAAAGCATGCCTTCTGGCTTTCCTGCGGTTCATTATGTTGGTCCGAAATCGAATTCAGCAGGCCAGGCTCACGGGCTGACCCGAACCCTGTAAAAGCGCTGGTGGCTGCTGATATTGTTGGTGTCAGAGATCGTAACGTTGGCAACGGATGGCGAGTTGTTGGTGTAGGTCGTAACCAGTTGCCAATTTGGATGCGCCAGATCGCTAGTCACCTCTACGCGATACGTCGTGTTGGCCAGAGCATTCCAGTTAAGGGAGAAGACCGGCTGCGGCACCGTCCGGTTTAACAAACCGGGCCCTAGCACCAATCCGCTTCCGGGTGGTGTCGGAGTCGAACCGCCGAGCGGAGTTGAATCGTAAAAATTGGGAATGCCGTCGTTGTCTGAATCGATGATTTTGCTGTTGCGCAACGCCGTGTTCATGAGAACGGTCACGCCATTGACCAGAACCGCAGTGGAACTGTTCGGTCCAGCAAAACTGCTCACCCAAACCAGATGTCCGCCGAATTGACCATTCAGAAACTCTTCGGGCTCCTGGGGAATGCCGGCTGAATTGGCGGGTGGAGTAAAACCGAGCTTCGCCGCCGCATAGTATATCGTGATGTTCGGATTGATTTGAAGCATCGACAGGTAATTCGTTCCAAGGCTTGAAAGATCCAGCAGGTCGACATACAGACCATTTTGCCCATTCGCGCCACTAAAAACAAACAACGGGAATTGCAATGGTGAACCGGCGGATTGTGACAGTACGACTTTCCCGAGAGCGACATTATCAGAGTAGCCGGCCGCAGTGGCGCCTCGATCCTGTGCTGCCCACGTGTGATCCACTTCCGCAAAGTTCGGAGCCGAATCCTGGAAAGTTGTTCCCAGCAGGTCACCTGTCACCGGTTTCTCCAGGAGATTGAACCCAAATTGATCAACGAAAACATTGCTCGATGTGGGACCGGCGTCGGCAAGCGCGTCAGAAACGCTCAAGTTGATTGCCCCGGCTGCGGAAATCCGATGCGAGAAAAACTTTAAATCTCCGAAAGACAGGTTGACATCGCCGCTCGAAAGAGTTTGTCCGCCCTGTAATTTTCCAATATCTCCGGTCAAAGTCAGGGGACCCACGGTGGCGTCGATCGTCCCACGGTTCTCAATGTAGGCACTTTTTACCGTAAGACTTCCGCCGGACAGGTTGCCGGCATTGACGAAATCCGAATAGCGAGTAGGCCCGTCATCCCCAAAATGGCCCTCACTTGGAACGCTCAGGCTGCCGTTATTGGTGAAAAACAGCAGATTAGGAGCGTTGGTGAAAACCCAATTATTGATGGCCGTGGTGACGCTTTGACCGAAGTTGTTTTGAAGGGTGGTGCTCGTCAGAACGATGTTCCCATTAATGGTCAAGCTTTGCCCATCCATCAACAGGCTCCCGACCAGGTTCAGGCTGTCGCTTAGCACAATGTTCGTGCTATGCGTCACCAGGTCCCAGGTGATGACGGGCAAACGCGCGGCCAATCGTGTGCCATCCAGGATCAACGCGTAGAGTCCGACCGACACTGTATTGGTGATCGGAACCGGCGTGGCATTTGTCGAGATTGGGACGCCGTTCGTATCAAAGGTATTGGTGACGCTGAAATTGTTGGTGTAGACCACGTTCATCGAATTAGACCACAACCCGCTCCACGCCAACAATTCGCCCTTGAGCCGAATCACGCTTTGCTTGCTTAACCCCCTGAAATTCAGCAACCCATTCGTAGCCCCAAGGTCAAAGCTGAGGTTCTCGCAATCAACAGCCGCACCGGCGCTTGAGAGCAGGTGATTGGCTTTGACGATGACCTCCCCTTCCCCTCGAATTCGGGTGTCGGTCATATCCAGGGTGTCCGCATAAATCTGAACTCGCCCAGGGAAGTTGGTGACCGTGCCGGGGGTCGTGGGGGGCGGTTCGGATGCGAGGTTGTCAACGTTAGCTGCGTATCCGGCGTATTCACCCACCACTGTTGCGTTCGTAAATGTCGCCGGGTCATACAGGAAAGCCGCATCCGGCGTGATGTTGCCCGGGGATCCAGAAATGAACCGCCCGTCGTCAATTCGGGAAAGAGAATAGTTCGCAGGCCGCTGGCTGACGTAGGGTGGGAGAGCACTGCCGCCGATGTTTACGTCCAGGCCACGGTTGGTTTCCGAAGCCAGGGTATCATAAAAATAGAGAGGGGTGCTTTCAAGGTTACCCGTGATCACGTTTGTGGACAGCAAGGCGAGTTGCACACTAACCGTTTGAAACGGGTTGGTGATGGAACTGCTTGGAAGAAAAGTTACCGCGGCGGACATGATGGTGGGATCGGCGACCCCCACAAATACCGCCTGCTTAATGATGTTCGTCGGGACTAAAATATTCGTCAGCGAACCATCGCTGTTGGTCAAGGTCAGCGGCGAAAAGGACGTTGTGTTTGAATACCCGAACGCCATAGGATTATTGACTGAGAAAGCGGTGCTCAGGGTAGGGCCCCCGATTCCAAATTGAACCTGATGCCTCGGAGCATTGGCCGTGAGGCCCGTGTAAACCCTGCCGCTGTTGAACGTTAAGCCATTGGTTTGGCCCCAGTAAACATCGCTAATACCGGCATCGTTCAGGAAATTGGTGCCTCCAATAACGATGCTGCCAATCGATTGGATGGGCGTCACTTCGAGAGCGCCTCGAGCCATATTGACGTTGGTCCCGACGACTTTGAGCCAACCACCCCCACCAACACTCAAAGTGCCTTTGTTGACCACATTCGAAGCGTCGACCCAAAGATAGCTTGAGCTGGTGACGCCCGTACCAATGCTGCCGCCGCCCACGATTACAACGGCGATCCCCGCGGCGTCCAACGCTTGGACCAGCCCGCCATTAAGGTTCGCGAAACTGCGAGCAAACTCACGGTCCCCGGTATTCGGCGCCGAATCGTCAAAAATCCAGCCCGGCGACCCGATCATTGTTCCCGAGTTGGTGAAATTGAGCGTATGCGCCGTTTCGAATGGCAAAGTGGTGGCAATCGTGATGGACCCGGTATTGACAAAATTGCTGGCGTCAATTTGCGGCGCTGAATTGATGGTGCCCGAATTCTGCCACAAAGAATCGGTGGCCAGGGCGGGAATGACGGTGAGGCAGGTCCCTAACAAAAGAGATAACTGCAGCCTGCCCCCAAAGGCTCGCAGTGAGCTGTCAAAAGTGGGTCTTTTCATACTGCTTAAGGTATTATAGTGATCGAGTAGTCCCGGTCAACTGTGCGCCCTCCCGCGTCAGTTAGAGTAATCGTGAAATCAAAAGTTCCATCGACGGCCGGCGTCCCGCCAAGTGTTCCGTCCTGCAACAAAAACAAGCCAGGTGGAAGCCCCGGCGAGTTCTGGGCCAGCGCCCAGGAATATGGGGATGTTCCACCGGTCGCCGTGAATGCGGAATTGTATGGGACCCCGACCTGCCCAATGGGCAAATGGGCCGGGCCGATTCCGATCAAGACCTGGTTAATGATATTCTGCAAGCTGGTTCCGTTTGGGAAAATAATAGGGGCATTGGTGGTGCCGTCAAAAGAGCCAAGAACACGAAGAGTGGTCTGATTGGCCTGCGCGGTGCCGGCGGTAAACGCGCCGGGAGAAAAATTGTAATAAACGGGAGTTCCCTTGTTCCAGGTGATCAGCGTAGATGGTTCGATTGTACCGGGACCTGCGAGAGCTATGTCTTCAAAGTTTGTGTTGAAATTAATATTCCGTGCGTAGATGGGCGCGATGGGATGCACAGCGCTCCCCGGATTGGAATCAAGATCTTGGGCGGTAAACAAAATGTCGGGCGCGACTATAGTTCGCAGGATCGGTTGTGGAACCAACATGTTGTTGGTTACCGAGTTGAGCCGGTAGCTGTTGGTCAGAGGGGTAAAGAATCTGCCGACGAGCGAATCGAAGTCGCGCCTTACGAACCTTATGTGTTCAATACCCTGAAAAAGGGCGACGTTACTCGCGACGCAGGTCACAGGCAGGATAAGGAATGCGTGGTTGGTGAAGTAGTTGATTTGGCTAACGTTAAACTGCAGCACGGTCCCAACGTTAGTGGAACCCGAGGGGTTGCTAACGACCAGTGAATTCGTGAACGAGCCCAGAGAGTTTGTCGACTTTGTGACAAACGTAAGTTGGGTACCAAGGATTTCAGCCGAACACAGGTTGGTCGGCAGAATCACCACATCGCCAACGACCGCGTTGGTGAAGAAGGTCGTAAAGGTTGAATTGGTGGTGATGGTAATGCTGCCGGCAGGCCCAAATGGCTGAGCCGCCGTGCCAATCGTGTCCCGCTCTATTGTGATGATCGCCGTATTTGTAGCGAGAGGGACTTGTGTAAGCGGAACGAGGGTTGGGTTGTTTGGCAGACCGGTGACCACCAACACATTGCCGAAGGTATGGACGTACCTGGTTTGGATCGTCGGCACCAGGTTGGTGGCGAAAACAAGCACGGTCGTTCCGGCAGGCGCCCACGGCAGATTCGTGAAGTACGGAGTCACGTTCGTGGACAGCACGTTCACGAAATAGTTGCTGCTTGCGATGATTGCCAGGTTTGGATAAAGCCCCTGTAGTGTGGCAGCATCGTTTGTCGTCGCTTGTTGCGCAAAAAGAGTCAAATTGGAGGTATACAGGATTTGAGGCACTGGATTGGTGACTGCGGCAAGCGTATTGGGACCGGTGCTCTCAAAATGCATCAAATTAGTACGGTAAAGCCAGCGCAACCCGCCAACGTCGTCACGCGTGAGCCCGGTAAAGTACCGACCAACTCCCAGTGAAGAGTCGCCGGCGCCGCCGCTGAACGCTACGCCGGCACCTGCCACTGCGGTAAATGAGAAATCAAGGGGGTCCACCGGGAACGGGATCGTTTCCGCCAAGGTGGCGGGGGGGCTTTGGCACGCCTCCAAGATGAAATAGCTGTACAACGTGCCATTCACGTAAGGAGAAACCTGGAGCTGATCCAACGCGGAAAAAATCGGGTCGAAATTCCGTTGAACGACGAGATAGTTCATCCCCGCCGGACAGGGCGGCGTCCCCGTATGCCACCGGTCGTGAAGGGTCCAGGCAAACCTCTCCGGTTCGGCCAGACCCAGTTGCTCGGCCAGGATGGACATGGTCCACGATTTCATGTCCTGGAGGTTGAGGGCTTCCGCAAGGAAATTCTCACGCGTGACCTGCAAAGGGAACTCCGACAAATCAGGGCTCATTCTTGAGACATTCGTCAGAGCATTGAAGATGGCAATGCCGGACTCAACCGACACGACGCCGTTTGACCCGAAATAATCGAGGAAATTCTCGTCAAATGAGTAATAGAGCGTTGGGGTGTTGCGGCGATATTCTTCACCGATATTCTTCGGCGCGCCGATGTCGCCACCAATGTTGTATCCGATCACATCGATCTGGTACGGTTCGTTGATGGGGCCAAGCAGGGCAAAGCCCCATGCCATTTGCCCGCTGATGGCGAGCAAGGTCAGACAAATGAGCTTCTTAGCGAATCGCGGCATAAAATTATTAACGGAGGCGGACAAGCCGGTAATATTGCAGGTTGCCAGTAGGCACGGGGACCGAATCGACGACATCCGCCGCCAGCCTGGGAGACTGGAAATTAACCCAGTTTTGCATATCGGAGGAAGTCTGGACCTGGTAGGTCAAGCCGGGGTGAGTGTTCCACTGCAGCAGGTAAACGGGCTGGCCTTGCACATGGGCGACTTCGATGCTGGTGCGCAGCCAGCTGTTGGGGTCAGTGGGGCTCCCGCCGGTAAGAAATACCTGGTACAATGTCGGACCGCCGGGTGCCAGCACGCCACTGGCAGGTGGCCACGCGGAGCTATCCATTCCGTAGAGCTGTGCCATCCATTCAAAGGGAATGCCGCCCCAATTATAGCCACCCCAGGTTGTGGCGGTCGTGGAAGGGGAGAGCGGGGTTTTGCTGCCGTCGGTTTGCACCGCCAAAACCTGAAAAGAATGTGTGCTCGAAGCCGTGAGCCCGTTGGCGGCGGTCATGGTCCACGTGTTGTTAGTCGATGACGCTGCCATGGAACCATCGACGTAAACTTCGTAATGATCCACAGCCAACCCGGTTTGCATCGGCCAGGAGACGACGATTTGGGGCTGATATTGCCCATTGCTCGTCACGAAGGGGACGTATGCGAACGGAGCTGACATCGGCTGCAAAGGTTGGCCTCCGCTGACATATCGCTGCGCGAAGAGATCAAAGGTGCTTTGGCCGCCGGTGAAGCTCGTCCAAACGACTGCGAACCGACCCACACCGTCCGAAGATACTGCAGGGTGCATTTGCTTATTGACCCAGGTGGTATTGACCCGGAATTCAGGACCGTTCGTGGATCCATCGGCAGCCAGGAACTGTCCATAAACACCTTCCATCGAACTATCCTGGCCAAGGCTAGTCCACACCAGGAGATAGTCCGAACCCGCTGAACTGATCTGCGGGGCAAACTGGTCTCCGTAAGTTTCTGTATTAATACGGTTGATAGGGCCACCCACGCCGGACGAGTTGAAAACCCGGGCAAAAACATCCCAGCTATCGGTGATCGTTTTAGTGTCCTTTTGCCCCCAGCCAATCAGGAAGGAACCGCCTTGACCCGCGGCGATGGCGGGGTTGGCGCAGGCGTTTGTAGTCGCGTTGACCAGGAACTCGTTATTCAGCGCCTGCCCGGAGGAATTATAAAGCCGGGCGTAAATATCCACACTGGGCATCACCAACTGGCTTGGAGAAGTGACCTGGGCCGCGAGGCTCGCAACCGAACGCTGCTGCTCAGAGACCCAGGCGACAACGAACCCGCCGGTGCTCAACGCGGCCACAGCCGGAGTGCGCTGGTTGTAGAGAGCGAATTGGTTCACCATGAACTCGCCACCAATTTTTTGGCCTGATGCCGAAAACATCTGGCCGTAAACGTCTTGCATGCTGCCTGACGAGTACTGATCGAGGCTGCTCCAAAGAACGACGACGTTTCCGTTGCGGAGAGTGGCTACCACGGGGTTCTTTTGCGAAAAGTTTGTGCTGCTGTTGACCAGGATATCCGAGGTTAACCACGTGTTACTGGCAGAAAGAAAACGGGCATAGATGTGCTGAAAACCAAATTGTCCGCCTTGCCATACGAACACCGCGCCGCCGCCGCTGAGTAGCGAGACTTTGGCAGCCTCATGATCGCCGGTGTTTGAGGAGTTAACCTTGAAAGAAGCTAACGAAGAGGAAAAACTACTATCCAACCGCATCGCGCTAACCGCCAAACCGGAAGCGCTGGTGGCATTGTCCTCCCAGACAAGGAACCCTCCACCGGGACTCAAGGCGATATCGGGGTGAACTTGATCACCCGGCTTGGATCCGGCGATTGCGTACTCGAGGCCGTTCGTCGTGTAGGTTACCGCCTGCACCGTCAGCAGACCAGGCAGTCCCAGAACCAAAGAACAGCACAGACAAGCTGTTTGAGCACGGAGCGACAAGGACATAACGTGTAACTTTCTTGCTTTACTGCGCCGATGGGACCGTCGGTTTCTGAACCGGGATTCCAGTTTGCGCAAAGGGCATTTCATCTTCCGAATGCAGGCGGTTGCCTGCCGGGTCGAGAATCGTCGGAGTCACGAAAATCATAAGATTCTTCTTTTGGGTCTGGCTGGACTCGCTGCGGAAAAGCCGCCCAACAATCGGGACGTCACCCAGGACGGGAACTTTATCCTTAAGCTTGGTGACGTTTTCAGCGATCAAGCCGCCCAGTACAACGGTTTGTCCATCCCAGACGACGACGGTTGTGGTGACCTGGCGAACGCGGAAGTGAGGCAGGGGCAGCACGCCGACGATTGGCGTGGCAACACCACCGGCACCACTGGAAGCCGACTGGGCCTGGGGAACGAAAGCCCCCGGGTCGTCATAGTTAAGGAACTCCGTGTAGGAGGGAATCAAGGTCATGTCGATGGTGTAGCCGTCCGCCGCAACGTAGGGGACAACGTCCAAGGTTGGACCGAACGGGAGAGTGATGGTCGGATAGCTGAGCGTCGAACCGATGACACCGCCGGCGGTGCCACCCAACCCACCCAAAGCGCCAGTGCCGCCCGCACCGGTCTGATTCAGAGAGGTGCCAATGACGATAGTTCGAAGATCGACCACCTGGACCTGAGTTTGGCGGCCGCTAACCGTTGTGACGGAGGCCTCATTGAGCAGGTCGGCGCCATCGCGTTGTTCCATGGCGTGGAGCACGACGCGGAATTGAGGATCGGTTAGAATACCGCTAAGAGTGCCCACGGTAGGAATGGTGGAGCCGCCTTGGCCGACGGTGTTGCGAAGGCCGGAACTCAGGAGCCCGGGGAGATCTGAATTACCTTGCGCGGTAGTACCGCCGCTGGGGAAAGTGCCGAGAGGGTTAGCGGCACTGGGCGCTCCGTTAAAAGGCGGCGCGGTGCCGCCTTGGACTCCAATCGAGTTTCGGTTCATCAGGAAGTTACCCAAGTACCAATCAAACCCGAGCGCGCGCGTATCATTCTGAGCAACCTCGACGAAGCGGGTTTTGATATTGACCTGAGCAGGCTCGATATTGAGGACCTGGACGCCTGATTCGATCAAGTCAAGATCCGCCAGGGTCGCATGCACGAAGAGCGTGCCTTCGCGGTCATTGAAGAAGATGGCTTTGGGGGGATTGAGATCCACGCCTAAGGTCAGAAAGAACTGACGCACCATCGCCTGAACGTTGACCATGTTGTTGGTGCGCGTCACGCTGAGAAGGCCACCGCCCAAGCCACCTGCTCCACCACCACCACCAATACCGCCGCCTTGCGAGGGACTTGCGACAGAGACGCGGGGCACGGTAAGCAATCCGCCACCCTGGCCGCTGCCGCCGCCGAGACCGCCACCGAGGCCGCCGCCAGACAAACCGCCGCCGCCACCGCCACTGCCGCCGCCGCTGCCGTTGCTCGCCTGGGCAATCGAACCGAAGTCAAAACCAACGACGCTCTCCAAACCTTGTACGAAGGTGTTGGGGTTGACCTTGATGATGCGATTGTAAAGCGGAATGTTTTCCCGGCCTTTCAACGAAAAGACCACGGCATAGTCTTCGATGGAATACTTGATCGGCCGATCGGCTACTTTGACGATGGCATCCAACACATCAGCCAGCCTCACGTCGGTCAATGGAGGAACAATTTTAATGCTGATGCCGGCCATATCCGGGGTTTCAGCCGGGGCGGCCGCTGCGATGGGCAGGCCGGTGTTCGGATCAATCTGCTGCGGAACAAAGGACTGGACGCCCGCCGAGTTGCCGGGGTCGGTGTTCTGGTTGACGATGAAATTGATGCCTTTGCGCTCCGGGTCACGGCGACGAGCTTCTTCGCTCAGGCTCTTGACGACCTCGGTCAACGGAAGGCCGTCGTAGGAAACGTTGTCCAACCGGATTAAATCGAGTTTACGGTAAATGACCTGGCGGCTGCCGCTGGTATGGATAAGATTCGTGCGGGCGTACGGGTTCGGTTGGGGTAGAACATCGCGCTTGGTAGAAGGAGTCCAGGCATTCTCGATTTCAACCAGCGCCTGGCGAGAGGCCACATCGCGGCTATTCAGAGCCAGTTTGAACTCGGCTTCGCTAATCAGGTTCAAGTAATAATAGGCAGCCTGATTTTGGGGGTCCTGTCTGATGGCTTCCTTCAGGATGGCTTTAGCCTCTTTCATTTTGCCCATCTCGAACAAGACCCGTGCATCCTGAACGCGGGTGTTGATATCGACCTTTTCCTTCACGATCGCAGGAATCCGGGCTTGGGTTTCAAGGTCCGGGACATGCCCCTGCTGTTCGACCATCATTTTGTCATTCAGGTGCTTGAGCTCGATCGCCTGCGCATTGGAAGGATCCACACGCAGCACATCCCGGAGCTGGGTATCAGCCTCGCGCGCATCGCCGCGGCGTTGAGCGGCACGGGCCAGTTCGAGGCGGACCGTCGCGAGTCCGGCGCGGGCGGTCTGGGCTTCAGCTTCAGCGTTGTTGAGTCCGATGCTGGTCACCAGGCCCCAGGCATCATCGTAAAGTTTTGCGGCCGACTGCAGGTCATGCCGATCTTCGGCGCTGCGGGCATCGGCAAGGCGCTGTCGCAGGGCGATGCGGTTTGCCTGGCGCATGACTGCTTCGTTCACAGCAGATTCCTGTGGAGGAACCTGGGCATGACTCGAGTTGAGGCATGCCATCAAGAGGGTCAGACCTAGTGGGAGGGTGACTGCTTTCATCATGGGTTCGCTTTGCGTTAAAGAGCAACGCGGTTCAAGGTGCGGCTTAGTTGTTCAAGGTGCGGCGGTTGGGGTGGCCTTAATGGCCCATTTTTTTCCGTTTACTTTGGCGGACAATACAACTTCGTTTTGGTTGATAGCAACGATATTGTACTCTTCGCCGTTGAAACTCAGAGGACCGGAGTTCACCCGTCTACGGAACCACGGTTTCTTCTCGAGATCATAATACAGATCAGCCATGTACCCATCGACCCGCCGAAACGGTTGGTCTTTGGTGATGACGGCTTTATCCCCAGTGTCGTTCAACTGAACAACGATAGCGCTCGGGTCATCGGGTTTGCCCTTCACATCCACCATGGTGAAGGTCTCGTTCTTGGTTGGAGGATTGGTTGAACAAAGGCTTTGGCGCTTGGTCCGATGGCTGGCAATGGGATCCGCCTGCTTTTCTATGCCGATCACATATTTGGGTCCGGAATCCGACATTGTGACTGAGTCCAGGCTGAGCACCAGGTAAAGAGGCGTGATATTCGTAACCACAATGCGCTGCGGTCCGACGCTTTCGCGAAGGATCAGGTGGCCATCGGCGGCTTTCTGCCAGGGCATCGGGTTGAACAGCCGGTTCGGCGGGCCGAAATCAATGACCGCAGGGCTGGCCAGGCGTTTGATCGCCTGCTCCGCAGTCGAGAGATCGAGATTGGTCAGTGGCGTGACTTTGGGATGCAAGACCTGGCTCTTCATTTGATCAAGCTTGTCCTTTTCGCTTGAAATGAAGAACGGCAGCAGCGCTACCGCGACCGCCAACAGGATTAAAACGACCCCGAGGACGATCTTTTCGTAATGTTTCTTGAGGAAATCCATCTTATTTGGTCGGGACCGGTTTTAGCAGGTAGACGCTGAGCGTAATTTTGAGAAGCTTTTCGTCGAGCACCGTTGGCAGGCCCCCTTTGCCGGTCGGGGAAACGCCGGGCTGGACGGCCACGGATGGAGCATAGCCCGGCTGTGGAGCAGAACTGCCGAGCCCACGATATTGGATTCCGCCAAGAGGCTGGCCGCCGCCGACGTTGCCGTAGCGGGCACGAAACGCTGCAGCCGCCTGGGCTTCCCGTTGCTGGCGCTCCATTTCTTCCTGCATCGGATTGACCACGGGTTGCTGGATATAAACCTGCTGCGCCGCAAGTGGAACACTCTGTTCCGAGGCCGGGGCGGGCGGAGCCGCTTCAACATTGATCGTCTTAACCAACAGCGCATGAGGGGAACTGGCGAAGCCCGCCAGGACCGTCGCCAATTCGGAACTGAACGAGCGGAACGTGATTTCGTAAGGCGTCAGCACCGCCAGACTGTTGCTGGTGGTCCTCTCGCTGATGTAATC
>DATGLT010000335.1:0-9180 GCA_035294005.1 Verrucomicrobiia bacterium
AACCCCGTCAAAAACCCGCTGTGAATAAACTTAAAAAACCTCTTGTCGGATTACCTCAGAGGTGAGTAGATAGATCTTATGATCCTGCCATTTGGGAGGATCATAAAACGTCCCCGGGGAAAAAGTTTCCCGTTTCATTAATTTAAGACTAATCCAAAAACCTAACTTGTAAACTTGTCTTTATGGTTTCAGCTCCATGTCAAAAATCATAATCCATCCGTTCGCTCAGCCTAGGATTTCATTAGACATTACCGTCTGCAATGCAAAACCTTCTGTCGCAATTAGCCGTTGCTTTCGACGCTCGGCTTCAGCAAGGGCAGGTGCCGCAAAACCTCAGGCCGGACTAAACCTTGCGAGCCACTCCAGAAGCGCACATAAGCAATTCAGTGACAATAATTCACCAGAAACGCATTACGTTATAACGGACTGACCCCAGACTGACCCCAATAAATGATGATGCACTTCTCGGCCGGCTCATAGAAAATCTCGAACGGGAATCGCCGGACAAGCGCCCGCCGAAACTCGTCCACCGCGACCGGATAGAGATGGGGATGGCGCTGGATGGTGAGCGCGCATGCCTCGACGCAGCGCAGGAACTCCTCGCCCAGCCCCGGTTAGCGGCCTCGTATTAGCTGTAGGCTTCAGCGACATCCTGCTCGGCCTCGGGTGTGTAAATGACGCTCTCAATCATGTCGCGCCCGCGCCCGCTCTTTGACCTGCTCCCAAGTTCGGCCCGAAGCGGGGTGCCGCGAGAACCGTTCCTTGCGCTGCCGCAGTTCCTCGCGTTTCCAATCCGGCACAGGCAACTGCGCGTCCTCCTCCGCGATACTGTCCCACAGGTCCTCAACAAGCTGCAGGCGCTCGGCTCAGCCCAGTTTGAAGATCAGTGCAAATTCCGCTCTCATGCGTCAAGCCTATCCCTTCGCCGGGCACTCTTCAAGCGCTGCTCACTCCCTTGATCGTTGATTGCGCTAGGCGCACGCCGCTCCGCTCCAGATTGGGCTTAAGCCTTCGCTCCAAGGATAACATTCAACATCTCAAAAATTACCGGACACAGCAGCAACAACCAGCCCGCAATGCAAACCATCAAACCCGGAGAAGGCTGGTTGATAGCACCTCGCCAACCTTGGCCCACGTAATCGTCCATCGCTTGTGAAAACCAAATGCACGCCAGAGGCAGAATCGAGAATGCGGCTGCCAAAAAAGCGGCACGTGCGCCTCCTGCGAAACCTCCAACAACGATGTAAAAGGCCACCACGATCATTGAAAGCACCCTGTTCCAGTTCATGGCAGCACGGCGATCCGATGAAAGTAATCGATCGCCGGAAAGCGTAAACTCGAGACGTAAACCAGACCTCCAAATACCTGTTGGATCCTCAGCGCAAAATGCCGGTTCGCCTTCATTGAATCGTCAAGGCTCCAAACGCATTACTTCTGGGCCTCCTTCAATGCCTTCTCCAAATGTTGGGAGACCTGGCAATCGAACTTCGCGAAATAGAATGTTTCTTTGTCCGCACGAACCAAAAAAGCGCCGGAAGACAATGGCAGCGCAATCACCATCTCTCGAAACTTCAAATGAACCTTCCCGCTGGGTACTTCCCTTATCCCAACGCTCAGATCGACCGACTGCGGCTCAGAAAAGGCTACGCGCAAATAGGAGCGCTCCTGGGCATGCGCAACCGTGGAGGCGTACTCGCCGGTTGGGTGCAAATTAGCATACGTGCAACTCCTTAACACGCGGACCGACTCCTCAGCCAGTTCATGCTGCATGGAAGCGGAGAGCCGCAACACCTTTCCGTCAATGATTCCGCTGACCTGCGCGGTCCCGCTCGCATGGATGTTCAACCCTCCCAGGAGCATTCCTGTCAAAAAAACCAACGTACGTAGTTTTTGCATATGTTCCTACCTGAACTGTGATTCTTAAAGTGCGAATGGCAAATCGGCCCCTGGGGGTCTGGCGTCCTCTTTTCGTGAGCTGCTCATGATCAGCCTCAGCTTGCCTCAACCCTACGCCCGCCGGTCCGGACGTTGCAAGGGCGAAATTGGGTGTCTTTCCCTCGCCTCACTTACCCGTCTCTGTCAGGGGCGGTTGTTCAACGCTGCTTACTGAAAGGCTACCCGGTAGAAGCGCTCGAGCTTGCCGCTGGCCGGGTCAATCACCTGGGCAAGCGAGCCGCACGGGAAGGCCTTCGGCCGGTTTTCAGAACCGGTGTGTGAAGCTGGCGAGGATCGAAAAATCGGCGAAGGCGGCATCGCCCCCGGGTTGGCCAAGAGCTTCCTCCGGCGCGCTGCGCACGCGGTTACGATAAACCGCCACCGGCGTGTTGATGGAAAGCGAATTCTTCTTTCCGGTCCACGATATCCCCGGCTCGATTGACACGGTGTAACCCGGTCTGCGGAAACCCATGCTTCCCCCGATCGCGTCATGGGCTGGAATGCCCTCGATGCGCCCTCCGAGCGACACCGTCAGCCCGTATTTCGGCAGCACGACATAGCTCAGGCCGCCCCGGCCGAAATATTGGTCCGGTATGGAGTCGTGAGTGCGCAGCGGCGTGAGCGCGGCAGCAAAGTTCGGCAGGTCTGCAAGGGTAAACTCAGTGCTGTTTTGTTCCTGCGGGGTTAACATGTAGGAGCCCTGAAGATAACCGAACAGGTTGCCATACACTTTTTGGAATCCTTGCAGCTCCAAAATGATTCCCCAGCCGCCGTCGCCCGGCTGAATGGAGGGATCGACTGGCCGAGTCACCGGCCCGGTGGCGCGGAATGACGTGTCGGAAGCCTGGTCGTCCCCCGTCGGCAGTTTGATCCCGGCGCCCAGCGCGAGGTTGCCTTCCATGTGCGTGTGCGGGTCGAGCAACCAGTAATCGCTGGTTACCCGAATGTCCCCCAGTCCCCCGGCATGCATCGTGTGCCGATGCACAAAATCGTGCTCGTACAGCGATGAACGGTCCGCATACGAAAACGGAAAGAGCGCCGTGGCCGTCCACCGATCGGTAAAACCGTAAGTCGCCGTGACGTCCATCGTGTTGACGTCGTTGATTACATTGTTGCCCATCTGGATGCGCTGAGGTTGCTCGACGTCGCCCACAAAGTGACGGAAGGATTCATAGAACCGGTAATCGACCGAGGCGATCCACTTGTGCGCCATCGACATGTTTTCGGTGAAATCACCGGGAATCAGCACCGAGCAAGGATTATTCGGGGAAGCGATGCAACCTTGAGCATGGGCGTGTGTCGCGCTTGCGGCGACAATGGCTGCGGCACAGGCGGAGAAGCAAAAACCTTTGTAGGCGGGTTGTTTGAAGGAGGGTGGCAACAGGTAAGAGGAGAGCCTTTTCATACACATTTTTTGGTGGTCTATGGACAAATAATGTGTAGGAGGTCTCTGCCAGCGAAGTGTTTAGGGATGATCGGCTGGCTGGCGGGGGCGAGCGGCTATTTTCGAGATCTGACCTGCTCTCTCAATCCCCCCAATGGTTTTATTCGGCTTCTCGCGATGAAATCTTTGGTGAACCCGGAGGGAACACGGCGTCTTCAAAACGGCAGCCATTTAACGTCCAGAAGGCGCTCAGCGAGCCAGCCGCTGGCAATCAATGCGATGCAAGCCGATCCGAACTCGAGAACTACCTTTGGATAAAACAGCAACCTGCGAAGGCTCAGCGCGAGCGGCATAAAGACGGCCACAATGGCCAGTTGGCCGACCTCGACACCAAGGTTGAACCCAAACAGCGAAAGCGCCAGTTGGCCGGTTTGAAGTTCCAGTGCCCGCAAGGCATTGGCAAATCCGAACCCGTGGACCAAACCAAAGGCGAATGCGACAACCCAGCTGCTTTCGCGCACGACGGGTCGAAGGTTATTCACAGCGGCAAGCACAACGGAGGCAGCGATGGCGGCTTCGATCCAACGCGCGGGCGGGTGGAGCACTCCAAGCGATGCGAGGCTCAAGGTGATCGTATGCGCCACTGTGAAGGCGGTGACAATTCGCACGACGTGGAAAAGTGCGGGGCGCGCAGCGGTGACGGGCTCCCAGCGGTTGCGCTCGAAGCGCAACACTCCGGGCAGCAGCAGGGCCAATAAAAATAAAATATGATCGTATCCGGTCCAAATATGCCAGATGCCTTCCCTGACAAATGAAGTAAAGGGGACGACCTGCGAGTGATTATCGCCGAGCTCGAATTCCTGGTCTGGATGTTCGGGGGTGAAAACTGCAACCTGGGTCTTGTCGCCATGGTCGAGCCGCAGCAAAGCACGGTGCTTGGAATCAATGTCAAATAGGGCCCCGTAGTCCAAAGAAAAGGTGCCGGCCACGGGCGGCCGATCGGCTTGAAAACGCAACACCGCGTAAGCGCCGTCGGCATGGTGATCCACAAGCATGTCGTTGAAATGGAGCACGAGCGGGATCGAGTGTTCTTTCACGTGGAGTCTTGAAAGTGCGTAGGCGCAAACGGCATCGCGTCGCGAGCAAAGTTCGTTCCAGGTGATAAGTCCGTCGTCGTCGGTGTCGAGACCGATTGCATCTTCCAGGTCCCTCAGGGCGATGTGCCATTCGACGTCCAGGCGCCTGGTTTCGGCGTGGATGGTGAGGAATGCCGTGCTCTGGTTGTGGGCATCGGCGGGTGTGATGCTTGCGACAAGACAGGCCGTGAACAACGCGCTGCCCAGCCACTGGCGCACTCGCGACGGAACCGGCTTTTGCTGGGGTGTGTTCATATGTTATGGCTCCAACGACTCGGTCAATCGGTTCAATTGCTCGTCCTGAATGTGGGTTCGGCGCATGAATTCGAGAACAGGGGCCGCGGCTTGCTTGTCATGGGCCTGCCTTGCGCATTCGAGCAGCAACCGCGCATCGGCTGGTTCGCGCTGGATCACCCAATTTTCCTGCGCCAGGCGCAGCGCGGCCGCAGGCCTTTTCGCCAGGCTCAACTCGAACTGCGCTTCTTCACGCAGGTGGACAAAATCGCCTCGCAAGTGCCCTTCCTGGAAACGAGCCGCCAGGTTGTTGGTATGCATCGCGAAATTGGAAGGAATTGGTCTAAGCAGGGATTCGGCCAGCGCCAATCGCAGGAGAAGCGCATCGGCTCGTTCGCCGTCGCTCAGCAACCGCGCGGCATCTCTGGCCCGGCCTTGATCCAGCAGAAGATCCGCATAAGCTCCGAGGGCATAGACGTCACGCGGGGCGAGTTCCAGCACACGTTTAAAGCAAGCCTCGGCCTCGGGTTCGCGCCCGAGCCGGCGTGAGGCCTCACCCAGGATTGTGAAGGCCCACACCCTTTCGCGGGAGTCGGGTTGTGCAGGATTGGACAGCGCTGTTCGCAACACGGCGCAGCCGCGCTCGGCATCGCCATTGAGGCAGCTCACGTTGGCAGCTGCTGCCAGCGAAATCAGACCGGGTGCCAATTGGGCCAGGGGAATGCAGGCCTGTCGCGCTTTCTCGTAGTCACCCGTGACGGCAAGAACGGCGGATTTTGTGAGCCACGCCTGCGCGTCGGTTGGATCGCGCTCGACCGCGAGATCCAGGTCGGCAAGCGCATGTTTGAAGTCGTGCTGGGCCTGGCGAATCATCCCCCGCAGGACGAGCACTCGGGACGGGATATCCTCCCGATCCCACCAAGGAGAGAGAGCCGCCTGGGCTCGGCCCAAATACCGGGGGTCTCCTTCCACGCTGTTTCGTTCAATCGCCAGCCGCGCAAACCGGATCGCCAGCTCAAGGTTGTTCGGTTCGGCGGACAACCGCTGGCGCGCCATACGCAGTTCGCGCGCGCTTGCATCGAGTGGCGCCGACCGCACCCGTTCCAGAACCTCATTCCCGTTGCCCGGCCTGAGGGGTGTTGCCTTGGCACAAAAGGATACGCCCAGGAGAGCGACCCAGGTCGCCGCCGTTCGGACCAATTGTGACAACGACCTTTCCGCTTGCGAGGCTCGATTCATGAGGCTGGAACAGGGGGCCGGCATAAACGTGCGTTACGACGCCATTTTCTACTAGGGCGCTTTCAGCCCGATCGTCACGTTGGTTCCACTTACGGAAGGAGTCCCAAGCTGGACACCCGCAACATCGGCTTTAACACGGTAGAAGTTCGGTCCCTGCGAGCCGGAGGTGATCAGCGACGAACTCGAGCTGTCGTAGCTCGATTGGGTATCGAGGTATGGACCGGTCACTTTACCGCTCTTTTGCAGCGTGACTGTCACCGAGAGATCATTCGGTGACCCCGCCAGCGGCGGATTGAGGTAGGGAAAGACGGACTGGAACATATCGGCCGTGACGAGGGCGCCATCGGTGAATGGCAGTTGCCCTGAAGGCGCCATGTTGGTCGAAAGCAGCTTGCCCATAACCACCCGCAACGCGACGTCCACGACATCATCCCCTGGTCGCCGGCCATTGGGAAACCCGGCCACATCGCCCGCGATCACTCCGAGATTATTTTGCGCGGTGGCGGGAACCGGAGGCGTGGTGGTGTTGAGCCGGAGCATCTCAGCAGTGGCCGCAGTTTGGTTCAACCCGGGGATACCCGTCAGGAACACTTCCACCAGGTCGGTGCGAGGAAAGTTTGTCGGGGCGCGCACGCCCGCCGCTCCAAAGAGCAATTCGATCAACGCGGGCAAGGTTGGGTGAGTAACATAATTTGCGAACTGTGCGTCGTCCTTGGGTTCGCTCGCATTGAAGGCGTCTTTGTCCTTGAGGCCAATCACAACCTCGTTGACGAGCGGTTGGCCCAGGCGCGAAACCTGAACCAGGTTTGTTCCCTGGAACTGGCTGGCAGTCGTCCACGCTGCGATGACCGGGCTGGCGCCGTTGGTGAGACAAACTGCCGGCACCTCCAGCACCAGGGCTGTGACGTTCTTGTCGGCCAGGCTGTTCCGGGTTCCGTTTACCGGCCCAAGCGGATTGCTCAGATTGATGAGGTCGAATGTTTCGCCCAGGTTGACGACAAACGGGTCCTTTCTCTGGCCGACAAATAATCTGCCCGGGATCGGGCAGCCCGGCAGGTTTACGGTGTAGATGTACGAATTGGCGTAGCTGTTGTAATCGGGAAGAGTCTTGTTGCCGATGTTGTCGACCGGCTTGGTGAACACGATCGAGCCATTGGCAGCGTTGGTCAGGTACCGCGCCACCCCGGTCCGACGGTTTCCGGTAATCATTTTCACCGAATAATTCTCGACCACGTTCAGAGCCGAATTGTTGGTTGCGAAGATTTGGCCGGCGACAACCAGGGGAATTTCGTTGGTCACCTGATTTCCTGCCGGCCCAATCGGCAAGGCAATGTGCCGCTGGGTTTCCCAGAATTGGAATTGGAAAGTGATATGTTCCTGCGCGTCTCCTGCGTTATCGATTTCGATCTCGTAAACGCCGTTAGTCTCGAGACGGAAATAGTTTGGGCCGCCATAGGCGTCCTGGAGCGGCAAATAGTCGGCCACGAACGTAACGAAGTTCGAGCGTCCGGATTCGTAGCTGTTGAACATGTAGAAATCGGCCCCATCCAGTTTCGGTGTGGCCGTGATGAGGGGAGCTTCGCGGTGACTGGAGGCCGGCGCGGTAAAGGCCGCCAGCAGCAGGCTCGCGATGTTCAGTAATTTCAATCGCTTCATAGTTGGTGCTTCAAACGTGCTGTTTTGGTTGAGTTAACGACGATGACGTAAACAGAACGAGCGAGCCGCGCATCTGGATGCATGATTTTTTTTGAGGCGACAAAGGCTGGCTAAACCGGCGGGCATGACTGAGAATTCGCCGCTCGGATGCGAATCATTCTGGACAATGGCGCGTACACATTGCGGAACATGGGCGACGTGGCGATGTTGCAGGCGTCGGTCCGCCGGTTGCGCGAGTTGGCCGATCGTCCGGAGCTGATGGTCCTGACGACAAACCCTCAGCTCCTGAATCGATATTGCCCGGGCACAATTCCATTGTCCGTGAAGTCGCGTGATGCCGGTTACGCGCCGCTACGTCCCGCGGGATCGCCCTGGGCAGAGTGGTGGGCCCGGTTCAAACTCCGGTGGAAGCGGGTCCCGAAGGAAGCCGTTGAGTTTCAAAACGCGCTGGCTCCCGCGCATGCGGTCTTTCTTTGCGGCGGCGGATTCCTGAACGACCTCAACCCGTATCAGACCCGTCCCGTGTTGAGGATGCTGACGGACGCCGCGGCGCGTGGGAAACGTGTCGCCATGTTCAGCCAGGGCCTGGGCCCGTTGGAAAGCCCGGAATTGCTAAGCCTTCTGGGGATGGCGTGCCGGGCGGGGGTCAAGGTGGCTTTACGAGAACCGCTGCACGGGGTTGAGATTCTCGAGCGAGCCGGCGCAAACGCAGCCCGGTATTCAATTACTGGCGACGACGCTATTGAAGCCGCAGTTGAACATAGAAATGTTGTGGACCAGACCGCGCTCGGGTTTTCGATTCGGCAGGTGGCCTATTCCGAGGTGGAATCCAAGCATCTGGAAATCGCCGGCAGCGCGTTGGACGAATTGGCGACTCGGTTGTCCGCCCAGGTTGTCCCTCTGCCCGTTTCATTTAACAGCCACGAAAGCGACCACGCGGTCATTTCGAAACTCACGGGCGCCGAGGTTCCCGAACTCGGCGCCGACGAACCGGAGGCCCTGATCCGGGCGACTGGTCGATGCCGGCTGGTGGTGACGGGGACCTACCACGCAGCTGTGTTTGCGCTGGCGCAGGGGATTCCTTGCGTGAGTTTCTACGTCTCGACGTATTATCGCAATAAGATGGACGGTCTATCGCGGCAATTCCCCGGAGGCTGTAAGCTCGTCGATTTGAACTTGCCCGATGCCCGTGTCCGGCTGATCCAAAGCGCCCTCGAGTTTTGGGAGACCACACGGAATTCGCTGTCGCAGGAATTGCGCGCCGCCGCTTCCGAGCAGGTCCTCGTCGCGCGCGGGTTTTATAAAGCTGCCCTCGGCCAGGCCGGCGGCTAGGACCGTCTCAGCAGGCGTTTCAAGTGGAATGATAGCCGTCGTGAGAAGGCTTTGCCGTCCTGCGAAATCTCAAATTCCATCTCGAGGGCTTCCCGCGCGGTGTGGTATGGCCAGGAACCCTTGACGGCGCGTTTCAACAACCGTTGCACGTCACGATTGAAAGCGCTTCGCCTGTGGGATTCGTCTGTTTGCGAGTTCGGGTTTGCCGGTGGAAGCGGCACATCGGGATTGTTGTCAAACACGCGCTTCAGAGCCGTCCCGAAG
>DATGLT010000336.1:0-11477 GCA_035294005.1 Verrucomicrobiia bacterium
AATGGGCGGCAAAGGATAAAGCTGGAGGTAAAGCACGGGTAAAGGACGGATCGACAACGGCCGGAGCTGACTCGGTCGGTATTTTTAAAGGATCTGCGAAAACCATCCGGAACTTCGTCCCCAAACGAAAAGATTGGGCTACTCTGGAAGTTCCTGCGGGAGGGAATAGTTGGGTTACTAACGGGCAGGCCCTGGCGGCACCCGTTCCGGGTGCGGCCTGATTTTTTTGGGCATTACCGGGCGTCTCCGCCGCGCTGCGACGGCCCGGTTACTCGCTGTGAACCCTGCAGGTTCATTTCAAACGGTGCCGAGATGATGCAGTGAGTCGTTGCCGGATCCCGAACCCGCAGGGTTCGCAACCAGTAGCCGTGGGTCGGCCGATCCGGTCGGCCGACCCACGGAAAACCGCCAAAAAAGTCATTGCATCCCGCCAGGGATGCCAGCGGCTCAAACATCGAACTCAGCTCAAAGGCTGCCGTGACGCCTTTGGAGGCTCCCAGAGCCTCCAAACTGTAACCGGTGTGCTTGGGACAAAGTGTTACCCATGTGCTCGAACATTCAACATGCAAAATCCCCGTTGCGGATGCTGGTTGAAATTTTCGGCGGTGCAGCGTGGCGTTCACATTGGCTGGCACCCGCCCGGGTGCGACCTGATTTTTTTTGGGGCATTACCGGGCGTCTCCGCTGCGCTGCGACGCCCGGTACTTGCTGCGAACCCCGCGGGTTCGTGTCGGATCAGTACCCATAGGAATTCCTGGGTCGCCCACTATGTGGGTTTCCCTCACTTTTATCCTTCCGGCAAAGATTCCCGCACGCTTGCCGCGGGGTCGAGCAACGAGCGTTGTTCACCAATGAAAGTGGGCTCGCCAGTGAGCACGCCTTGAAATTCTCGCAAGGGTTTGCCGATCCGGATTCCACGCGGTTGGCCGAGGAGGTACTCGCGAATCGATCGCTCATGTTTGGCGCTTCGCATTTTAATTGCGGCCAGGGCCACTCTGATTTCCCCCATTGCCTCGAAAAAGCGCAGGAGCAGGGCGTTATCCGTCAGGTAAGTCGTCTCGAGCGGCGACATGGTGGCAGTCCCGAGCAGGCCGCGCTGCGCCATTACCAGGAATGTGCAGACCCCCTGCATTCCCAGGTACGTCATCAACTCGTGCAATTGGATGATCAAAAACCGTTCTTCGGGCATTGCATTCAAGTATCCATTCAGGCTGTCGATCACGATCAGCCTGGCAGGTTTGCCTTTGTGCCCTTCCACGGCGGCCCGCACGTGGCCTGCGAATTCACCGGGGGAGAGCTGACCGGGGTCGACTTGCTCAATGGTGATCCGGCCCGACTGGAGGTGCCGCTCGATTCCCAGCCCGAGCCCTTCGGATCGCGCCAGCAGGGTTGGCAAACTTTCTTCAAAAGCAAATATTGCCGCGTTGAATCCAGCGTCGGCGGCCGCGACGGCGAAGCTTTGGGCCAGGGACGATTTACCCGTGCCGGCGGGGCCGGTGATCAGGGTGCTGGTGCCCCACCGCGGACCCCCGCCGAGCAAGTCATCCAGTTCAGGGATCCCGCTCTTGAGCCGGCCGGGGGCGGCCTTCGTGGCGTGGTCCGACGCGACCAACCTCGGGAATACATCCAGTCCGCCCCGGCGGATTACGAAATCGTGGTACCCCAATGAAAAATCACGCCCCCGCAATTTGACGACGCGCAACCGGCGATGGTCCGTGCCGTACTGCGGCGCTCTTTGCTCCAGCTGAATGACTCCATGGGCGGCGGATTGCAAATGAAGATCGATTTCGCCCCCGCCGCTCCGATCGTCCAGGAACATGGCGGTGCAACCCCGCCGCTGGAAATACCGTTTCAGCGCCATCACCTGTTGCCGGTGGCGGTACGGATTCTGCGCCAGCAGCCTCATCTCCGACAACGAATCGATCGCCAGTCGCTTTGCCCTGCTCTGCTCGACGGCCGCCAGCATCTGCCGCGTGGTGTCGTTCAATTCCACGTCGGTTGGCTGAAACACGCTGAACTGCTCTTCGCCACCCAGCGCCTGGTCCGTAACTACCGCCTCCAACACCGTGATTGTCTTGAGGTCCCACCCATGCGATTGGGCCACCTCGTCCACCTCTTCCCGCGACTCCGACAGGCATACGTACACACCGGGTTCGCCCGATTGGGCGCCCGAAAGCAGCCACTGCAGCGCGAGCGTCGTTTTGCCCGTGCCGGGCGTGCCTTCGACCAGGTACAAGCGGTTGGCCGTGAAACCGCCGCCGAGGATTTCATCCAGCCCTGCAATCCCAGTCGATTGAAATTTTTGTTGAGCAACTGGTGCCGTATGTACCTGCTCCTGGGCCACACTGCAGTATTGAGCGGGTTTATGTCCCTGCCAAATGGAGTGAAGAACCCGGTCGGGTTGGGGAATTCCGGCTTATCCAGCGGGTAGAGGCACGGCAACGTGGCGTTGGTGTTCGATGGCCCAATCGGCGAATGGCACCGGCGTCGAGTTTTGAATGGGCCGCATTCTTACAAATTCACGGGGAGCAGATAAGCTGCCGCTTCTTGCGAATTGCGAACATACAGCCGGTCGCCGACAACCACGGGATGGTTCCAGGTTTTGCCCTGCAACGCCTGGAAAGAGGCCACTTCGCGATGCCCAGCGGGGTCGGCGGCGACCAGCACGACTTGCCCCTGTTCGGCCAGGATGAGCAGCAAAGCGGATTTTTCGAGCAGCAGAATTTGGCCCTTGCCGTAGTGGCCGTCTTTCCATTTGCGTTCGCCGGTCTGCAGGTCAATGCAAGTCAGGATGCCGCCGTCGTTGCCGTAGGCGTATTTGTCGGAAATGACGAGGTCGACGAAATCGGGTTTGAGCTGGCGCGAAGTCCAAAGTTCCTCGGCGGTGTACTGACCGTTGTTCTTTTTGAGGCGCAGCGCGCGGGTGCCCATGTTCATGCCGGTGGGGAGCAGAACGGTATCGGTTCCGAAGACGCAAGGCTGCAAGGCGCGGTACTGCGGAATTTTCCATTCGTAATCGAGACGGATCTTTCCGGTCGCGGGATCCAGGGTCTGGAGGCCGGAACTGGTCGGCATTAAAATCGTCTCTTCGCCCAGGACGGTTTCCAGTTGGGGCGAACTATAGGAATTGACCGGGCAAGGCGCGGACCATCGGAGGTCGCCGGACTTGAGATCGAGAGCCAGCAACCCTTTATCGCCCGGGCCGCCGCCGTAAACCACCACCACGGGGCCGACGACCAGCGGTGAACTGGCGAAACCCCACATAGGGACTTTACCGCCGGCGATCTCCGGGAGGTTCTTTTTCCAAACGACTTCACCGGTCGCAGGGTTGAGCCGCAGGAACACTCCCGTGGAGCCGGTCACGAAGAGCGCGCCGCCGGCCAATGTCGGCGTTGCGCGCGGGCCCGGACCGCCCATCGGATCCTCCAGGCGCGCGTCGACTTCGGTTTTCCAGATTTCTTTGCCGGAATCGGCGTCATAGCAGACGACGGCCTCTTTTGGACCGCGCTGCTCCTGGGTAAAAAGCATTCGACCCGCGACCGAGAAAGAAGACCAGGCCGGGCCGACCTGGATTTTCCACAATTGTTCGGGCGGATGGGCAACCCAATTGGTTGATATGGTCGGCGCCCGGGAGACGCCCAGGTGGCCGGGGCCACGAAATTCCGGCCACTCCGGATGCTTCAACGCGTTGGCTACGGAGTCGGCGTTCGACGGAGCACTGGCGGGATGGGACGGCTGGCCCTGCGCCAACAGGGTTTGCTCGGCGGTCTGTTTCCACCGCGCCCGGAAGACAAACTTGTAATCGCCGGTCATTCCCTCGCTCCGAAGGCCAATGGATAGAGCGAACCCGGCAACGGCGAGCAGAACCGGGACCGCGCCACGGACGCCCGGCTGCCCGTTTCTCAAAACCGTTGCGCTCACGGCGAAAAGCAGGAACCCGATCGGGAGAGTGAAGTAAATGATTGCGGGCCCGCGCATGCTGGGGTCGACCAATAAAACGGTGAGGGTTGCGCCGGCGAGCAAGCCCAGCAACCCGAACACTCGCTCTTTCCAGTTGGCGCGGCTCGCGGCCACCCACCAGATCAGAAGGAGCAGGCACCCTAAGAGCGGGCCAAAGACGGACACCATCCAGGAGTTGGCGGACGGTTCCCTGGACAGTTCGGGACCGTACCTCGTGGCTAGCATCAGCAAGACGATTAGGAGAGCCGGCCAGGTCCGGAGAGGGCGAGCCGCTCTTTCGGAACTCGCAACCGGTTGCTCAGCGACGTTTCCAGCGGTTACGGGGTCATTCATGAGAACAATTATACGAGCATTTTCGATCGAAGCCACCATGAAGAGGTGAGTTGCTCAAGGGAATTCGACTCAGAATTTCCCGGGTTTCCCTTTTGGCGACGACGCGCAAAGGATTGCGATTAGGTCTGAACTAATTATGCTGCGGCCATGAAGCGCTCGCTACTTCTTCTCACCCTAAGCATATCGACCTGGATGGGGTTGGGTTCAGCCTCAGCCGAACCGCAAACAACCGGCAAACAGGCGGCTCCCGCCGAGCCACTGAGCCTCTGGTATCGTCAACCGGCCCAAAAATGGGTCGAGGCGTTGCCAGTGGGCAACGGCAGGCTGGGAGCGATGGTGTTTGGCGGAGTTGAAAAGGAACGGCTGCAACTGAACGAGGACACCCTCTGGGCCGGCGGACCGTACGACCCGGTAAATCCGGACGCTGCGGCGGCATTGCCCGAGGTGCGGCAGCTCATTTTTGAGGGTAAATACAAGGAAGCCGATCGGTTGATTGGAGCCAAAGTCATGGCCAAGCCGCTCCGGCAGATGCCCTACGAAACCATCGGCGATTTGTTTCTCGAATTTCCGCAGGTCACTTCAGCAACGGAATATGTGCGCGAATTGAACCTGGACACGGCGGTGGCGAAGGTCAGTTACACCGCTGATGGCGTCAATTTTACGCGCGAGGTTTTTTCCAGCCCAGTCGACCAGGTGATTGTGGTAAGGATATCAGCGGATCGTCGCGGCGCGGTTTCCTTCTCCGCCAAATGCCGGTCTCCACAGAAAGCCAGTGTGCAAACCGATTCCGGCAATGGCCTGGTGATTCGCGGAAAGAACGGGCAGGCCGAAGGCATCCAGGGGGCGCTCGATTTCGAAGCGCGAATCGAGATTATCCCCACCGGCGGCAAAATCATTGCGGGCCCGGACAGCGTGTCCGTGGACAAGGCCGACTCGGCCCTGGTCCTGATCGCGGCGGCCACGAGCTACAAGAATTTCGCCGGTACCAGCGGTGACCCCGCAAAACGTGTTGAGGAACAATTAACGGCGGCGAAAAAGAAGAGCTACGCGCAGCTTTTGAAAGCGCACACGGCGGAGCACCAGCGGCTGTTTCGCAGGGTTCACCTGGAGCTGGACCGCACCGACGCGATGAAGTTGCCCACGGACGAACGAATCAAACATTTCAGCGAGGGCGCAGATCCGCAACTGGCGGCGCTTTACTTCCAATATGGCCGGTACCTGTTGATCAGTTGTTCGCGGCCGGGATCCCAGGCGGCGGGGTTGCAGGGAATCTGGAACGACAGCATGTCGCCGCCCTGGGGCGGCAAATATACGATCAACATCAATACCGAGATGAACTATTGGCCGGCCGAGACGTGCAACCTGCCGGAGTGCGTCGAACCGCTGATCGACCTGGTCAAAGACCTGTCGCAAACCGGGGCGCGGACGGCCAAAACGATGTATGGCGCCGGCGGCTGGGTTGCGCATCACAACACGGACCTGTGGCGGGCTACGGCGCCCATTGATGGTCCTGCCTGGGGCATGTGGCCCAGCGGCGGGGCATGGCTTTGTCTGCATCTGTGGGAACACTATCAATTCGATGGCAACACCAACTATCTTGCGGGCGTTTACCCCGTGCTCAAAGGGGCTGCCCAATTCTTTCTCGATACCCTGGTCGAGGAACCCCGGCATAAATGGCTGGTGACCAACCCGTCGATTTCTCCGGAGAACGGGCATCCCTATGGGGCATCGGTCTGCGCCGGACCGACGATGGACATGCAAATCCTGCGCGACCTCTTTGCCGAGACGATCCAGGCGTCAGAAATTCTGGGCATTGACGGAGATTTCAGACAAAAACTCGCGACGGCCCGAGCGCGGCTCGCTCCGAACCAGGTTGGAAAGGCGGGCCAACTGCAGGAATGGATGGAGGATTGGGACATGCAGGCAGGCGACATTCATCATCGGCACGTGTCGCACCTGTATGGGCTGTATCCTGGACACGACATCACCTTGCGAGGCACGCCGGAGTTGGCGGCTGCAGTGAAAAAATCACTCGAGATCCGGGGTGACAAAGCGACCGGGTGGGCGACAGCGTGGCGCATTTGTTTGTGGACACACTTGGCCGAGGGCGATCATGCCTACCAAATTTTGCAGTTCCTGCTCAGCCCGGAAAGGACTTACCCGAACATGTTCGACGCGCATCCGCCGTTCCAGATCGACGGCAATTTCGGCGGGACCAGCGCGATTGCAGAGATGCTTTTGCAAAGCGACGGCGACGAGATCGCTTTGCTTCCGGCCCTGCCGTCGGCGTGGGCGACTGGAAGTGTGAAAGGCCTTCGAGCTCGCGGCGGATTTGAAGTGGACGAGGAATGGAAGGATGGAAAACTTACGAAAGCCGTCGTGAGGTCGCTCAATGGGAAGCCAGGAAAGTTAAGATATGGAACCGCGGTGCGGGAGATTTCTTTAAAGAGCGGCAAATCTCTCAGCTGGGATGGGCGGTAGGACGGAGCGACCGAAATCCAAAGCAGGAAACCATCGAACGTTTACCCGGAATGAAACCAGGAATTCTGATCATTGGGACATGGATATTGGGTTGTGCCGCCCAGTGCAGTTTGGGACAAATTCCGAGCCACCTCACCCTGGAAGCGCTCAAGGCGGTGCGCCTGCCGGACGTGGCAATCGAGTCTGCAACGCACGTTGAACCGGACCGGTCGAAAAATGCACATGCGGCGTCACACGTGCAGCTCAGAGGAGTCATCGGAGGAACAATCCGGTTTGAACTTCTGCTTCCGGACGCGTGGAACGAAGGGTTCGTGATGGGCGGCGGAGGGGGATTCGTGGGGACGGTCCAAAACAGCGCTCGAGATTCAGTGAATCGAGGGTACGCCACATCGGGAACGGATACGGGGCACGAATGGGAACCGGGGTATATGGGCGGCTGGGCGCTGAATAACCTGGAGGCGCAATTGAATTTTGGCTACCTGGCGGTGCACCGAACCGCGGAGGTCTCCAAAGCGCTGATTCGGGCGTATTACAGGAAAGACGCCGCACATGCCTATTTCCTGGGGTGTTCCCGGGGCGGCGGACAGGCGATGATGGAAGCTCAGCGCTATCCCAGGGATTTCGACGGAATCGTGGCGGGAGCGCCGGCGTTCAATTGGACTGGTTTCGCTGCGACGATGGTTTCTATCGCAAAGGCGCTTTATCCGGACCCAAAACAACTTGAGACAAATGTTCTGAACCGGGCCGCGCTTCAGACGCTTCACGACGCTATTCTCGAGCAATGCGACGCGCAGGATGGACTCAAGGATGGAGTGATCCAGGACCCAGCAAGCGTGCACTTCGACTTGTCGCAGGTTCAAGGAATAACGCCGCAACAGCGTGAGGCGATTGCGGCTATTTATAACGGGGCCAGAAATTCGCGCGGGCAGATCTCGGTCGGTTACCCGCAAGGCGCCGAATGCGATCCGGACCAATGGATTGCATGGCTGGTGGGGCCGGTGCCGTCGATGGTCCAGAAAGACCAGGTCCCGGACCTCACCTTCGCTTTTGGAACGCAGGTGTTCAAATACCTGATTTTTAACCAGCCCGATTGGGATTATTCGACTTACGATTTTTCAACGTTCGATAAGGACTCGCGCCTGGCAGCTTCGTTTTTGAATGCCACCGACCCCAACCTGGACGGCTTCAAAGCGCATAAAGGAAAGCTGATTCTGTGGCACGGCTGGGCGGACCCTGCCCTGCCGGCGCAGGCGACTGCCGACTATTACCACCAGGTGCAACTCAGGGATCCGCACGCGGGCGAGTACTGCCGGCTTTTCCTAATCCCAGGCTGCCTTCATTGCGGAGGCGGACCGGGAGCGGCCGATGTCGATTGGCTATCGGTGATTACCGATTGGGTGGAGAAGGAGAAAGCCCCTGACATGCTCATCGCCTCGAAACGCGAAGGCGGCCAGGTGGTCTTCACTCGCCCGCTATTTCCTTACCCAGAATACGCCTCATACAAAGGCAGCGGGGACACCCATAAGGCGGAGAACTTTGTGGCTAAGTCGACGGCAAGCGACAAGTAGACCCGAGCTACAGACTGTTCGTTAATTGGTCCTCGTGTTTGCCGTTGTAATCTTCAGTGCGGCGGCTTGAGAAGCCTCAGCCAGCACAGGCTCGGCCGCGGCGCTTAGGGTGTTGAGGACCGGCAGCGCGGTTCCAGCCGCCTCGGGCATTTGTCCCAGCAACTGGCACGCAGCAATCCGAGCTCGGGAATCCTGGGCTTTGAGAAAAGGGATCAGAAACGGAACAATTTCTTTTTGATATTGCGCATCAAAGAACTCAACCGAGCCCAGGATCAGAACGACTCGTTGTTGATTCGTCAGTCTCAACGGGAACCATTTCCGGTACCAGGCGGGCAGGTTCGGATGCAGGGTCCGGTATCGCTCGTAAAATGCGGACTCTTGCTGCTCGAGAGCCTGAACCAGGGCCGTCGCGGCTTTTCTCGCGCCCATCTCTCGTAATGCTTTCAATCCCTCGTCGGACGGGCTCAGCGGCGACGTTCCGCTTGGATACAACCGCTTGGAATAGTGAACAGCCCATTGTGAAACCGGCTTGCCTTTGTAATACGGGCCGGCGGAAGCAATCCAAAACGCCGCCGCTGAGGCGAGCAAAACTGCGGACGCAACCAACCACAGGTTTTTTCCCGAAAGCCTCACCTCGGTGACACCACGCGAGTTTAGGATTTACCCGGGTCTTTAGCGGGATTCATCAGCCGCTTTTTTCTGAGTTCAGAGGTTTTGGGGTCGGTCTCCCAATAGGCGGTGGATTCGAAGAATTCACCGTCTGAAGTCACATTGAGTACCGGGTTATAAATGAAGCAACGCAGGATGGGCACCACGGGCCCGAACTCGGCGACCTGCTTGATTTTCCATTGTTGCATGGTCACTCCAGCCGGAAGGTCCGGAAAGGCGCTTCGGATCACCTTGGGAACGGGTTTGGCGCTGAACTCGTAGATGTAGGAATTTGTGGCTCGCGGATCCTCGTTTCCATAAAGCTCCTGTTTGCCTGTTCGAAGGAAATAGGGCGAAACCAGGATGTTTGAGTCTGCAATGTATTTTGGGAGCAGGTCCGAGAGCCAGTCCGGGAGTTTTCCATGATCCTTTTCATAGGCTTTCAGGGCTTTGAAGATCACGAGCATGTGGCTTTTGTCGATGTCATGTTCCTCCTGGGTGGGAGCTCCTTGGGTTTCAATCACGTTTGCGGTTGCGCTGCTTGAGTTTGCCGCCTGCGCACAAGCGCTGGATTTTGGCCCATATAAAAGCGCTGCGATCAACAGAAATAGAACGTGGGCTGATGGGACGACAAACGGGGACGAGCTGACTGGGCGAGCACAACGCAAGCGAGGTGAATCTTGTGTTATCATATTCGGTTCCCTAGTTCGGCAGAGTTTTTTCTGGCTCATTCAGAAGAAAGCCCAACATCTCTCTTTCTCCCAGACACGCGTTTTACTCCCGCCACCGGCTATAGCAAGGAGAAAAGGGCGGGCCATGAGTCACGGAGTCGCGGAGTGGCCAGTGGTGGCGGATATTTAAAGCGAGTGAGGTTGCTCGTCACCCGCGATGCGGACAGGGGAAATCAGGGCATGAGAGTTCTCGCGAAATCTAAACTAAAAACCCGTCGAGTGGTGTGCGTGGAGACGACCAGTCCTTCCGCTGAATTGACCTTGAGAATGCAACCAGGACGCACACACCGCGTCCAGTGTATGCGCCAAGTTTTAGGCGATACGGTGCTTCCAGTAGCCCGGCTCACGGCTGCAGTGGGCAACCGCAACGATGAGTACGTAATCAGCTTCGATGGTGTACAAAAGCCCGTAGGGAAACACCCGCGTCAAACACCGGCGCACGTCCTCGTCAATCTGACGCCAGCGCAGCGGGTCTTGCACAATTGCTTCGATGGCGCTCTCAACGGAAAGGATAAACCGTAGGTCCAGTCCTGGTTCCTTGCGTGCGTAGTGAAAGGCCGCCTCGTTGTACTCCTCCAGCGCCTCCGGGTGAAACTCATACCTCATCTGCCAAGGGAACGGCGCACACGGGCCAGCCCCTCCGGGCCGGGAATCGTTTGAACGCGTCCTTGGCGAACTTCGTCGCGGCGCCGCTTAGCCTCGGCAGCCCAGAGCTCGTCAATGCGATTGACCTCGGCCGCCGTCAAACTTTCTACGAGCCGATCAGCCAAACGTGCACGCGCCTCGCTGGGCAGAGCAAGCGCTTCCCTTTCAATCTGGTCGATCGTCATTGCCATGCTCTTTACTTTACTGGCCTTTGGACCACAACTCAAGCCCCCGCGTCCCGCTCTCGCTATAAAGAGATCTGTTTATCTTGCCGTTTGGGATGATACTCCGCGTCGGACATCTTCCAGACGGTCTTCGAGAATGAGGCGGATGGCCTCACGCAAACTGGCCTTCGTCTCCTCAATCGTCTCACCTTGGCCGTTTGCACCCGGCACTTCGGGGCAAATCGCCCAGTAACCGCCTTCGGGCGCTTCTTCGATAATCGCAGTAAACTCGCCTTTCATGCTGCAAGGATGTGGCTCAAAACTTCGTGCGTCAACTGCACGTATTTTTCGCCCGACGCTCGTAGTGAGTGGTGCCGGGCCGGTGGCTTTCGAACTCCAAAAGGAGCGCCAATCCGGCATCCACTCCAGGACCACGGCACGTCCGAACTGCGGCCAAGGACAGAATGCAGAAGCATTGCTGCGTGATCTAAAATTGGCTCTGACCCAAATCAGTTGAAAGTCCTTCGACTCAACGCTTTCGGCATGCGAAGTGCTTTCTCAAAGGTGTGGAACCGATTAAGGCCATCCGCTACGATTGCAGTCTGCTACACGCGCGCGCTGCCTGTTGCGTCGTATTTCTTTCGATTCTTTCCGTATTCGTCCCTATTGAATTGCAGGCAGGCGTTACCGTCACAACTGTATTCACGTTTGACGGTACCAACGGCGGGGACCCCAACGCGCCCTTAGTCCAGGCACCGGACAAAACCTTCTACGGAACCGCGGAAGCGGGACTTAACGGTGCAACAGTTTTCAACCTTTCAGCATCGGGAAACCTAAAAACCCTGTCGCCTTTCCTGGGCGGTTTCGATCTTTGGGGACCTTTCGTTTTGACAGGGGATGGAACCATTTATGCCACTGCCTCTTTCAGCCCTTCCACTTCCGGGGGA
>DATGLT010000337.1:0-5097 GCA_035294005.1 Verrucomicrobiia bacterium
GCCGGGATGCCCCCCACGGGTGCGTCCTTAGAAAGGCTCGAGCCGTGTGAAGGGAAACTTTCACGCACGGTTCTTAGGGGGGCCCGGGCGGGTTAACCGCCTGCGCCTACCCGGTGCTTCATGAGCGCGGCTCAGCACGAGTCCTTGGTTTCGCTGCTGCACCATTGGGTGTTGGGCGGGATCTGGGCTCTGGGTGGTCTTGCATGTGTCGCCGACGCTCACCGAAGCTATTGGTGGGAGCGAAGCCCTTCCTGGCTAATGCCCATCCTGGTCGGAGCAGCTTATGTTGCCGCGGGCATCGGCTTTGTCCTAGGCCGCACGTGGGCTCGTGTCCTATTGGGTGTTCTGATGGTGGTCGCGGCCCTAATTTTCTGCTGGTGTATATTCATGGCGGGCTGGGTCGGCAATCGGCCTCTCCTTCACTGGATGTTGGTTGCGCTTGGTATTGCCATTTACACCGGGGCTTTTATTAGCTTTTCAGCAATTGTTCGGTGGACGCGGAACAGCCGAACAAGCGGAGGCAACACAATCGAAGTGTGGGAGTATAAAAGCAGACGCTGTTTGCGAAATCGGACCTGCTGCAACCCCTCAAGACGTTCCAGTTCGCCGCCTTTTACGACAATTTGGACTGGAACACCTCATATTGGGATAACAATTCCGGCCAGGATTATTATGTAACGGCAGTCTCATCGTGACGCCCCAAGATGGTACGGAGGGTGCGCATGGCGTTCTGCGGACCTGACGATATATTCAATTACAAGTCCTGGGATCATCGTTCCTGAGCCTAAGGTCGCACTTGAAAGAGCCGGAGGATTCTCTTTATCAGGAGCCGTTCCTCCGGGGTACGGACGAGGCTGAAAAGTGCTTCGATTTCCTCATTGGTCAATTGGTCAAAACCTGGCGACACTCATCCAATTCACCGCCAAGGTATTGTTTCCAGACCTGACGAGAAGCGGGTGGCTGCGAAGCTTCTGAATTGCTCTGCGTTCAATATTCTTCACCGCCCTCTCTGAGATGTTCAATAGTAGTGCGACTTCTCTTTGAGTGAATGGACCGGTTCGGTGATTGATTTAGAACGACCACGGACTCGAACGACCGCCTTTCTCGGCGTGCGGCGCAGCCTGACACGTTAGGCACGAGCTTCGTTCCCAATTTCTCCCCGCGATCAATCAGATCAACGACAACCTGGCGTGCTTCGCCCGCGAGGATCGATCAAGCGCCAAAACCCACCGGCGATCCCAACGCGCAGATGAGGTGATTGCTGAGCAAATTCTCAGCTGACGGATAGCGCAGAGCACCGGAGCTGTTGGGAACCTTTGGCGCCGCATCGGAGGGCCTGAGGACCTCGCGCTATCTCATCTCTTTCGATCGGACAACTGGTTACGCAGGATCAGTATCGACGGCCCTTCATTATTCCACCGATCTTTCAACTGTGCAGGTGCGCGGAACGGAACTTTGTAAGCACCTCCGAGGACAATATCCAGGTCACCATCACCGTCGAGGTCGCCAACGTCCATAGTGAGCCACCTGCCGCGCGCGCAATCCGGGAACGTGTGGGCTTTGAATTCCAATTTTCCCTTTGTGCCAACATTCTCGAGAAAGACAAAACTCTCCTCAGGTGACTTATCGTAGTCGGGGAAATACGAGATCGCGGCGATATCCAGGTCACCGTCTCCGTCAAAATCGGCCGCGACAGCTTTGAACGCGCCGTTCATTGGAAAGAACCAGCTCTCCTTGAAATTCCATTTTCCATCGTTAAGGTAAATTCGAATCCCATGGTATTTCTTGGGCGGGCAGGCGAAATCTCCCAGATCGCCGTTGGCCGTAAGGATATCGGGAAACCCGTCTCCGTTGAAATCGGCGAACTCGAAATAAACGTAGCCCCAGACCGGTGGCTGCTCCACGAGCGTGCGTTCTGCAAATTCGCCATTGCCAAGATTATAAAACAGGAAAATTCCTTCTTTCCCCTGGGCTGTCAGCACAACCAGGTCGGGTTTGCCATCATGGTCGATATCGACAACTCGTGAGAGCAGGGAACCGGGGCGTTCAACAAGAGTGTGTTCGCCAAACTTTCCCTTCGGTTGGGGGGCGTACCACGACATCCTGCCCGCCAGGTTGCCGAATGAGCAAACAACCAAATCCTCTTCGCCCGGCCTTTCCAGGTCAGCGATTGCAGTATGGACAGGGCGGACGAGATTTGAGAGCAGGTCCTTTCGTTTCACAAAAGCGTCCGATTTCTTGTCGTAGAGCGTAATGCGGCCAAGTGGCATATCGTTCGGGGGCACGAAGCCGATCTGAGTCCCAATCCATCCCTCAGGCCCTTTCATCAGGTGCACCAAGGTGCTGTCCACGGGCGTTGTCGATAGCATTCCGCCGGCGGAACTGAGAACATCGATTGATTTGGTGATCGCGTTGCCGATATAGAGCTGATGAGCCTCCGGGTCGATGTGCACAAGACTGGCAAAGCAGTTGCTCGGCGCATAACGCGGGTTCTCAATTTTGAAGAGGCTAAGATCCGGGATGATTGGTGGCCTGGCATCCTGGGGAGGCATCTTTTCGGGCGCCGCCGGCAGGTAATAATCGTTCCAAATGGCGTCCCATTCGCGAAGCAACACCTTCGCATTCGGCCCGGGATCACTCTCGATTGCTGCAAGCCCCATCACTTTTCGCATTAAGGGTTTCACCTGGTCGCGCCAGGTGGTTCGGTCCAGGAGATTGGGCTCGACGAAAAGATGGCATTGAGAACAAATCTTCGTAGCCAAGGCATGTCCCCGTTCGAATGCGACCGTATCGCCGCGAGACAGAGCTGACAGGCTCACCGCGGCCAAGGTAAACAAAATCAGTAAGGCCCTTAAGCAGCGAAATCGCGCGATGGAAGTAGCGCGAGAAACGGATCGAAGATTCACAACGCGCATTGGACCTTCTACCGAACCTTTTTCACTTCACCGTCGATTGCGACCTCGATTTCTGCGGAATCCACCGGGATCTCGACGGTGAAAGCCTTTCCTCCCGGCCACCGCAACCATAGTTGCGAACCAACTCGAGCTCCCGCCAGAACCTGAACGGGACTGTCCTGGGACCAGTATCCGCTCCCTGCATGGATTTCGCGAACAGGCCCGAGAGTGTCACCGTTTTTCAAGCGCATTTGGACACCCACGCCATGCGGATTTCCGGGCGGCCCTTTAAGACGAACTCGCAGCCCGGGCTTGGCGCCGGTGTTTCTAAACAAGCGCGTCTGCGCGGCATTTTGGGACACTACAAGATCGACCCGCCCATCGCCGTCAAAATCGGAGGCTGCGGCGCCTCGTTGCTCACCATAAACTGCGATTCCGCTTTCCATTGCCGAGACCGTTTTTAATGCGCCACGGCCATCCCCCGTGAGCAACAAGCCTCGTCCTGCGTCATACCTTGAGGTTTCCGGCTCAACGGCAAAGAAATTCTGGCTCAAAAAAAGATCTTCATGCCCATCGCCGTTGAAATCGGCGGCCACAACGGCAAAAGCGGGAGCAAATTGGGCCTCCCGCGGCAGCAGGCGGGGCTCAACCGAATCGACACGATTGAAGAAGACGGTTGACTCCAGCCAGTTGGCCTCCACGAACCGGCTGAGCTCTTGCCGTCCGGCCAGGATATCATCAATTCCGGCATCCGCATAAGCCTGGTACGTGGCGAATTGACCCCGCAGAAAAGGCATTGCCGCTGCTGAGGCATCCAGGCGTCGCTCGGGTACATACTTGCGCAAAGACGGTTCAAAATAGGCTTCGAGGATGCCGATTGTGTTATCGTCATTGAAATTCCCGCAATAGATCCTCAGGGCTTCGGCCCGGTGGCTCTGATACTTTGAATTGCTGCCCCAGTTGCCCGCGACAATGTCCAGCCGGCCGTCACCGTCCAGGTCGACGGTGGTAATTCCGTTCCACCAACCTTTCAGTTGGCTTAGAGTTGTGGGTCGAGGATGGAGAGAACCGATTTGTGAGAGGGTTAGAAGCGCTTCAGGCATGCTTTGGTTTTGTGATGGAAAACGAAGCGGCATGTTCGAAGCGGATAAATGTCCATGGTCATTGTGAAAGATGCGTATCGGTCCCCATTCGCACGCCAGGATGAGCTCGGGAAAGCCGTCGCCATCCAGGTCGCTCCAGACTGCTCCCGTCACCAGGCCAATTGTTTCAAGCAATCGCGTGTTTGCTTCATCCAACTGGAAGTGGCCGTCTTTGAATCGATAAATGCGCGAACTAACCGGTTCTGGATATCGTCCACGCTTTACCTGGCCGCCCACAAACAAGTCCAAGTTGCCGTCACCGTCCAAGTCGCCCAGCGCCATGGCTCCGATGCTCTCAGGCAGATCTGAGATAACGTTGCTGCTGATTCCCGACACCGTGTCCACAGTACTTATGGAGCTGCCTGCCTGTGTTGGATCCTCGTAATTAGCGGAAGCGAGCAGCAGCACCCCGCTGTTGGCGCCCGGCATCTCCAACACACTGGTTTGATCCCGGGTGGCGATGCTTTCGGACGCTGAGTTTTTGTTCAGCTTGAATCCGCCGTGCCCGTCATTCATGAACACGGCCAGCTTTCCCCCTTTGCCCGAAGCGATCACGAGATCATCTCTTCCATTTCCTGTGAGGTCGCACCAACACACTCCCGGGCCGGACTGGCTCAGCCGCTTGGGCAGCGAAGGCTGCAACGCAAAATCGTCGAATGGGTCCTCGTGGTGAACATGCGAAAGCATGCCGCTCTTATCTTCGAAAAGCGGATGCGCGGGGCCCGAGTTCGCCTGGATTCCGTCAGCCCCCATACGACTGGCACCCAACTCGTCCACCTCATAAATATAATTGGCCGATGCGTTGGTTATGACGCTGCGCCAGCGATCGGGCCAGAGCACCTCAATTGTGAGGACGTTCGTAAGTGAACCGGCAGCAAACGCGCGCATAGCCTGATCGCAGGACAGGTAACGGCCGCCGCCGATAATTTCCTGGCTTTGAAAGGGCACAGCGCCGCCGCGAACAATAACTTTTGCGCCGATTCCATGAGTGTTGGGCGGGCGACCTTTAAGCGATACCGCCACGCGCGGCTTTGCTGAATCATTGCGGTAAACCGACGCAA
>DATGLT010000338.1:0-6278 GCA_035294005.1 Verrucomicrobiia bacterium
CGAAACGAGCGTCCAGGTCGCGCCGCCGTCGTCAGACCCTTCGAGGATGGAATTGGCCGGGTCGCGTTCGGGTGCGTCATTGGCCGCAATCAGCTGGATGGCGGTTACGCGCGTGCGTCCCATCGACGGTGTCACAATGAAGCCGGCTTCGGTGCCCGCGGGAGAACCGCTGTTTAACGCCCCGGTGAACATTTTCGAAGTCGTGTCGTCGATGGTTTTCTCGACGCCTTCATTGGGTTCGTTGCCGTTATTGGGGACGCCAACGATCGGATCGGATGGGAGTGTGACAACCCCAAGGGTGGACAGGACAGTTAACGTTGCGGCGCTGCTGGTTGAGGTGCCGGCGCTGTCGGTCGCAACGAGGCGATAGGTCGCCTCGTCTGCGTCACCCACGTTCGACAGTTGCAGCGTCGCTGTCGTGGATCCGGAGACGTTGCCCCCGTCGGTCAAGTTGACGAAAACACCGTTGGTGCCCTTTTGCCACTGATAACTGACCGGCACATCCGCGGTGGCCGAGGCGGCGAACTGCACGTTGCCGCCGGCGTTGGTTGTGATAGAGGTTGCCTGGGTCAGGAAAATCGGCTCAAGAGGCCCTGGATTTGCGCTGACTGCGAAGATGGCCACCGTTCCAGTGAAATTATTCGTATTGAACAAGTCCACGCTGGTGACCGGGCTGGCCGTGTGCTGCAGCAGCAGAACGTCTGCGTTGAACAAGCGCGGATTGCGGCTGGAGTTGGTGACCTGGTCCCAATTGGCAGTATCGGCGGCGACGCGGCCGTTGGCAGCGATCACATATGGGGCGCTGTCGTTGAACCAGTCCGGGACAGTAATGACGTTGGTTTCAAGGAACCCGTCCGCGTGATGGGCGACAATCTCGGGACGCCCGCCCCCGCCACCGCCGGCGGCCAGGAACGACAAAGCCGATGCCGCGGTCGGGCTGGCGAAGGTGATAGTGTTCGAGGTAATAACCGAATTCAACAAACAGGCGTTGTTGGTCGTGTAATCGGGCGGCATTTGAAAAATCCGGTCTCCGGCCGCATTGGTGACCATGGCGCCGGCGTGGGGAATTCCGGTGCTCTGGGCGATTTGTTGCGCCAGCACATTCGTGCTGCTGATCGGGCCGGCGTTGTTGCAGTCGTTGTAATTATGGCCGATTTCGTACCAGGTATAGCCCGTGTTCGAATCGCCACTGTCCATCGTTGCGGTCGTCGCCGGGGTGCTGCCATCGGCCGCAGTCACCGGCCCGCGCTTCGGCGCGCTGGCCTCGACCACGAAATCGTAGTCGTACCCGGTTACATCGACGGGACCGACCGCGCCGCCTGTTGCCGTGGCGCCACTGACCGCCACGATATCATTGTGTGAGCTGGATTGGCCGCTCAGGTAATAGAAATCGATGCTCGTCACCGGGCTGCTGTTGGTCAGAGACATGTCCCGGAAGTAGAGCCTCGGATTTTGGCTGTTCGCGTTGGCATACGTCATCTCCGTGGTGCTGCCGCAGCGCTCGTTGGCGATCACCGCCACGTTGCTCGTGCCGCCGAACCAGTCCGGCGATCCAAAGCCTCCGGTCTCGGTGGTCCCATCCTGGTGATGGACTCGAACCCCGATGTTGTCGCCACCGTTGCCGCCTGAGGATAAGAAGGACAGCAGCTTGTAACTGGCCGGAGTCGTTAGTGTAAAGGTGCCGTTGCTGACCACGGTATCAATCAGGATGCCATTCGGGCCTTCGTAGGTCGGAGGCATCTTGAACGAGTAGTTCGCGTTCGAAACCGCTACCACGACGGTCCCCGCCGGGGGCAAACCGTTGTTCGGATTCGCCGGGTCGAAGCCGACCTCCATCCAGGTATTGGCCGTATTGGCAATGCCGTTATCGACGGAAGCCGTCGTCACCACTCGTAATGCGGGCGTGGCGTTGCTCTCGACGATCATATCGTGCGTGTAACTTGCCTGATTCAGCGGGACCGGGAGAAATCCGGCCGCCACCGCGGAGGTGCCTGCAACGCACAGCAGGCCCGCGGCTATTAACTTGGGTGTTATGTCTTTCATGTTCGATTTCGCTCTTTGAGCTTTTTTCATTCAGTGCGTCGAGCTTGGTTCCACCGGGACTCGCTGCCGCGCGCCTGAGCGGCAAACGCTATCCCACGAATCCAAGCACCGACTTTTCCGGGCTCGCCGGGAAATCTGTCAAGGCTGAAATCCAACCTCCTCGCAGGCTGCCCTGGAGCAGCTCTGAACATCCCGTCGAAATGTCCGGTCCCGCAATGCGACGTGCCGAACCGAGATCCGGTGGGCCCGCCGCGCACGGGAAGCACGCCGTTAATGTTACGAATAAGAGAAAACGATGCAATCAATAAATTGACGTTAAAAATGAATGTCAATCAGAGGAATGCAGGTGCAGGGTTGGGTTTAGCGTCCTCACCCGCACATTGGCCTCAGCGCGGGGATGAATGGCGGCGTTCGCCCTTGCTTCGCCCGGGGTGTTCTGGCTCACTGCCGGTCATCAGAACTCGCCAAACCGTATGAGAATTCTATTGATTCTGGTCTGCCTGACGTGGGCCCAACTGGAAGCCGCGGCGGCATTCCGCGCGGCCATCGCTGTCCGGGTGGTCACGCCAAACCCACTCTTGCCGGTCATTGGCGGCGTCGGTGCCCCAAACCCGGTTACGAAAAAGGCAGGGGACCTGACGGTTCGGGCACTGGTCTTTGAACAGGGAACCAACCGGGTTGCAATTGCGAGCGCGGATTTTCTCGGGTTTCCTTCGGTGCTGGCTCGCCGCGTCCGAGCCGGTGTGCGCGGCATCCCGCCCGGGAACATTCTGATCGGCGCAACGCACACTCATAGCGCGCCGGATTGCTATGGGTTCCCGGATGGCAAAGGCGGCACTTCGAGCGATCCGCGGTACCTGGAAATGGTATGCGTGAAAATGGCCGAAGCGATCAACCAGGCGGTGGATCAGTTGCAGCCGGCGCAGTTGAAGATAGCGACCGGACCGGCCAAGGGAAAAATCGCGTTCAACTATTACGCGGAACAGCTTTACGATCCCCGTTGCAGTGTTATTCAGGCGTTGGACTTGTCGGGCCGCCCGATTGCCACGCTCGTGAATTACGCGATTCACCCGGAGGTTCTGGGCAGCGGCGTGGGGATTTGCAGCCCGGACCTCGTCGGGCCGCTCTACGATGAGATTGCGGCCAAGGGTGGGGCAACGGGCATCTTCATGAACAGCGCCCAGGGAGGCATGGTCACCGCCGACAACCGGATGCCGGACGGGCGGGATGCGCGCACTTGGGAAGAGTGCCAGCGTATAGGCAAATTGCTCGCCGACGAGGCGCTGCGCATCGTCCAGCCCGCCCGGGTGCAGGCCGAACCCGAGCTTTTTTGCGCGGCCCGATCTCTCAAGCTACCTGTGGATTCTCCCGATATGCGCGCACTGATGAAGCAATTGCCAGGGTTCGAGCCGGCCGCGCCCGACAGTGTCACAACGCAATTGAATGTTGTGAATATCGGGGATGCCCAGATCCTGACCATTCCCGGCGAAGCGCTGCCGAACATCGGCTTTTATCTGAAGCGTAAAATGCGCGGCCGGCATAACCTCCTTTTCGGGCTGACCAACGACGCCTTCGGTTACATTCTTTGTAGGGAGGACTTCGACAGTTTCGAACGCTATGCCTACATCACCCGCACGAGCCTGGGCGAGCGCACCGGACAGATCTTCGTCGATGAAGCCCTTAGGTTTGTCGAGGAGTGTCCAAAGCCATCGAGCGCAACGCAGCAGTGAGTTGGGGCAAATGGATCGTGCGTATCTTGCGAAGAGAAGATGGCCAGATTGCCAAACTCGGCCTGCGTCACAGCCCCGATTTTGGGAGAGAGGTGAAAGGTCGGACAATGCCGAAGAATGGTACCCCCGCCCGGAATTGAACCGGGATAGGCGGTTTAGGAAACCGCTACTCTATCCATTTGAGTTACAGGGGCACCCGGCTGCACGGCACGGCGCCAGCAGTTGCCTTCATGGCTCGGAAATACTGCCACACATCACTGAGGCGGCAACCGAATTCCTGCGGAGCATGCCTGGCCTGAGTTCGGCTTCCGTAATAAGCGGGCGGACCGGTTTGAAGAGCTGCGAGGGTGCGCTCGCCAGGAATCCCGCTGTTCCGCAACGGATCGAGGTCTAGTGCTCTTGCTGTTTCACATGGTCTAGGGTCAACACAGTCCGGTTACAAACCCATTTGTTTCCTCAGGCAACCAAGTACATGTTGCGCACTGGTTTTTGTCCCCACGTTCGGGCTCGGCCCGGCTTTAGCTTTCGCTGAACCACGGCCTGGACCGGGAGCCAAAAAGGTCCTTTCTGAGTGGAGACGGTGTCATACAAGCAATTGGGAAATGATGCGGGAAATTGGGAAAGTTTGTGCGGGCCTGTTTTTTTGGTGTGGGGCATGTTCAAGTGATTACGCTGCGTCCGTTCCGTACGCGGTCGGCGATCAACAGACCGGGTTCAGTTTAGCTCCGGCCGGGCACTCCCTGTGGGAATCAGGGATAGGGGAAGGCTTCCGATCGGGCGCGCAGACGTTCTCGGTCGAGGCCGGGTCCATTCAGGGTTTGGGCATTTTCGGCAGCCTCCAGGCCCATGACCTTGCCCTGCTTAGCGTTTCCTACGGACATATGCTCGGCCACCCGGTTGGGGTCGGTCATTTTTACAAAGGCAATTGGGAGCTTCGGGGCGAGCTTTTTGGCGGGGCGGAGTTCTCACCCGCCAGTGAATGGGTGATTGGGCTGGCGCCGCATCTCCGGTACAGCTTTGCAACCGGCACGCGGTTCATCCCCTTCATCGATGGAGGGGCGGGCGCGACCGCCACCTCGATAAGGGCTCCAGACCTCAGTAACACCTTCGAGTTCAACCTCCAAGGCATAATCGGAATGCATGTTTTCCTGCGTGAAAACCTGGCCTTAACGGTTGATGCCCGACTGCTGCACATGTCGTGTGCGGGGATTTCCAACCCCAACCGCGGGCTCAATGGGGTCGGGGGCATGTTCGGCCTGACTTTCCTCTTCTGAATAGACGGCGGGTGAATTGAGTCGATCCTGATGACAGCCGACGTAATCCAGCGTAGGTTGTCACCGGACCTATTATGAAACACCGGATGTTGTGCTCAAGGAGCCTGGGGCTGATTTCAACCGTTTTCCTTGCGAGCGCGCCACTTGGCAGCATTGCCACCGAGTCGACCGGCCCTGCGACAGTCACAAATGCGGCTCCTGCGGGCGAGGCCGCAATCGTCACGAAACACGCTGAGCAGTCCGTACAAGCCCCGACGGCCGACACCGATGCTCCAGCTCAGCTCGTGACCAACGCGAAGCCCATGCCGCCCAATATTCGGCCCACCAGTCCCGTCAGTGAGATTGTCAAGCTGGCCAATTCCGGAGTGGACGAATCGATTCTCCTGGCGTTTGTGACCAACTCGACTCGCACGTTCAATTTGGGCGCCGAGGAGATCATTTACCTCAATGATATCGGCGTGCCGGGGGCGGTGGTCACGGCCATGATTCAGCGCGATGAGGCTCTCAAAACCATGCTGGTTGCAGCCGCGACCGCGCCGGCGGGTCCAGAACCGGGGCCTCCCGGCCCGAACGGCGGAATGCAGCCCCAAGGCAATTCGCCCCTTGATCAGGCACCCCCTCCTCCACCTGCGGATGAAAGCCCCGCCTACGCTGCTGAGGCTCCCTTGACTCCTCCGGATCCTGGTGCTGAGGACATGTTTTATGATTCACTCGCGCCTTACGGCAACTGGGTGGATGTGGCGGGATATGGACGCAGCTGGCAACCAACCGCGGTGGTGGTCAATGCCGGCTGGCAACCATATTTTGATTGCGGCCATTGGGTTTACTCGGATTGCGGTTGGTACTGGCTTTCGGATTATTCATGGGGCTGGGCTCCCTTCCATTATGGCACGTGGTTCCGGCATGCGCACTTAGGCTGGTGCTGGGTGCCCGGGCGCGTATGGGGTCCCTCCTGGGTAAGCTGGCGCTATAACGATCATTATTGCGGGTGGGCGCCTCTGCCGCCTGGAATCAGTCTCGCCGTGGGCGGCGGGCTGCGGTTTCACGGACGGCACGTAGGGGATGACGATGATTGCGGCTTGCGTCCGGGGCATTTTCGGTTCGTCGGGTGGGACCATTTCAACGACCGCGAGCTGCGTCCTCATGGCGTGGGGCGAGACGACGCACACCGGATTTACGACACGACGACCGTTGCCACTCGAATCACCGGGGATAGTCACAATATGATTAA
>DATGLT010000339.1:0-4449 GCA_035294005.1 Verrucomicrobiia bacterium
AGGGGCAAAGCCGCAGGAACGGCGAACCCGCACAAGCTAGTCCCGCGCTTGGATTACCAGCCCTTGTACCAAACATTGTCTTGAATCGAAAGGACGTGGAGACGATCGAGGGCATGAGCGCATCATCAAAATGGGGGGTGGGGTCACATCTCAACACTTGACACATTGCATTGAGGTAGTTATCAAGAGCAGACTGAATTGATTCTTGGCACGCCAGCGGTTATCGATAGTGGACAATAGGCAGACTCCAGGTAGTGGTCTCCCAAATCACCGCGGAACAGAAAAAAGGCGAAGACCGCGTCCGGCTAGGAGTATGAATAGACAAAGGAATTGAATCCCTTGCGCTTCAATATTAGATTTGGCATGTGCGTTTCTTTCTCTGTGTGGTCCGACAACGCGAAGTGCTCGCTGTCACGCAAATCATTTCTCGATCTGAAGCAATTGGCAGCCCTTGCACCTGCTGCGACAGAAAGCCGAGCCACGTAAAGGGGTCAGCCCATAGTTTGGTCCGTTTTCCGTTATCCATGGATCGATCAAATACCTAATCCCGGTTGATTGGGCTCCTGTTGCAACAACCCGCGCATGTAGGTGTGAAGCTTGGCGTTGGCTGTCTTGGACGTTCCCAGATGCACTCGCGCGGCAATCGCTTTTAACGGAAGGGTGGTCTCGCGGCGTAGCCGGGCGGCCAGCTCCAATTTCGCGGGATCATTCTTGCGGCGCGCCGCCAAGTCGGCTTCCGCCCAGCCCAGTCGCTGAAGTTCTTCTGCCACGAGCCGCTCGGCCTTGGCCTGGGCGCTTGCCCGGTGCAGTTCACCGGAATGATGCTCGCCCAAGTTGCCTTCCATCCTGACCAGCATCTCTTTTTTGAAAGCGCCCCCGCCCAAGCACCAGCCGCGCTGCATTTGCTTGAGCATTTCCGGGTCCGATTCCTCCAATCGCCGCTTCTCCATCCGCTGCTCAAACTGCCGGCGCGCCGCAGCCGTGTCCTCCTGTATCCCGTGCTCGCCCAGCAGTCGGTCCACGCGAATCCAAGCAGGCCGATGCTCCGGCGCCGCCAGATACCAACCGAAACTGCTCCAGGGATACGATAGCAAGCGCTCCTCGGGTCTGAGCAGCTTGGCTCGCACCGGGTTCAAATGCACATAATCGCAGGCCGTGCGCAAGTAACCGTCCCCACTGCCCTCGACTAATTGAGCTCGATAGCGTCCGCTGAACACATGGCCAACGAGTTTGTGGCGATGATTGAGCCGAATGGTGTAGGTGCTTTGCAGCCAGGCCATGCCAGGCACCAGGTTGGGCTCCGGCGTCTCAAGCACCAGGTGATAGTGGTTGGACATCAGGCAATAGGCGTGGACTTGCCAGCCGGTTTTCTGACACGCCTGGGCCATGGTCTTGAGGAAATCGTGACGATCTACGTCATCCAGAAAGATCTTTTCCCGGCGATCTCCGCGGCTCATCACGTGATACATCGCGCCGGGATATTGGATGCGCAGTTTGCGCGGCATCCCAGCTTCATGGACCCAAGCGCGGGCGGACGTCAAGCGTGAAAACAGACTAAACTATGGGTTGACCCCGATGGTTGTGGAGCCACAATTAGACGCGATTTTGAACTATTGCGACCGCCATACAACAACTCACGTTGCGGTTTTCTTCACGGTGTACAGTGGCACTGAAGGGAACCTTCAGAGGGTGAGATTGAAGCTGTTACAGAAGGGTTTGGCCGACCACGATTTAGCCATCTTGATTTATGCGAAAAAAGGCAGCAAGTAACCGTACTGCCACGCAGGCGGCAGCACGACGGCTGAACGAAAGCGAAGTTGCTCTTTTTGAGGCAGCCGTGAAGGGCAATGCAGAAGCGGTGCAAGCGTTGCTCGCCAAGGGTGTGGCAGCGGACGTTCGCGACAATCGAAACGGACCAAATTGGGATCAAACGCCGTTGATGTATGCGGCCCAGCATGGGCATCGGGACGTTGTGGACGTCTTGTTAAAGGCCGGAGCAGATGTTTCAGCCAAAGACTGGGGTTTTGAAGAAACAACCCGAGAAGAGCAGCCGCTTCATTACGCCATGTTGAGCGGCAACACCGGAGTAATTGAGCGACTGTTGGCAGCAGGTGCGGACGTGAATGCCTTGAACACCTCCGGAAACACTCCCCTGAACATCGCAATCGAACGAGGCCATCTGGAAGCGGTGCGGTTCTTGCTCCGACGTGGGGCCAAGCTGAATCTTGATCCAAAGACGAGACACTTTCCACCACTGTGCGTAGCTGTGAGCGCAAAACAGCTTGAGATTTTCCGTGAGTTGCTGAACGCGGGTGCCGACGTTAACGCAGTCAATCCGCTGGACCAATCGCCTCTGAATTGCGCTGCGACGGTACCGGAAGAAATCGCAGTTCCGATGATCAACGACCTGCTGCAAGCCGGAGCCAAAATAGACACTGTGGAAGATAAGCTCGGGGGCAATGGTCTTTGTCACGCTGTCTTCCTGCACAACCATAAAGTGGTGAAGCTTCTCGTGCGAGCTGGTGCGGACGTCAACAGGGTTTTCAAAAGCCAGCGCGGAACGCTGCTGGATGCCGCCGAAGCCCGGCTTAAAGCGAATCGGGAAACGCTCCATGATAAGTCTGAATCCGAATCCGTGCGCACGCAGGTGCAGCAAGGAGTCCAGAAATGGGAGAAAATGTTTAGCTTGCTGCGTGATTTGGGTGCGAAACGCCAATCAGAGTTGTAGCCGACGATCACGGGAAGTTTAAGGTTCACTGCCTGCAATCGGCGTGATGGAGACGGAAGCTACGAAGGGCATATGGCGGTCAACATCGGCGAAGCGTTTGGGCAGGATGCGGACCGCGGCCAGGTCGTTTTCCTGGAGCTTATCGGCCAGGACCCCGAGTCGCCAGCCGAGCGCCACCACATCAGCGGTGGAGAACGCGAGCGCCAGTTTTTGCGGCGGCTCGTTCTTGTCGTCGGCGGCGTCCGGGTTGGGTTCCAGCGTATATTCGAAATTGAGATGCTCCCAACTCAAGGTCTGCTGGGATTCTGGCCAAGACAGGACGGTTCGTGTAAGGTATGGGGGTGAGTATGGACGGACTACTTGCCCCTGTGTCGTGGCAGCGCATGATTGCGGCGGTGGAAAAAGTTCGCGAACGGCTGCTGCGCGCCGCCAGAGCACTTGAGCGGGCGAACGTCCCGTATGCGATTGTGGGCGGAAATGCCGTCGCTGCCTGGGTCTCGCGAGTGGACGAAGCGGCTGTGCGGAATACCCGCGATGTGGACATTCTACTGCGGCGGGCGGATCTCGCAGCCGCAACCCAGGCGCTGGAGTCGTGCGGCTTTGTTTACCGCAAGGCGGCCAACCGGGGACGAGCCGGTGGGTTGGATTTATTTCTCGATGGCGCGGGAACCAGCCCTCGCGACGCGCTGCACGTGGTCTTCGCCGGCGAACGAGTTCGGCCCGACAACCCCCTGGCGTCACCCGACGTGACCGAGTCGGAGCCGGCCGACCAATTTCGGTTGGTTGCATTGGACGCCCTGGTGCGCATGAAGCTGACCGCGTTTCGAGACAAGGACAGAACCCATTTGCGCGACCTGATTGAACTAGGGCTTGTGGAAAGCTCGATGTTGGATCGGTTACCCCCGGAGTTGAGGCAGCGGCTAGAGATGCTTTTCCAGACTCCCGAAGGTTGACCGGGGCTTTAACTACATCCCTGCCAAGACGAGTCGTCTCCGATCGATATTGCCTTCACAACCGTTTGCTGTAGCGACCAAACAAACCGGCTTGGGAACGCCCCTCCGCTGCGCCGGACTTCACATTAGGTATTGGTTGCCAACAGGTCGTTGCTGGTTGTATGGATATCGGAAATGGTCCTCGAACCCATAGACGGATGAAAAAGCCCGGCACAACTCGGGTCAGGATTCTGATCGCAGACGATCAAGCAGACGTCCGCGAAGCTTTGGTGCTCTTGTTGAAATCGGAGGGTTACCCCACTGAAACGGTTGAGTCTCCCGAGCAGGTGATTGAAGCCTTGCGTAAGGAGGAGTTTGCGTTGGTCTTAATGGACCTGAACTATTCGCGCGATACGACTTCGGGCCAGGAAGGCTTGGAACTGCTCTCGCGCATTCAGGAATTGGACGGCATTCCGCCGGTGGTAGTGATGACAGCGTGGGCCAATGTCGACCTGGCCGTCGAGGCGATGAGGCGCGGGGCACGGGATTTCATTCAGAAACCGTGGGACAACGTACGCTTGCTGACCATCATCCGCACACAGATCGAATTCCATCAGGCCTTGCGAAAAGGCAAACGGCTGGAGGCGGAGAACGAGATTTTGCGGGGGCAATCGCGGCCGGAACTGATCGCCGAGTCAACCGCGATGCGGCCGGTGTTGCAATTGATCGAGCGGGTGGGTCCTTCCGACGCCAACGTACTCATTACGGGTGAAAGCGGCACCGGCAAAG
>DATGLT010000340.1:0-13841 GCA_035294005.1 Verrucomicrobiia bacterium
AAGGCGGCAAATCAATGACCCTGGTCACGCCTGATGCCGAATGGGAGTGCAACCTCGAATCGTATCAACTCACGCAGAAACCCGGGAAAGAAAAGCCTGAGCCCGGCGACGAGGCGCCTCGCGGGCCGCAACGGCGACGCCCTCGCCCGGAAACCCCGGTTCGGGGGATTGCCTCGCCCGACGGCCTCTGGGAAACCCTGGTGCGCGGTCACAACTTGTATTTGCGCGATGTAAAATCCGGAACTGAACGGGCCCTCACGTACGATGCAAATCCCACCGATAGCTACGCCAAGGATATCGAACGCACGCGAGCCATCGAAATGGAATATGGCGCCCACGAGCCGGAATCACCGACTCCGGAGGTGTATTGGGCGCCGGACTCCAAACGGTTCGTCGCGATGCGCACAAAGGCGGGCACCCAGCGCACCGTTTACCTCGTCGAATCTTCTCCCGAAGATCAACTGCAGCCCAGGCTGCAATCGTACCCGTACTTGAAGCCGGGCGACGATGTTCCGGTCAGCAAACCCCACCTTTTTGAAGTCGACGGCTGCAGGGAAATTCCCGTGCAGGACGCCTTGTTTCAAATTCCGTGGTCCAACGAAAATTTGCGGTGGAACACAAACTCACAAGAGTTCACTTTCGAGTTTAACCAACGCGGCCACCAGGTCTTTCGAGTCCTGGGCGTCAACGCTGCCACGGGCGAGGTCCGCACGATCGTCGATGAGCAATGCGCCACGTTCTTCTGTTACTCGGGCAAATATTTTACCGAGTACCTGGAAGACTCGCATGAGCTCATCTGGATGTCCGAACGCGACGGGTGGAACCACTTGTATCTGTATGACAGCGCTTCCGGCCGGGTCAAAAACCAGATCACCCGGGGCGATTGGGTCGTTCGTGACGTGGAAAAAGTCGATCCGAACAAGCGGGTGATTTGGTTTCGCGCCGGGGGCGTTCACACGGATGAGGATCCGTATTATGTCCACTATTGCCGGGTCAATTTTGACGGTTCAGGCTTCAAGGTGCTCACTGATGGCAACGGCACACACTCGGCCGTGTTCTCACCCGATCACCGGTTTTTCGTGGACACCTGGTCTCGGGTGGACCAGCCGCCGGTCACGGAATTGCGTTCCTCCGACGATGGGCATCTTGTTTGCCGCCTGGAACAATCGGACGCGAAAAGCCTGTTGGCTTCAGGCTGGCGCGCGCCGGAAAGATTCTCCGCCAAAGGCCGTGACGGCGTGACCGACATTTATGGGATCATTTATCGACCCGTCAATTTCGACCCCGATAGAAAATACCCGGTCATCGAGGAAATTTATGCCGGCCCTCAGGATTCTTACGTCCCAAAAGCATTTCGTGCGTCCTATCGCTACGATGATTTGGCAAGCCATGGATTCATCATCGTGCAAATCGACGGCATGGGCACCTCCAACCGCTCCAAGAAATTCCACGATGTCTGTTGGAGGAATCTTGCCGACGCCGGCCTGCCCGATCGCATCCTGTGGATGAAAGCAGCCGCCGCCAAATATCCGTACATGGACCTGAGCCGGGTGGGCATTTACGGAGGGTCAGCCGGCGGACAAAGTGCTCTCGGCGCATTGCTCACGCACGGCGATTTCTACAAGGTCGCGGCCGCCGATTGCGGATGCCACGACAATCGCATGGATAAAATCTGGTGGAATGAACAATGGATGGGCTGGCCCGTTGGCCCGTGGTACGAGCAGCAATCCAACGTCACCCTTGCCCATAATCTTAAAGGCAAACTCCTGCTCACCGTGGGCGAATTGGACCGGAACGTCGACCCCTCAAGCACCTTCCAGGTCGTCAAGGCGCTCATCCGCGCAGACAAGGATTTCGAAATGATTGTGTTCCCAGGCGGAGGACACGGATCCGGCGGCAGCCCGTATGGAAACAAACGCCGAATCAGTTTTTTCGTGCGGAATCTTCTCGGAAAAGAAGCTTTGGCCGAGGCGGCTGGGCCAGAACCGGCCGGTCAGGCTACCAAGTAAAGGCCAGCTATGTTCAGGTGACCCGACACCCGCGGGGCGGCCGAGGAAATAGAGCGAGGCCGAGGGGCGGGTTATGCTTCGTGGCGGGCCACGCGCTCCCACTGCTCGAACCAACCCGCCTCGCGCCAGGAGTCCTGGAATATCCTCGAAGCTTCCCAGCCTTTGGACGTCCCGGTTGCCCTGAACTCGCCGTTGCTTCCAGCATCGCCCTGGGACTTGCGGTTCTGATCAACCCCTGCACTGCTCTCGGAAGATCCTTTTTTGGATTTCATAACGCATGGGCAGTATCCCGCTGTGCAGCAGCAGTGCCAATTCGGTTGATTACTGAGCCTAATCCGTACCTTTGCGGTCCCAAGCGAACACGGCGCGGCAGCCAAGTGCATCAGAGTCATGACGAAGAATGCCAGCCCTTGAATTTTGGCGATTCTCCTGGATGGGTTGTGGATTGTCAGGCCATATTCCAAACCGTTCGACTGGGGCCTTGATGGAATTCGGGCCGAATGTGCCCATGCGGCAAAGGTGACCGCAGAGCGATACTTTCATATATGGCGTCATCGAATGCCGCGCGCCGTGGCCTTACTTGTCGAACGTTTGCCCGTCGCGGCCTTGCAGATAAATAAATTCCACTTCTCGCCGATCCAGTGAGCGCTGCCAGATGCCAAGGTCATCCAGCAACGCGTTGGTAATGCCCGTCGAACCAACGCCGGAGTAATGTCCAGTTCCATCCTGGCCAAGGTTGAGCGGCAGACCGGAGTTGAGGTTGCCCGCCAGGAACAGGGGGGTTGTGGCCATCGGTTGGCCATCTTGATAGAGCACAGCCAAGCGGCCGCGCAGGTAAGTCATCGCGACGTGATGCCAGTTTCCATCTGCGATCCCTCCACCAGTAACCGCCAGCGGCACGCCAGTGCCAATGCTCACGTTCGCGTTCAGCACGCCCCCGTTTCCGACAGCAAAAGTCAATCCCGGGCTGGACGGGTTGGCCCAGGATTCATTAGCCAGCAACGCCGGGTTGCCACCGAAGTTGGCAATGTTGATCCAAAACGAGGCGCTGAAATCGTTGGTTGCTATCTCATTAACCAGGTTGGTGCCGAGCGTCAGGTAATTGAAGCTTGAACCGTTTTGTGCGGTGGTGAAGCTTAGAGCGCTCGTCCCCACTTTTCCGGCGGCAAGCGCGGGCATCCCGATTGCTGAGCCGTTAAAGCCGCCGCCAGAGACGTCGTTGTATCCTCCATCGAAAGGCAGATGGGCGAGCAGTCCGTTGGTCAGTACATAGGAAGGCCGCGGGTTAACGGTCAAAATCGCGGGCGTGCTCGTCACCGAACCGAAGGCATTGGCCAGCACCACCGTGTAGACCCCCGCCTGGGAAAGCTGGACATTCGAGAGCGTCAGCGATCCATTGGTCGCGTTTCCCAGCTTGGCCCCGTTCGCTCGCCATCCGTAATTCAGGTTTGTTCCCAGCCCAATGACTGTGAAGACGGCGTTTAGCCCCTCGGTCACGGCCTGGCTGCATGGCTGCGAAAAAATCGACGGAGGAGATGGCAGCTTGTCGAAACTCAATCCCTCCGACCCCTGGAAATAAAGGGCTGCGACTTGGGCCGGGGTGAGTGCGGTTTGCCAGATGCCGACGTCATCAACGATTCCGCTGTTGGTGCCGGTCACTCCAACCGAAACATAGTTTCCCAGCCCATCCTGCCCGATATTGAGCGGCAAGCCCGAGTCGATGCTGCCGGACAAGGTTGGCAGATAACTTTGCTGCGTCAGCAGCCCGTTAACGTAGACTTCCGCCAGGCCTTTGCGCTGACACGTAACGGCTACATGGTGCCACGCGCCGTCGATTGGCAGTTGGCTTTGTGAGGATACCGCCACGCCGGATCCATCGGCGATGGTCAGAAGGAGGTAACCGTAGCGCCCGACAACGAGTGTAAACCCGGCATTGGTTGAATTGCGCAAGTCCGCGTTTGACAGCAACGGCAAATCGGCGCTCAGGTTGGTCAGGTTTACCCAAAACGCGACGCTGAAATCGTTGGTGGCAATCCGCTTTGCCAGGTTCGTTCCGAGGCTGATGTAGTTGAAGCTTGACCCATCCTCGTGGGTGTTGAACCGCATCGCCCCCGCACCGACCAGGCCCGGAATGAGCGCCGTGGCTCCTATGACGGCGCCGTCATAACCGTTGCCGGAGACGTCATGATAATCCCCGTCAAACGGCAGATGGGCGACTAATCCTGTGCTTACGAGTTCGAAGCTGTGCGGGGTCACGCTGAGGAAAGCCGGAGCGCTGGTCACTATGCCGCCCCCATTGGAGACCTGCACGTTATACAGACCCTCCTGGCACCGGGAGAGATGGGGCAGCGTGAGTGTTGAAGTGGTCGCTCCGGGGATATCCTCCCCGTTGAATTGCCACTGGTATCCCAAATGAAATCCAGAAGCCACCACGGAAAGAGACAGATTGGCGCCTTCCAACTGAGTCGAGGGGTAGGGTGCGGTCAGCACGGTGGGCGCCACCGGCACCACGCCAACCCGGTAGAATGCTCTTCCAAGCGGCGCCGCGGGGTCGGTGAAGTCCACCGTGAATCCATTCTGTGCCAGGATCGCATTGGTCACGTGAGTCCACGCGGAGCCCGCCAAATCGGGCGCGCGCCAGAGCGAATAGCTCAGACCATCGAGGGCGTTGGCTTCCACGGTGAATTGGCCACGGTTCGTTCGAACGACGTTTGCCTGGACGAAGGCGTTAGTCGGAATGTTGACTCCCAAAGTCGCGGCCCAACCATTAAAATTACGGCCGACAAATCCGTTGAAATTGTTCAAGCGGCTGGTTTCACTTTGAATCGCGGCGCGCAAGTTGGTGCTCCCCAAGCTCGCAAACTGGCTCGCCAGCGTTTGCACCTGCCTGACCATCGCCGCCGTGACCGAGAAGGAACTGCCGTCTCCCGCCAGGAGGCTCGCCACACCCGGTTGAAAGCTCTGCACCAGACTAAGCGTGTCTTCCAGCAGCGACGGGTTGCGTAGCATGATTCCAACCAATTCGGCGGTATTTTGTCGATACAGATTCGCCAGTCGCTGCCCTTCGCTGGTCTGATTCATCAGCGTTTCCAGGGCGCGAAAACTGGCGGCCGAGACCAGGGTCCCGCTCGTTTGTCTAGGCGCGCGCCGCCGGAGTGCAGAATTCTGAAGCCAGGTAATGCCCTCAAACAAATCGACGGCACACTGATCCTCAGCCAGACGATTAACGTCGAGTTGAGCGGAGAGGGTGCCGACCTGCACGGTTAGCGTGCACACCGAGTCCGACTGCACGTCATCGGTTCCCACATAAACGGTCTGGCTTGACGCATCAAATGAACTGGCGCAATCGATGAGAGGATTCGTCAATTGGTAACCATCCAGGATGACAAACGTGCCGGGAGCGGTGTTCAAGGCGCACTCCAAAACGCTCCGGGCATCGACCGTGCCAGTAACATACACCGCGTCCGGCTCAAACTTGAGGTCGACCAGATAGGAGAACTGAATGGATTTGGCGACGATTTGCTCGTTGCCACTCCCATCCGTCAAGGTGATCGTTAAGCCCAGTGCGGGTTGCGGGTTGGCCAACCCCTCAAGCGTTCGCGGTTCGAGGTCATTTGCCAGCGTGAGGGCACGCAGCACCGCAGTGACGGCTTCGGTCGTCGCGGCAGAACTGAAGCTGATGCGCAAACGCGGCTCGCCTAATTCAAGGAACGTGCCGCCGACAATTATTTTTCCATCGGGTTGCACCGCCAGCGCATTGATGACCGCAACGCTTGAGCCGACGCCCGACGGAAAGCGCACGCCGGGATTAAAAGCCGTGTCGAGGCTCCCGTCGGAGTTCAACCGAGCGATGTTATTGCGAGTCACCCCGGCCCAGGTATCAAACTGGCCGCCTATGAGGATTCGTCCGTCTGCCTGCAGGGCTAAAGCATTCACCTTCTGGTCACCCAAAGGTCCCTGGATGCCGGAATTGAAATTGGTATCGAGACTGCCATCGGAATTCAGCCGTCCCAAGCAGAGGCGAGCCTGGCCCGCCAGGGTTGCGAATGCGCCGCCGACCAGGATCGGCTGCGCACCCGTCTGCCCGGGCAGGGGGACTACTGAGAAAACCTCCGCTCCAGAACCGGACGGGCCAGGGTTGAAATTCAGGTCGAGGCTCCCGTCCGCGTTCAGCCGCCCGAGGTTCGCGCGGAAAACCGCAGCCAAGGTATCAAAACTGCCGCCGACCAGGATCTGGCCGTTGGCTTGAAGCGCCAGGGTGTCCACGCGATAACCGGTGGGGGCCGGATTGAACAAAGAGTCCAGCGTCCCATCCGGGTTGAGGCGCGCCAGATTGGTGCGAGATTGTCCACCGAGGGTGTCAAAAAGGCCACCGATAAGGACTCTGCCAGAGGCGTCCTGGACTAGCGTGTCGACCTCGGTGTAACTTCGCCAGGTGCTGCCGACACCGGGATTGAACTGGGTGTCCAGGCTGCCATCGGGGTTCAAGCGGCCAATCCCACTTCGTGCCTGCCCGGCTAGAGCAGTGAAATAACCTCCGACAAGGATCTTCCCATCTTGTTGCAGCGCGAGCGCGTAAACCTCGGAATAGCTTCCCGCTGGGTTCGCCACTGCGGGATTGAAGGAGTTATCCAGGCTGCCATCCGCGTTCAAACGAGCAAGGTTAACGCGCTGCTGTCCAGCCACAGTTTGAAAAGCGCCGCCCACCAGAATTTTGCCGTCGGACTGCAACGCCAAAGACGCTACCTCATGGTCGGCCGGAGCTGAGAAGCTGGCATCCAGCCCACCATCGGGGTTTAGACGGCCCAGAAAATAGCTCGGATGCCAATCCTGTTCCAGGATCGTCCCGACCAGTACGCCCTGATAATGGAGTTGGCTGCCCTGAACCTGCAAATTGGTATCTAGCGGCGCGACCTCCAGCCGGTCATTCAAGAAGTCAGCGTTTGTCCCTAAGTTCACCTGCAACATGCCGCCGCCCCAGTTTATAGGCGCCGAAGTCATGATGAGCGAGTTGGAGTCAATCCAGGTGGCTTTCCCGGGCAGCAAATTCGGGGCACTGTTGGTGGCGACCAACTGAAACGGCAGGGATTGCGCCAAAAGCGCGCGCCCGCAGTCCCCAAAGATCAGAAATACAGCTGCGACCAATGCAAAGGCGCCGAGCAGCCCATTCGAAGAAAAAGGGTCACGGCAGCGGCATCGCGGAGGATGAGCGGGAAGCGAGGGCCACGGCCGCATGAGTCTGGCTTGGCACAATGTGCCTTGAATGATTGAGGACCTGCTTTCCTTAGCACGCTCCTTGGGACTCATACGCGATTTCATTCTATGTGGATCGTGGCGCTCTTCGGACCTGAATCCTGCCACGAAAGAAGGAGCAATTGCCGAAAACCTGGCTGAGTGCGCCGAGCGGGCCGTTACTTGACTGGAGGGGGCGGCTCGCTCAAAGCTTGTTTTGCCTCGAGCAACAGCGCCTGGGCGAGGAGTTGGTCATTCCAGTCGGGGTCAGAGAACTTATTGATTTCCGGGAACTCCCTCTGAAAGACCTCGTTTGCTTTTTGCAAGGCGGCCTGGGCCTCTTCGAGGTGGTGCATTTGTTGATGTGCCATGGCCAGAACGGAATAGGCCTCGACCTCCCGGCGCGGATCGCCCGCAACCTTGACGACTGCCTGCATGCGGTTAATGGCATTGGTAAATTGCCCCATACGAAACTCGGCCAACCCTTTTGCGTTTTGGAAATAAACCCAGGCCCAGTGCTGCTTGCCCGCCCGCAGCGCCGTATCGGTCATTTGGTTGATGGCCGGCAAATCTGCCTCCGCCGGGGGCAGGATCAGGCAGTCTTTAGCCATTCTCTCGGCCACCAGGGAGTTAGTCGTCACGCTGAAGCGGTTCAGGATGAGGCGGCGTAGCTGTTCGTAGCTGGCGAAATCCCTGGTTTGAAGATGGATTGCGGCAAGAAAGTGGTAGGCCAAGTGCTCAGTTGGCGCAGCCGCAACGATAGCCGTGAAATTGGATTGAGCTGCCCCCCATTCTTTGTGGACGGCGTGCTGAAAACCGATTCGGTACATTGCCTGCACCAGGGCCAGCGCCGGTGGTCCCTCATTAATGAGGCGTTCGGCTTCATCCTCCTTGCCTTGGGCCAGCAACAGTTGGACCCTCAAAACCCGCTCGTTGGCTTCGGCTTTCCGGCGCAGCTCGACTTCATTCTGCCGCGCCACTTCGGCCTCTCGCCTCAAACGAGACTCCGTTGCCTCTGCCTGCCGGGCTTCCTGGAGCAAACGGCTTTGCGCGCGTTCCGCAACTACCGCTCGCTGCCGCGCGGCTGTTTCCTTTAAGAACAGCCACGTGGAGACTGCCAGCCCAAGGATAAGAGCCATGATCACGCCACCACCGGCGGCAAACAGCACCCGGTTCCGATGAACCAGTTTTTGGAACCGGTACAAGCTGCCCGGCGCCCGAGCCTCGATGGGTTCGTTCTCCAGAAAGCGCCGAGTGTCCATTGCCAACCCATTGACCGTCTCATAACGCCGCACCCGATCTTTCTCCAAGGCCTTCATGACAATGCAGTCGACATCCCCCGACAAAAGTTGCACGAGACTGCGCGGCTCCGCTCGCCGATGACGGGCGGTCAGTAACAGGTCGCGCTCAGGCATGTTTCTTAATCTCGCCGAAGGCGGCACGGGGTCTTTTTCCAGGATGGCCTTGCGCACTTGATCCAGGCCGGCATTGAGCAGTTGCGCATCATCAAAGGGTGTTTTGCCGGTGAGCAATTCGTAAAGGAGGACGCCGAGGCTGTAGATGTCCGTGCGTGTGTCAATGTCGACGCACCCCGGCATTGCCTGTTCGGGGCTCATATACGCGGGGGTGCCCATAAAGTGGTGGACTTCGGTGAGTGGGCTGGGACCAGCCAGCAGTTGACTGGTCGTCGCCTTGGCGATGCCGAAATCGATAATCTTCGGGAAGGGCATGCCGTCGCTATCGCGGACCAGAATATTGGAGGGCTTGATATCGCGGTGGAGGACTCCCTTCTGATGCGCGTGCTGCACGGCCCGGCAGACGCGGATGAACAGCTCCAGCCGCTCGTGCGTTGGGAGATTGTTTTCATCGCAGAAGTCCGTGATCTTCACTCCCGGCACCAACTCCATCACGAAGTACGGCCGGCCGTTTTCGGTTGCGCCCGCATCCAGCACGCGGGCGATGTTCGGATGGTCCATAAGGGCCAGGGTCTGGCGTTCGGCTTCAAAACGCGCGATCACTGCCCGCGTGTCCATGCCCAGCTTGATGACCTTCAGCGCTACCTGCCGACGCACCGGTTCTTCCTGCTCGGCTTCATACACCACCCCGCAACCGCCTTCCCCGATCTTCTGCAGGAGTTTATACCGCCCGATCCGGTTCCCGGGTTGCTCAAGCACTGTGGCTCGGCCTGGCTCACTTGCCTCAGTGCTCGCTCTCGAGCCTGATTCATCCGGCAGAAATCGACCCGAGGCAGTGTAGGCTCGCAAAAGAGCTTCAACCCGATGGAGGAGGTGCGCGTCCCCGCCGCACGCGCCGGTCAAATACTCAGCGCGCTGGGTCGCTTCAAGAGCCACCGCGGCGCTGAATACTTCTTCCACTATTGCCGGATTCAAATGTGAATCGTCTCCGCCCATACGATATGAGCACTAACCATTGTGCGCTTTTTTGAGTTAACTCAGGCCATGCCATGCGCGATTTGGCTGTCGGAGCGCAGCCGGCCTTTCTGTTCCAGCCGCACCTTACTGCCTGCCGGTCAGCTCCTCATACAGCCATGCCCGGGCGTAGGCCCAGTACCGGTGGGCGGTTCGTTCCGATAAACCCAAAGCCCGTCCGGCCTCCAGCAGGTTCAGGCCGACAAAAAAGCGCAACTTCACGAGCTCGGCCTTTACCGGGTCTTCTTCAGCAAATTTTAGTAAAGCCTCATCGACTTGGAGCAGCGTTTCGTCAGGTGCCTCAGCCGCCAAATCGACCTGGTCGAGGTCGACCCGGCTCAGTCCTTTGCCATGGCGGGCGCGGGCGCGGCGTCGGGCTCGGTCGATCAGAATCCGCCGCATGGCTTCCGCAGCCGCGCCCAGGAAGTGTCCCCGGCTCCTCCAGACTTGCTCGGATGAACCAGCCAAACGCAGCCACGCCTCATGAACCAGCGCCGTCGCCTGCAAGGTTTGCCCGGGCTTCTCGTTCGCCATTTGTCTTGCCGCGAGCCGCCGCAACTCGTCATAAAGCAAAGGGAGCAATTTCTCCGCGGCCTTGTCGTCGCCGGCGCCGGCCGCCTCGAGGATTTGGGTGATTGGGTTCGGAGCCTCACTCATACTCGGCTTTTACTTTAAAATCGACCTTCTCCTCGGGGCTGTCCCTTCCAGCTGTTCGGGGAACACCGGCGATCAGCTCAGGGAACCGGTGTAAAACTCCAGCTCACGCTCGCGTTGCACGGAAGCCGGTGGGACAAGGGAGACCAGAAGGGACGGCAAGTCTGCTTCTGCCCGGCGGGCTACGGAAAACATGCCCCCGGCGAGGCAGAGGGCGCTCAATTGCCCATGCATCCTGTTGATCGGCTTGATGAGCATCAGCATAGCACTCACTTGGGAGGCACACAAATATTCCTGCTGATGATCAAAGGACAATGACGAACCCGTCATTTCGGTTTCATCAAAAAGTCATCCCGCTTGGGTAGCTTGTTTGGTTGGTATCCCGAATCATTAGAATCATTGCGGGCTGGGTTGGAAACCTTGCCGAAAGGCTGGGACTTGCGGTACCTTGACTCACCGTCCGGCTTGGAGTCTTGCCTCTAGGGTTTCACGCGCGGAGAATCGCTCGCGCATCGAGAGCGGAGAGGACCAGTTATTTCACGTTTTCAATCAGCCCCTGCCGCAATCGTTCCCGCACCCGTTCCCGCAGTTGCCGTGGAGCCACCACTTTCACATAGGGCACCCACGACAGAATCCACCGCGTCAATTCCTTCCGGCTGGAGGTTTCGAGCCGCAACTCCAGGCTTCACGGGTCTTTGCGCACTTCCCTTCTTGAAACCAGCTGGTCAAGGACGAGCATTGAGGCGACTCGTGATCTGGCAATGCCACAATGAAAATGGTTTTGATGAACGCTGCTGTTTTTGCACACCGCAGCGCGAGCCGGCGGCTCGTGCAGGCGATATTTCTGCTGATCCAATTTGCTTCCGCGGCTGCTGCTTTCCACCTCAGTGCCGCGGTGCCGGGCATTACCTCCCAACCCGCGGATGAGTCCAGGTTCGTGGGCGAGAATGCCGCCTTTAGCGTCGTGGTTTCCAACACCACTGGTGCAGGTTATCAGTGGTATTTGGAGAATTCTCCATTGTCGAGCCGCACGAATGCGACGCTGACATTGGTCGGGGTGTCAACGAATTCAGCAGGTCATTTCTCGGTGGTCATCACCAACATGGACGGCGCCACCACCAGCCGCGTGGCTACGTTGACAGTAACGCAGCCGGATTTCGGACCGCAGGCCCTAGCCCTGAATAACATGACGTCCTACCGCGGGCAAAATGGTCTGTTGGTAAATGTGACGGTCACGGGCTCGCTCGGTGGCGGCGTTTGGGGAACAGACATTTATACCGACGATTCAACGTTGGCCGCCGCAGCCGTCCACGCCGGTTACCTGACCAATGGTGAACTGGGCACCTTGATCGTGGAAATACTGCCGGGTCAATCCAGCTACACCGGCAGCACTCGTAACGGAGTGAGCACGTTTTCATACGGATCATGGGCTGGCAGTTTTCAAATTGTCGGCCTGGCCCCGGCCTTCGTGGTCGAGCCATTTTCACATGTGGCCTGGACGGGCGCGTCGGTTGTCTTTTCGGCACAAGCGACCGCACGGGACTCAATTTCTTATCAGTGGAAGCACAACGGTTCTCCACTCAACGGGCAGACGAAGAGCAGCCTGACGCTCAGCAACCTGACTGCAAATGACGCCGGTACCTACGCGGTCACCGCCTGGACAACTACCGCGACCAATACCAGTGAAACGGCGACGCTGGTGGTGATTGACCCCGACCCGGGCTCCCCGCCGGTAAATGCTCCTTACTATGCCAACGGTCTGAGTTACCTGGATGGCGAAGTATACCGTGTGATTGTTACCGGCAGCACCAATCCGGGGTCCTTATATGGTTCAGGGATTTACACCCTGGATTCGGCGCTGTCGCTCGCCGCAGTTCACAGCGGTGTGCTTGCTCCCGACGAACCAGGTACGCTGGCTTTGCTCCTGCTGCCGGCACAATCGCAATTCATCGGATCGACCCAGAACGGCCTCACGTCTGCGGCACGCGGGTCCCCGTATGCGGCATTTGGTTTCCTGGCTTTGACACCGACCATTACCCAGCATCCCGTTGGACAGGGTGTTCTGCCGGGCGGTTCGGCCGGGTTCAGTGTCTCCGCGACCAGCCGCACCGGACCGCTTCGATATCAGTGGCGGCACAACGGCGCTGATTTGTTGGACCAAACCAATTCCACGCTTTCTCTGAACAATTTAAGCAGCGCCGATAGCGGTCAGTATGATGCGTTGGTCAGCAACCCGGACGGCAGCACGGTCAGTCTTCCGGCTCCTTTGGTTGTGTCATCGCCCGGTACGATTCCGCAAACAGGGACTTCTGTTTGCGGCGCCACTAATGGTGCGATCATCTTTGCCGCGGTGGTCGGTACTACCAACGGCGGACTCTGGGGCGACGGTGTTTACACCTGCGACTCAAGCCTGGCCGCCGCGGCCGTCCACGCCGGTGTGCTGACCAATGGACAGGCCGGTGCCGTCGCTGTGATAGCCTTGCCGGGGCAAACCCAATATCAGAGCAGTACCCGCAACGGGGTGACTTCCAGCGCGTGGGCAAGCTTTTATGAGTCCTACTCCTTTGTCGGGCTGGCACCCTACATTACAGGCTAACCCCAACCTCAAAGCGTGAGCGCCGGTGATACCGTCACCTTCAGTGTGGTTGCGACAAGTTCCGCCCCACTCAGCTATCAGTGGCAGAAGGGGAATGTGACGATTCCTGGCCAGAATTCTCCTACGTTGATCCTCTCAAGCGTGACGTCCAACGATGCGGCTCAATATAGCGTGGTTGTCAGCAACCAACTCGGCTTTGTCACCAGTGCTCCAGCAGCCCTAACCGTCACTGCCGGCGCTTCTCTCCAGTTGACCATTTCCGCCCCGGGCCTGTTGAATCTGCAGGGCGACACTGGTGTTAGCTGGCAGATTCAATCACGCGACAGCCTCGCCACGGGAGCCTGGCTTCCGCTCAGCAACGTGCTTCTGGACCTTAGTCCTAAATCATTTACCGACCCCAATTCACTTTCGAAATCCAATCGCTTCTACCGGGCCCAGAAGATCCCTTAGCATCATACGGCTGAGGCCCTTACCAACGTCGAAGCTGGGACCCCACCGGATCTATTCTGTTTCAGACGGGATGACGGCTAATTCGATGGAGCCGGGGTTTTCAGGCGTGTGCCATATTCGTTGCGTGGCTTTGACGAAGTCTTCCGGTTTGCAATACATGATGTTCGTCACGCAAGTGACCCAAATGCTCGATCCATCTGCCCAAAATCGATGTCTCCTTATCAACGGTCGCCGGGGCCTGCGCGCCCTGCCCCGCCACGATATCCTCTAGGTACTTTTTCGCGTAAACAGCAAACTTGTCAGTATGTCCAATCGCGGGCAAGGCGTCGTCCCCTCGGCGTGTCTGTAATCGGTGCAGCTCCGCAATTGCTTGGGGTACGGTCTGGACGGAGTTCTGGTCCTTGTCCACCAGCGGCGCCCATTTCGTTCGCTTTGCCCCTGTGACAGGGTTTTCCACGTTCAGCCGCGGGT
>DATGLT010000341.1:0-43812 GCA_035294005.1 Verrucomicrobiia bacterium
ACCGTGTCCTTGCGCGCCACAGCGGTCGCCGAGCGCGGTTTGTCCTCCACAACCGCCATCTCGCCCATGACTTCGCCCGGCCCCGCCTGGGTAAAAATGTAGCGGCTGGTGGGTCCGCCCGCGGCCGAAATCTCGACCAGGCCATCTTTGATCACGTAAATCCCATCCCCGGGGTCGCCTTCCTTGAAGATCTCGCAGCCCGCGGCATACGACTTCTCAGTGGCGATTCTTTGGAGCCGTTCGAGATCCCGGGCATGGAGTTGTGCAAAGAGCTTGTTCCTCTCGAGCGTTACCACCTGCGCACTTTAGGTGAAAGCCGCTGAGACAAAAAGCGGAAACGTACCGTTAACTTGACTGAAAACGTCCCGCCACATACGTTATTTCCCCCGATTGCGGTGGTCGTAGCTCAGCTTGGTTAGAGCCCCAGATTGTGGATCTGGCTGTCGCGGGTTCAAATCCCGTCGACCACCCCATTTTGTTGTTGTTTTGTGGAGGAGGAGAGAGAAGAAAAGAAGAAGAAGAAGAAGAAGAGGAGCACTGTCCCGCTTTCGAAGGATAACTTCAACCTTCAGCTCAACATTCCTTCACCGAACAACAGGATGATTGCTGGTTGGAGGAGGGCCGGCCGCAATTGGGCATTTTCAAATATGCCGAGCAGCGCGAGCTGACGCGTTGAGGTGGGTGAACACCCCAATGTGTTGCTGCTGAATCTGTTGAACACTTGTCTCTCGAACCTGCGATTAGATAGCTAACCCATGGGGGTGCGGATGAGGATTAGTCTGATGTTCCGCACCGTACTTGGCGCGAACCCATCGACCGCGGCAAATGTCTCCTGCAAAAATGGAACCGCCCTGGCAAAACAGCAGTGGCCCTCACTCGCTACCGAACGAGATGTTGAACGCACCAAAGATACACACCGTTCTTCTTGTCGAGGACTCGGAGGACGATGCCTTCATTTTCAATTGGAGGTTCCAACAGTCGGGCTGCGAATGCGTTGTCGAGCATGTTTCGGACGGCGCTGCCGCAATTGAATTTCTCCGCAACGCTTCGGCTTCTGGTTCGCTTCCCTGCCTGATGTTTTTGGATTTGAAGATGCCCGTCTTAAATGGGTTTGAGGTGCTCAGTTGGCTCCGCGAACAGGATTTTTCATCCGCGATTCGCACCATCGTTCTCAGTGGCTCGGATCAACAAAGCGATCGAGAGCGCGCGCTCCACTTGGGCGCCTCCGACTATCTTGTCAAGCCCGTTAAGGCCAACGACATTCGGGATTTACTGGTTAACATCTGTCCGCCCGTCGGCGGTGCCTCAGAAAAAAGGCATTGAGGCCTGCACGTGAGCGGAAATTTTACATCCGGTTTGGACCCTGACCTTCTCGATGATTTTTTTGCTGAAGCCGAGCAACATCTCATCTCAATCCGGCACACGCTCGCCCAACTCGAGCCCTGGATCGGAGAGGCTCAACCTGACCCCAAGCTCTTGGAGGAGTTGTTCCAGAACGTTCATTCCTTCAAGGGGATATCCGCCATTGCCGGGCTTGGTCCGGCAGAGGCTGTTGCACACGCGGCCGAGGACTGCCTGCGCAAGCTCGCCCGAGGCCAGGGTCATTTGACCAGCGAACTCCTGGCGGCTCTCATGGGCACTGCTCAGAAACTCGAGCAGATTGTTGGCGCATTTCGATCCGGCAAGCCGATGCCCGAGTACGAGTCCTTACTAACCGAGCTCAAAGATCGTTGCGACGACTTGTCGGCACTCGGTGCGATATCAGCCACAACTCCAGCCCATCGCGCTGTCGCCGAAACGCCGATCTCCAGCAACATTCAGGAAGCCCCACACCGGTCCCTTTGGAAATTTAAATTCAGACCCTCAAGCGAGCTGGATGCCCGAGGCGTCAACGTCAACCTGATTCGCCAACAACTCACCAAGCTCGGAGAAATCGTCAATACCGTCCCTCTTGTCCAGGGAAAGGGAGCCCTCTTCTTCGAATTCCTTGTCTCCCTCGCAGAGCCTCCCGCAAACATTTCAGAGTGGGAAGAGAACGGGGTGAGCGTCGAGCCTGCGGCGGATAAGCCCGATTCGAAAGCCGAGCGCCCTGGCGCCCCAGCTCTCCCAACCGAGGACCACACACCTTTTCTTGCCCCTTCTCACCTGGTCCGCGTTGACCTGAATCGATTGGACGATCTTATGAGAATCGCCGGAGAAATGGTCGTTCAACGCTCCCGGCTCGACACTCAATTGGCTCGGCTCAATCTTAGCCAGGGTCGGCCTGATCTTCGCGAGATTCACGAAGTCAGCGGCGGTCTCGCACGTTCCTTGCGAGAGCTGCGGGAAGCAATCATGCGCGTCCGTCTGGTTCGCGTCGCCGAGATCTTCTCCCGCATGCCTTTCGTGGTCCAGGATTTGTTGCGCCAAACTCATAAGAACGTCCGCCTCAAGCTCGAAGGCCAGGATACCTCCATCGACAAATATCTCGTCGAGCGCCTCAAGGATCCCCTGCTCCATTTGGTCCGCAATGCCTTTAGCCATGGAATTGAATCTCCCGAAGAACGAGCCGCGGCAAAAAAGCCAGATCAGGCAACCATTGAACTCAAAGCCAGGCCGGACGGTGATTCGGTTCTCATCCAGGTGCGCGATGACGGCAGAGGCATTAATCCTCGTGCCATTCTGGAACGCGCCAAATCGCTCGGTTTTAATGTCCCGGCGGTTTCCAATAACGACGCAATTCTACAGATTCTTTGTTCGTCTGGATTTTCAACTCGACAGGACGTCGACCGGGCCTCCGGCCGTGGAATCGGAATGGGGGTTGTTTACGAAACTATCCGCGAACTGGGAGGCAGCCTCACGATGGAAAGCAAGGAGCACAAAGGTACCCAGTTCACGATTCGTTTGCCCCTGACACTGGCCATCGCTGAAACCCTCATTGTCTCCGCGGCCGGCCAAACCTGCGCTGTTCCACAAAGTGTCGTTACCGAGATCCTGCATACGACCCAAGAGCAAGTACAGGTGGCAAATGGGATTGAGGTCGTGCCGTACAGGGCCGGAGTGCTTCCCATCGTGCGACTGGCCGGCCTTTTCAGACTCCAAAGTAGCGCAACACCAAAGTTTTGGCTCCTGGTGATCAGCTCGGAGCGCGGCAGCGTTGGCCTTCTCACTGAAGAGGTCCTGGGCAGAAGAGAGGTCGTCGTCCGGGCCCTTAAGGACCCCCTGATCCAAGTTCGAGGCGTCAGCGGGGTAACGGAACTCGGGGATGGAAAGCCCGTGTTCATATTGGATGGGGCGGCGTTGACCAGCGGCAGCGTCAGGCCACCCTCGAAAGCCGCATTGACAGCAGAACTGAACTGATATGGCCGATTCTTCCGAGTCTTACGTTCTTTTTGAGCTCGGTGGAAGCCTCTACGGCATCCCGAGCCGAAACGTCAACCATATCGATATGTTCGAGCACGTTACCCTCGTCCCAAACGCCAACCCCGCAATCGACGGCGTCGTTTTTTCGCGCGGACAGGTCATTCCCGCTTTAAACCTTAGAACCCGGTTTGGCTTTCCAAGACAACCCAACACGCTCCGCACCCGAATCGTCTTCGCAACAGTTCATGATCGAACGGTCGGACTAATCGTCGACACGGCTCGTGAATTCCGCAATCTCCCCAAAGAGAATATTCGCCCCATCGAAGGAACCCTTATTGGAGTCAACAGGAAGTACTTGAAAGCCGTGACCGAGCTCGGCGATCGGTTGGTTCTCATTCCCGATTTGGAGGCGGTGCTCAATGTAGAGGATGTCGAGGCGCCCGCTGCATCCCAGCCATGCATACCCGAGACCGAAACTCGCTGACAAAGTCCTAATATGCCAAAAAACAAACCTTCCCGGAATCACCGGAATGATAATGGTGAGTCGCAGCGAGATCGCTTTCAGAACCTCTTCGAGACCATTGCGCGAGTTACAAAAGGCCTCGAGCGCCAGAACTCCGCCCTGGACGCCGCTACCGCGGAGGCAAATGAACTGGCCAGGTCGCTAAAAGAAACCGCTTCCCAGGCAGTCTCCGCTGCCAACTCCGTCGAAGAGACAGCTTCTTCGGCCAATGAAGTAAGCGCCTCCATAGAACAAGTCACGGCAAATATCGCGCAAGTGGCCACCAGTTCCACTCAAACCACCGTTTCGGTGCGCCAGTTGTCTGCTTCGATTCAAAGCGTCACCGCCACCGCCCAGGAGATGGCCAGTTCGGGCCAGGAGATCAGGACCTCCATGCAAGAGGTCGCCGCCTCCGTAAGATCGGTAAAAAAAGACACCGAGGATTTGGCCACCAGCGTCGCCGAAAACGCCGCCGCCATCGAAGAAATGGGACAATCCATTAAGAGCGTCTCCCGCAGCACTGAGGATCTCGCAAGTGCCGCCGAACAAACTTCCTCCTCCATTAATGAGATGGCCGCCTCGATCGAGCAAGTCGGCGGCATGAGTGAGAGCCTGGCGAGTTCCGTCGAACAGACCATGACATCAATCGAGCAAATCGCCCGCTCGATCCAGGGCGTGGCCCAAAACAGCGAAGCCATCAAACAGGTCGCCGCCGAGGCCGCCACCAACGCCGGGCAGATGGAGCAGGCCAGCCGCTCCGTTAACACTCTGGTCAAACGCACCGAAGAAATTACTCAAAGAGTTTCACGCCAGGCCGAAGAAGGGGGCCAGAGCATCCAGAAATCCATTGAAGGGATCACCAAGGTCGCCGGAGCCATGACACAATCCACTTCCTTGATGCGCGAACTCAATAAGCGGACCCGTGACATCTCCGGCATCGTCGGCACCATCAATGTCATTGCCGAGCGCACCAATTTGCTCTCCCTTAACGCCTCAATCGAAGCCGCCCGCGCGGGCGAAGCCGGCCGGGGTTTCGCCGTCGTCGCCGAGGAGATAAGAAACCTTGCCGATCGTTGCGCCAAAGCAACCGCTGAGATTGCCGAAATTGTCAGAGGCTTGGAAGATGCCACCCGGGAGGCGACACAGGCCTCTGACGCAGGCGCACGCGTTGCCGATGAAAGCAGCCGCCTCTCCGAAGCGGGCCTGGCTGGGCTGAAGACTATTTTGAATGGCGTCAATGAAAACTCCGCGCTGGTCTCCCAAATCAGCCGGGCCGCGGACGAACAAACCATCGCGGTCAGAAAAGTTGCTGATTCCATCGTTACCGCAACCAGCAGGGCTCAGGAGATTGCCGTCGGCACTTCCGAACAGGCAAAGGCCGCTTCCCAAATTGTTCAGGTCGCCGCCCAGATGCGAAAGGGCGCCAAGGAAGTCTCCCAAGCCAACCTCGAGCAGGGCCGCGCCGCGCGCGAAATCATCAAAGCCTCCCAAACTACCACTTCCGTGGCCGGCGCCATTCGCAAAGCCATGACCGAGCAGGCCACAGGCGCCGCTCAGATTGTCCAGGCCGTTGATATGATGAGAAAAGGCGCAACTTCTACTGTCCGGTCTCTCGGAGAACAATCCTCCGCCATTGAACAGGTCGCAAAAGAAACCGACAGGCTCATTGGCCAATTTGCAGGGTTGGCCAAATCCATGGGAGAGCAGGCAAAGAATTCTCAGGAAATCATCGCCGCAGCCAGCGACCTCGACCAGCAGACCAAGCAAGCACGGCTGGCCATGGAGGAACAGTCTCGCGGATTCAAGCAAATCGCAGCCAGCTCCGCTAACATTTCCAGGCAAATCAAATCCATCGCCAACTCAAATCTCCAAAACTCACAATCAGCAAAGGTCATTCTCGATCGGGTCCAGGACGCTCGCGTCGTCGCTCATGAGAACACCACCGATGCCAAAGGCATCCATGGACTCCTGGGCAACGCCCGCACAAATACTGCCCCACCTCAGCGCGCGAAGGTGTCTTCCGCTGAGCGCAGGAAACGTCCCTGAATGATCCGCAGTATGCCGATTGAAGCCAGGCCTAAGGGCCTTCGTGTGCCCGAAGGTATCCCTGTTCTGATGCGCAATTTAATCCACGAGCGCACCGGCCTCTTCTTCGAAGACAGCCGCCTGGATACTTTGCTTGAAAAGCTTGAACCCCTTGCACGCCAGCGTGGCTGCCATTCCTTCCTGGAATACTATTACGCCCTGAAAGACAATGACGCGGACGAATGGGATCGCGCATGGGACGCTCTCTCTGTCCTCGAGACCTATTTCTGGCGCGAGATGTCTCAGGTGAAAGCCTTGACCGACGTCATTGTTCCGGAATGGTTTCGAAAGAGTTCACTGCCGCTGAAGATCTGGTGCGCCGCCTGCGCCACAGGCGAAGAGCCCTATACCATCGCCATCGCTCTCGTTGAAGCCGGTTTCGGTTCACTTCCCATCCAAATTATGGCCAGCGATGCCAGCGCCGCTGCTTTGACCAAAGCGCAATCAGGTCGCTACAGGGAAAAATCCTTTCGCGCAATTCCCCCGGCCCTGCGCCAGAAATATTTCCAGCCGGCAATCGGTTATTCGACCCTTTCCCCTCAAATCGTGGAGCGCGTAAACTTCAAACAAGTCAATCTCTTTGAACCCGGCGAAGTTGCGCCCATGGCGCGCGTGCCAGTCATATTCTGTCGCAACGTTTTTATCTACTTTTCTCCGCACGCCATTCGGCAAACCGTCGCGATGATGGCTGCCAGGATGCCTCCTGGCGCATACTTGTTTTTGGGGGCTTCCGAATCACTTCTACGCATGACCACTGATTTTGAGCTCAAGGACGTTGGCGGCGCCCTTGCTTACGTCCGTATCTAAAGTATGGGACTCATCCGAACACTTGTCGTGGATGATTCGGCATTCGCAAGAAAGTCCGTCCGCGAAATGCTTTCTCGCAGCCCTCTCATCGACGTCGTTGGCATGGCTCGGAATGGTCAGGACGCCCTGCAGATGGTCGAGGCACTTCAGCCGGATGTTGTGACCTGTGACCTGGTGATGCCCGAACTGGATGGGGTTGGCTTCGTCCGGGCCCAAATGGCCCGCAGGCCCCTGCCAATCCTCCTTCTAACCGCTTCGCCCCAGGATGCCGAACGGGTCCTCGAAGCCTTGCAAGCTGGCGCGGTCGACTTTGTTCAGAAGCCAACTGCCCTCGCGAGCGACGAGTTGAAGCTCATCGGAGAGGAGTTAATTACAAAGGTAAAAGCCGCGGCCCAGACCCCTTTGAAGGCCCTGGTGCCTCATCATCCGCCGGTCTGCGCTGTTGCTCCTGTCTCACACGCGCCATCCAACGTCGATATTGTGGTCCTCGGAATTTCCACCGGAGGTCCCCAGGCCTTGCGCTTCCTCGTGCCCCAGCTCCCAGCCGATTTCTCCGTCCCCATGGTTATGGTGTTGCACATGCCCGTCGGCTACACAGCCGTCTTTGCCGAGAAATTGGCCGAAGCCTCAAAAGTTTCGGTTAAAGAAGCCTTCGAGGGTTGCCCCGTGGTACCAAAGCAGGTGTTGTTGGCCCCAGCCGGACGGCATGTCTCCTTTGGACGCTCCGCCCTTGGCGCGGTCCGCGTTCAGCTCTCCTTGGCCCCGCTCGATAAGCCCCATCGTCCCTCGGTTGATGTCCTCTTTCAGTCCGCCGCCGAGATCTATGGCAGCCGCGTGCTCGGCGTTGTTATGACGGGCATGGGCGATGATGGGAAACAAGGCGCCGCTTGGATCAAAGCCAAAGGCGGAACAATCTTGACTGAATCTGAACAGAGTTGTGTTATTTATGGTATGCCCCGGTCTGTCGTTGAAGCTGGGTTGAGCGACGCCGCTGTCCCGCTTGCGTCCATGGCGGAGGAAATCTTTAAACGACTATGAAAGCCAAAATACTTGTGGTGGATGATTCAGGCCTCGCTCGCCGCGTCGTTCGTAAAATACTTGAGGAATTAGGCTGCGAGGTCGAGGAGGCCGCCGATGGTTCTCAGGCCCTCGAGCGATATGTCGTCACTCGCCATGACGTCGTCGTTCTGGATTTGTTGATGCATGGCATGTACGGCGGGGATGTGCTCCAAAAACTTAAGCAGCTCAATCCGAACCTCCCGGTTATCGTCTTGACCGCCGACATCCAGCGCACGACCCGTGAACAGGTGAAGGACGCCGGGGCTGTCGCCATGGTCAACAAACCGGTTACCAAGGAATCCCTTCAGGAGGTCCTTGAAATCGTTCTCGCGGGAGGATCTGTATGGAGCTGACAGCCCCACAAACCGATGCCTTGACCGAGTTGATTAATATCGGTTATGCCCGTGCCGCCGCAGCCCTCTCTGACCTCACGGGCCATCGAATCTCCCTTGAAGTGCCTGAGGTAGCCATCCACTACATCCGCGAGATTGCCGAGACGCTCGAGCGCGTTGTTAAAGGCGACGTCGCGAGCGTCAATCAGGTGTTCTCTGGCCCCATCAGCGGAAACGCGCTTCTGCTCCTGGATCGCGAGGCGGCTCTGCTGCTCAACAGGCTCCTGACCGATCGCGCTGATAACTCCGAGCTCGACGGCGCCGCGCGCGAAGTGATCACCGAGGTTGGCAACATCGTCTTGAATGCATGCCTGGGAGCCTTCGGCAATTTGCTTAAGGTACAGGTCACTTTCACCGTCCCCTCTCTTCAAATTGAATCCGTTCAAAAAGTGATTCGCTCCATCACCATCGCGGGCAGCGAGTTGGAGTACGCTTTGATCATTCATACCCGTTTTCATATGCGCGCCAGCGATGTCAGCGGCTATTTAGTTATCATTTTGGGAGTCACCTCGCTCGAAACCTTGCTCCTTGAACTGAAGAAATGGGAGGATCGCGAGCTCAAGTGAAACCGGAGAGTGCTTCCTCCCCTTTGCCGTCGGACCCATCCCAACCGGAAACAGCCCTGCTGTCCTGGATCCAGAAGTTCGCTCCTTATGGAGTCCTGACCTTGGACCAGCATTTCCGTGTCCAGAGTTGGAACCACTGGATGGAAATTCATAGCTCCCGCCGACTTGAAGAGGTCGCAAACCAGGATCTCTTCGCTCTCTTCCCCGACATCCGACAACGCCTCCTGAGTCCCTACTTTGAACGCGCCCTCGCCGGCGAATCCAGCGTTCTCTCCACAGCTCTGCATCGTTATCTCCTTCCCCTTCCATCGCCCTTCCGCGAAACAGGCTTGGTCCATATGCTTCAGACCGCTCGCATTGCCCCTCTTTTCGCCGATGGAAAAGTTTCCGGCATTGTCGTCGTCATTGAAGACGTGACCCAGCGCGAGACTCAGGCCGAAGAGCTTCGGCGCCAGCACCGCCGTGATGAAATCTTGTCCTGGGCTTTAGCTCATCTACTCAAAGTCGATGAGCCCCGCAAGACCGTTCGGCGTCTCTTTTTCAAGGTTGCCGAGCATTTGGACTTCGACATGTTTTCTTTTTACCTTCGCGACGGCCAGACCGGAACCCTTGGACTTTATGCGGCCGGTGGCTTGCCCAAGGGAGCTGAAGTGCACTTCGCTAGCTGTCCCATGCCCTTCCTCTCCGATCCCCAATCGCATTCACCTGTTATTGTCAACTCGGTCCAGCAGCGTGTGGGACCTGAGTTTGATGTTTTGAAACGCTCGGGAATAACCGCGGCAGTGGCCGTCCCGCTTTGTGCCAACGACCGGAATCTAGGCGTCTTGTGTTTCGGCAGTTGGAGCCGCGCGACCATTGCCGCGGGAGAATCCGATTTGGCAATGACGCTCGGACAATATTTGGCTACTGCCCTTGACCGTGAAAACGCAACCCGCGAGCTTCAGTTAGCGCAGCAACAGGTGAGCGACCATGCCCGGCTTTTGGAACAGCGCGTCCAGGAGCGCACCGCCCAGCTCAAGGAGACCGTTTCCGAACTTGAGACATTCACCTACACTCTGGCGCATGATTTGAAAGCACCCATCCGTGCGATGACAAGCTATTCCGAGATCTTGCTCGAAGAATTCCCGGCCGAAATGTCATCGAAGGCCAGTTTGCTCGTCAAGAAACTCGCGCGCATGTCCGGACGCATGGAATCACTGGTCAAAGATCTCCTGGCATTCAGCAAGGTTTCCCAGCAGCAGGTCGTTCTGTCCCGCGTGGAAATCGAGCCCATCGTCGAAGAACTTTTGGCCCTGCGTCCCGCCGACCTCAGGCAAGCGCTCACGATCAGCAAACCCCTGCATCCGGTGATAGCCCAAAAGGAGCTCCTGCAACAGGTCCTTTCGAATCTCATCGATAATGCCAACAAGTTTGTGCCCCCGCAGAGCGCACCCAAAATCTCGATCTCCAGCGAAATTGTCCATGAGGGTTCTGTCAACACTCGCCCGGGACCTCTTTTGTTCAACTCCTCTGGCACAACGGGCCCAAGCAGTCATTCGGATCCCCCTGAGCTCGAGACCAAACACGTTCGTCTCTGGGTTGCAGATCAGGGCATCGGTATTCCGCGTGAAGTCCATCATAAGATCTTCGGGATTTTCGAGCGGGGCGTCAGTTCCCAACTCTACGAGGGAACCGGCATGGGCCTGGCCATTGTCGCCCGCGCCATGCAACGCATGGGCGGAACCTGTGGCGTCGATTCTGAGCCGGGAAAAGGTAGCCGTTTTTGGATTGTCCTTCCTGCCGCGTGAAGTATCCCGCCCAAGCTGAACCCGAATGCGGATTCTAACCCGCCGCTTGCAACCTCCAACGGGAGCGAGCACGTTTAACAGCCATGATCGAAGTGAAGCATGTTCGGGGCGACGAATGGATGGTCACGGTCAAGGCCACCGTGACCACACACCATCGCGTGCGAGTGACTGAGCAGGACGTTCAGCGATTCGGCGCCGGGAAACCAGCGGAAGCACTGCTCGAGGAGAGCTTTCGATTTCTTCTCGATCACGAACCGAATACTTCGATCCTCCCCGCTTTTGATTTGCCCTTGATTGGCCGCTATTTTCCAGCATACGAAGAGGAAATCCAAACCCGCCTGCGCTCAAAAAACCTGCCTTCCAGGCCTTAACAAAGCTGGTCAGTAGCGCGTCGCCCGTGACGGACGATTGCAAATAGAAATGCCAGCGGCGCATCCCCTGCAGCGAATTTATGCCGGCGTATTAACCGATACAGCACCCCATAGTATGTTTTTAAGTGTTCCATTTCGAAAATCCAGCGTGATATGACTCTTGTCGAGCCGGAGAGTCTCGTAACCGTATGACGCCAGCTCATCAACGCTATTCGTGAAATCCAGATGGTCGTGGTCCTGAAATAATTTCAATATTTCACATTTTTGCAATCCGATGACTCGAGTCCCCCACCCACAACGTTGCTGATTTGTTACCGGTCAGAAACGAAATTACCCGCAAGCCGTTCCCGCAGACATCGTAGAAGCCGACCCGAAGTTTTAATAATTTATAACACCAGCTTGCCGCCATCTGAGTTTCATCGAACAACTCCTCCTCATCTGGGGAGCCGAAAACGATCTCCACATCAGCAGTTGTGGAACCGAACTTGATGGGTCCGAAACCGTTCCCAATTTCGATTGCCTGTTGGAAACCCCTTCTCATACAAAAAGACGCACGCGACCAGAAACCGTATAACGACGATTGTCAGCGGCGCAGGGCCACTGATGCCCGAACAACTGACGGAAGCCCGAATCCCGCGTCCGCTGCACAAAAGGGTTAAGCAGGCCGGCTCTCATGGACATCAATTGTACGCCACCGTGGGGAGCAGGGCCAGGAGCATCGCTGGAACACTTACCACCAACCCGATGCAAGCAAGAAGTCTGGCTGTTCTGAGCCCCGATACTGAAATGAGGAAGAGGAGAAGCCCACAAACGGCTCCGATGATGCGAGGCGTGTGCTGCGTTTCGGACCGAATGAAGAAATGTTGCCCCGAGGACCACACCTCAACGCCAAGAAACATCAGACAAGCGAGAATCAGGCAGCGCAGCCAAATCCGTCTCCAATCTTCTGAGTTCTCAGGTCTAAAGACACTCATCGCATTTCGTGGCGCTTAACTGTGATTCGCGACTGGCCGTCTCCGCTCATTCCCTCGCACCGTTCTTGTGCTCTTGCGCATAACGTGGTGCCTGAGAGAACAATCGCCGAGAATCCAAAGAGGCCAGTTCGTGTATTAACTGCCGGGTTATGCCTTCCTTTTTTACGTAAGCTGTTCATTTCCAGCCGCGCTACCTAAAAGGCTACCATTTCTGGTCAGGTGATCCAAGCTGAAAAATTATCTTGTCTTCCATGTCCAGCGCCCGCTCGGTGCCCGTTCGATTGCGTTTTTGGTTTCAGCAGTTAAGCTTCCTGCAGCCACGTCGTTTCGAAACATCTGGGAAGAGGCCCGTATGGGACGCGTTCAAACAAGCGCATTGCGAATGTTCGGAAAACGCCGCTGCGCCCGAACCTTCTGCGCGCTGCTGCTACTGCTGGTTGTAAAAGCTGGGGCCGAGGATTTTACTTACATCAACAACAACGGTGCGATCACCGTTACGGGTTACACCGGTCCAGGCGGCAATGTAACCGTGCCCGGCACCATAGTCGGCCTGCCAGTGACGAGCCTGGACCATTCGTTTTATGCTCTGTCCACGGTGACGAGCGTCACAATCCCTCCGGGCGTTACCAACATTGCCGCCTACACTTTCTGGGCCTGCACTGGCCTGACCAATATCACTCTGCCTGACGGCCTCACCACGATTGGCGACGCAGCGTTTTGGGAGTGCACCGGTCTCACCGAGATCCACATTCCTCAGAGCGTGACGAACATTGGGCAACAGGCGTTCGGGCAGAGCACGAGCCTGACGGCAATCACGGTGGATCCCCTCAACGCTTGGTACGCTTCGCCGGATGGCGTCTTATTTGACAAGAACCAGCGCGTGCTCATCCAGTTTCCGAGCGGCAAGGCCGGGCCGTACGCTCTGCCGGCCGGCGTGACGAGCATCGGCGATTACGCCTTCTGGTGGAGCACTGCTCTGACCGGCGTTACCTTGCCCGAGGGCGTTACCAACATCGGGGTCGACGCGTTTGGCGGCTGCACAAGCCTTGCCACGGTGACGACTCCCAGCAGCCTGACGCGGATCGCGGATTCAGCGTTCTGGGGCTGCACGCAACTCACCGGTGTTGTGCTCCCCAATAGTGTGGCGTCCCTTGGAAGCAGCGCGTTTTTCGGCTGCGCCAGCCTTCAGAGCATCACAATTCCCAGCAATATTTCAGTGGTGGGCGACTTCGCTTTTAGCGCTTGTACCGGGCTGAAAAGCGTCAGTCTCCAGAACAATGTGCTGGGCGTGGCTGAGTTCTCCGGGTGCACGAATCTGACGGGCATCACCATTCCCGACGGGATTACAGTCATCCCCGACCGCGCGTTCGAGCACACGGGTCTGACAAACTTAATCCTCTCGAGCAATGTTACCCGGATCGGCGAGTTTAGTTTTGCGGAGTGCAGCAGCCTGACGAACGTTGTCCTGCCGGACAGCCTGACGGAGATCGGGGGTGCTGCTTTCGGTTTTTGCACAGCCCTGGGTAGCGTGAGGATACCTGACCGCGTGACAACCATCGGAAACGGCTACATCGGCAAAGGCGTGGAAGGAACATTCTCGGCATGCACAAGCCTGACCAATGTTGTGCTTGGCAAAAGCCTGCGTTCGATGGGCAGTGCGGCGTTCTTCAATTGCCCGGGCCTCCGCAGCATGGTCATCCCGAAAAGTGTCACCTCGATCGCGGAGTTTTGTTTCGGCTACTCAACCAACCTGACCGCCCTTTATTTCGAAGGGGATGCGCCCACGGTGTCGGACGCATTTATAGTTTTATCCCAGGGCGATCCCACGATTGCGTATTACCTGCCGGGCACGCAGGGGTGGGGCGCGACGTTTGCCTCTCAGCCGACAGCCTGGTGGGTGCTGCCGAACCCGGTCCTTCTCAATACTCGGGCGGCACTTACTGTTCAGAGCAACGGCGTGAGCCTGGCCGTTTCCTGGGCGACGAACTCGTCGGTGGTGTTGGAAGCCTGCACAAGCCTGGTTAACCCAACCTGGCAAACAGTGGATGCCAAGCCTTTGAGCGGCGGTACCGCTGGATTCCGGGATTCGCAATGGACGAATTACCCAGCACGCTTCTATCGCGTGCGCGGCCTTTGAGCCGGGCCAGGATACGTCTGATTTGAGTGCAACCGGCCCGTTTTTAACCTTGCCAGCGGGTCGAAAAAGGACAATGTTTTCAGTTCGCAAAAGCTGCGAAAGGCCCTGAAATTCAGACTAAATCATGGTTTTCTCGCCCCGGTTGCGCGGTTAGCTCAGTGGTAGAGCACTTCCTTGACACGGAAGGGGTCAGAGGTTCAAACCCTCTATCGCGCACCATTCTAAAGCCAGCGTGGTTCACCCATTTCTCAGACCTCCTCGTTCTCTCCGGATCCGGAATGGCTGCGCTTTCGGGCGTTCTCGTTGTTCCCGGTTCGGGTTGAACGGGAACCGGGGCAACCGGACCTGGGTCATCCGACAAACAGAAGTCCGATCGTTGAAATGAAACGGCGCACGTTTCCGAAAGCCGCGGCGCGAAGCCGGTCGGAACACCACCATAACGTGTACGTGGTGTTGCTCGACTCCGCGGCGGGAAAACTGCGCAAGGTTTTAGCGGCCAACCCTGACCGGAACCCCAACAAGCCGTGCGTGTACGTCGGGGCGACAGGCCTGGACCCGCAAACGCGTTTCGCCAACCACAAAGCGGGAATCAAAGCGTCATCGGTGGTCCGGCGATATGGGATCCGCCTGATGCCTGAACTGTTCAAGCACCTCAATCCGATGCCATTTGAAGCGGCTGCCCGGATGGAACAGGACCTGGCCGAGGACTTACGCCGTGCCGGCTATACGGTGACGGGCGGGCACTAACGAGTTTGCCTCTTGCGCCTGTTTTTTATGATTTTTTAACAATATCCGGGTGGTTTTTGATTATCTGTTCGGTTCAGAATCGTGAGAAAGTCTCCCACATAAAGCGCTGCCGTAAACTCACAAGCCCGCCCCCGGCAAGGTTGACGGCGATGCGCGATTAAGAACAGCGGACCCGGCTAACGTCAACAATGCGCGAAGCGAAGTCCTCGCACTCAATGCGACGGGTCTGTTGCCTCGAATAATCGCGTCCCGGGATCCCCTCAAAACGTGTAATGACCGAGCTCAACCTGAGTGGCAAACTTAAAACGGCTCTTATAGGCAAGTCGCGGGATCTGTCCGATAAAAGCCTGTTCCATAAACTATCGCTGATCGCGTTTTTCGCATGGGTCGGCCTTGGGGCGGACGGGCTTTCCTCATCGTGTTATGGTCCGGAGGAAACATTCAAGGCGTTAAACGGGCATGTTTATCTCAGCCTGATCGTAGCGGCCGCCGCCGTGGTCACGGTGTTTGTCATTAGCGCCAGCTATTCGCAAATCATCGAGTTGTTTCCCTCCGGCGGCGGCGGGTACCTGGTCGCCAGCAAGTTGCTTTCGCCCGGAGTCGGTGTGGTTTCGGGTTGCGCTTTGCTGATCGATTACGTTCTCACGATCACCATTTCGATTGCCAGCGGCGCCGACGCTCTGTTCAGCCTGCTGCCGCCGGGAGCGCTGCATTACAAATTGTTGTTCGAGGCGGCAGGCGTCTGCGTGCTGACGTTGCTGAATCTGCGCGGAGCCAAGGAGGCGGTTTTACCGTGGGTCCCAATCTTCATTACGTTCGTGATCACGCATGCTTTCGTGATTGCGTATACGTTCTTCACCCATTTGTCGAACCTGCCGGAGGTGTGGCAAAACGCGTCGACGGATTTCGCAAACTCGCACCGGAGCCTGGGATGGATGGGGATGGCATTGATGGTGTTGCGGGCCTATAGCATGGGAGCGGGCACTTACACCGGCATCGAGGCCGTCAGCAACGGCTTGCCGATACTGCGAGAGCCGCGAGTGCAGACCGGCAAACGAACCATGCAGTACATGGCGATTTCTTTGTCGGTCACGGTCGCCGGGCTGTTGATTGGCTATTTGCTCTTTCGCGTGAGTCCGCAGGAAGGCAAGACCCTGAATGCGGTTCTGTTCGAGCAAATGACCGGTCCGTGGCCGCGCGGGACCGCGTTCACGTTTATTGTCGTGACCCTGGCTTCCGAGGCAGCCCTCTTGTTTGTGGCCGCCCAAACGGGTTTCCTCGACGGACCTCGAGTGCTTTCGAACATGGCGCTGGACCGTTGGTTCCCGACGCGTTTCGCAACATTGAGCGACCGGTTCGTCACGCACAACGGCATTGTGATGATGGGCGGTTTCGCCCTGGTTCTGATGCTCGCCACCCGGGGTTCGGTGGATTTGCTGGTTGTCCTGTACAGCATCAACGTTTTCATCACGTTCACTTTGTCGCAGCTTGGCATGGTTCGACACTGGTGGCAGGAGCGCCACACCGTCAGCGGTTGGAAGCCCAAAATTGCCATCAACGGGCTCGGGACGGCCTTGACGGCCTTCATTCTGATCACATTGAGCGCGATTAAGTTCTTCGAAGGCGGCTGGATAACACTGCTTGTGACCGCACTGCTGGTCGCAGCCGCATTTCTCATCAAACAGCATTATAATCAGACCTCGCAGGACCTGAGGCACCTGGATGACCTGGTTGCCGCTGCCGAAGTTCAACGGGCCAACCCGGCCGCAGTGGTTCCCGCGCTGGATCCCAAAGCCAAGACGGCAGTGGTTCTCGTCAACGGCTTCAATGGCCTTGGCCTGCACACCCTGTTCGGAGTTCTGCGAATGTTCCCGGGCGTTTTCAAAAATTTCGTCTTTGTGCAGGTTGGGGTTGTCGATGCCGGCAATTTCAAAGGCGCGGCCGAAGTGGAAAATCTCCAGCGGCATATCCAGGAGGGCAACAACCGTTACGTGGAGTACATGCGCTTGCGGGGAATGTACGCGGAAGCCATTTCGGCGGTGGGCATTGACGTGGTGCAGAAAGCCAGCGAGATGGCGCCGTCCATTCTCGAACGATTCCCCAACGGCATTTTTTTCGGCGGCCAACTGGTATTTCGCCATGAAACGCTCTTCACCCGGCTGCTGCACAACTACGCTGTTTTCTCGCTCCAACGCAGGTTTTACCAGCAAGGCTTGCCATTGCTAATTCTGCCGATCCGGGTTTGAATCGGGCAAGAAAGCAACGCGCTTGGGTTTGAGATTCATCACCTGCGGTTTGTCTGCGCTCCTGGTCTCAGCGGGAGGTTTATCCGCTTTCCAGAATTCCGACCCAAATCACATGTGCGTGTCGTCGGAATTGCCGGTTGCCTGGCCGGACGGGATCGTGCCCTTTGACATCGGAAAGCTTTCTGAAGATCAGCAAGCGAAGGTGAAACAGGCGATGCAGCGATGGATGGATACGGGCGCCCGGATTGCCTTCGTGCCCCGCAAAGCACAAACGGCTTATGTGAATTTCGCCGGGCGCACGGACGCCGGCAACAACACCAGCCACGTCGGATACAAACCCGGCACGCGAATCGATGTGAACATCACCGCGTTCTGGTGGAGCCAGGGCGAATGGATGCCCGCTCATGAACTGGGACATGTTCTCGGGTTCCATCATGAACACGCCCGCTGGGATCGGGACGCTTACGTGCGCATCCATTACGACCACATCAAAGAGGGCCGCAAAGACGATTACGATTGGATCCCCAAAACCAATTGGCTGGTCACTTCAACTCCTTACGACTACTTCTCCATCATGCATTACCGCGTTTGTTGGGCGTCCAACTGCGAGTCGCAATGCAGGGATGGTGACGGCTCGAGCCCCTGCGCGGTCATCGACCCCGTCGGCACTGATTATGATGGGGTCATTGGTCAATGGACGCGCAATGGCATTAGCGCGTTGGATGGCCGGCGCAGCTGTGACGCTTATGGAACCGGAAAGACAATTTATATCCGCGCGGCCGAGTCCGCGCAGCGTGATGGAACGCTAACCCGACCCTTCGCGACACTTGAACAGGCCCATATAGCCGCTCCCCCCAATGCGCGGTTCATAATCCTGTCCGGGGACAACTCTTTCACGACTGCACCTTGAAAGGACCTCTGTTCTGCCGCACGTTGGGCCGGGAGACTCTCCAATGATGCTCCGCCAATTACATACAGCCCTGGGCGCGCGCTTTTCCAACTTGAACGGCGTCGAGGTCATTGCCGATTACGGACAAGTTGAACTGGAAGCGCGACGCATCGCCGAATCGGCCGCCATTCTGGACTTGAGCGCCCGCGGCCGTTTGTGCCTGACCGGCGCGGACCGGGTTCGCTTCCTGCACGGACAGGTGACCAACGATATCAAACGGTTACGGGTGGGAGAGGGATGCTACGCCGCGCTGGTGACCGCCAAGGGCAAGATGCAGAGCGACCTGAACGTCTACTGCCTTGCAGACGAGCTATTGCTCGATTTCGAGCCTGGCCTCAGCGGCAAGGTGGTCAAGCGCCTGGAACAGTATCTCGTCGCGGATGACGTGCAGGTCATCGATGTCGCCTCGCATTACGGGCTGCTGAGCGTTCAAGGTCCTCGATCGCGTTCAGTTCTTGAACAAATGGAATTGTTCAAGGAATTGCCCGGTCAAGCGTGTAACTTTACGAAAACCGCCGATCCGACGCTGGGCGAGATCTATGTTGTCTTGAATTATCGAACCGTTAACGAAGGGTTCGATATTTTCGTCCCGGTCGCCGCGCGGGAAGAGGTGCTCGGAAAGCTCCAGGCGGCGGCGAGTTCAGTGAACGGAGGATTGTGCGGATGGACGGCCCTGGAGACGGCTCGAATCGAAGCGGGGATTGCGCGTTACGGACAGGACATGGATGAAAACTGTTTTCCGCAGGAGTGCGGTATTGAGCAGCGGGCAGTCAGTTACAGCAAAGGATGCTATATCGGCCAGGAGGTGTTGAATCGGTTGCATACCATGGGCCATGTGAACCGGCAATTGCGCGGTTTGAAATTGGACCCTCACCTTCAAACCCTCCCCGGCAAGGGCGACAAACTGATGTACCAGGGCAAGGAAGCAGGTATGGTGACCAGCGCCGCGCGATCACCACTTCTTTCGGCGAACATCGCCCTGGGTTTCGTCAGGAGAGAATGGAATGCGGCGGGGACGGTATTAACCCTGCGCGCCGGGGAAGTCGAAACCGAGGCCGAGGTCGCTGATTTGCCGTTCGCGCGAGCCATTACCGGCTGACCGGTTCAGGCACGGATCGCTCTTCGAGTTTCTCGAGGCAACTCCCGGCCAGCGATTGAAGTTTCCGGCGGTCGGCGGCACTCAAGCCCAAAGGATCAAATCGGTACCTGTAATGAAGGGCAAGCAGTTCGCGCAGGGAACCCTGAATCTCGCTTACACTTTCGTGCTCGGAGATCCTTTCGATCCACATCGACACCGGTTCGCTCGGGTGACGGCTCAGGCCAAGTACCGCAAGCTTGCGTTCCAGTTGGTAAAACTCCGAATCGAACCCCGGCCAGTCTATGGAGCGAGAGTTCGTGCCTCGCTGGATGGAACGGCGGCGCCGGCGGCGGAAAAACACCTGGTAAAACAGCAATAACAGAATCGGCACCGAACCCAGGAGGAGGTAATCGCGCACATGACTTTGGCCCCAGCGGAATTTTGAAATCTCGAAAGTGACGCGGGCCCACAGGTCGGAGATCCGCTGCATGAGCGTGATCTGGCGGGCATCCATCGATACCCACGCAGCCGGAGTGGGGTCGAACTCGCGCCAGGTTTTGTGCCGATCGTCCCAGACCAGCGTCCAGGCGTGGCCGTCGCGCTGGCGAACGACCCAGTTCTTCCCGTCGCCTTCGTGAACGGCATACCCGACGGCATACCGGGTCGGAATGCCGATTTTGCGCAACAACACGGCCGCCGCGGTTGCGAAATATTCGCAATGCCCGCTGCGGGTATGCAGCAGGAAGCGGGTCAAAGGCGGTTCGCTCCGATGACTGGAGCGATCCTGCTCAAACCAGGTGCTGTAGGTGAATTGAGTGGAAAAAAAGCGTGAAAGCGTCTGGAGCGCCTGGTCGATCGTTTGGCCTTGCAGGTGCAGTTCATCGACGACCTGTTCCAGGGCGGGCATATCCCGTTCCGGAAGCGTCAGGTCAACGTCCTCCGCAGGACTGTCCATGCTCGGGCCGGGGCCATATAAGGCGTCGAAGACAACCAATCCGGGTCCCTCTTCGAGCACGGCTCCAAGCGGGTTCTTCCAAACGTTATACGCCAAAAGATTCTCAAGCCGGCCCACTCCCCGCGGCAGGGGCAGCAACGCTTTTCCGCCGGGCACATAACAGGAGATCCGGACAGTTTCGGGAACCGGCTTGTCAAAGAGCTGGAAAGTGGTGTCGTTGGTTTCCGAAACGCGGCTGAAATCGTTTTCGGTGAATTCCGAGTACCAGGTGCGGTTTTTAAATGCGCGATAAGTGGCTTCGCGAAGCCGGCGCGGCGGCACTCCACTGGGAGCCTCAACGCGAATGATTATCCTCGGGCTGGTTTTGATTCGGCCAAGCGTGCCGATTTCCGTCTGGCTTTGAGTAGGATCAAACCGGCGCCTGGCGAAAGCGCCGAGCCACTGTGGATTGAGATTACCCAGGTAGCTTTGGAACTGGCCAATTCCGCGCTGACCGAAATAGCTCAGCACGACCACGAGCGCGAGCACTGCCGTCCATAAAGCCAGCGCAAACCGGGGAGAACGATGCGGCCACAAGGCCCAGGCGGTCAGGACACAAAATCCCCAGAAAAAAGTTGTGTCATCGGTCGAATGCACCGATGCGGAGAAAAGGCACAGACCGAAGAAAGGATAGGCGGTGTTGAAAGTCCTGCTGACGGGAGCGGGCGCTCCGAGTTTGCGCGCGGTCTTGAGGCGATGCCTCAGGATGAAGGAGATGACGTGCAGCGGCACCGATGCGCGCGGGCTGTACGTTTGGGCCAGGACAAAACAAAAAAAGATCATCGGGAGCCATCGCAGGACGGACATAGTGGTTCGCGCGGTGGCAAACTGGGCCCCGTGTTGTGACATGAATCCCGGGTTATGAAATAGATCGCGAAACTCGGCTGGGCCTTCGTTCGCATTGAATGCGTAAATGGCGGCGGCGAAAGTCGCGCCAAGGCACAAGTTCCAGATCCGATGCAAATCGTCGTCGGAAAACTCCCACCGGGCCCGCACGATGCGGGCGGCCTCAAGCGATAATCCCATGATGATGCCCGGGATTAAAAACCCGGTTTGCCATCCCCAGAACGCCAGGGCTGCTCCGATCAAAAGAGGCGGGGTTTTCATTCGAGCAGCGCCAACCCCTCTTCAACCTTGCCGCATTCAATGACGAAGAAGCGCTCCGGCCGGTCGGCCGGCGGGGCGGCATTTACCCGCTTTGCCCTGCCCGCCTCCGCCACCACCAGCACCAGCAACGGCACGCCCAACGTCCGGACCTTTCCCACGAAATCGCGCCGCGGCTTGTCCCAGTCCAGAAACACAAAAACACAGCCGCTCACTTTCGAAATATGGTTCAGGACCAGGCGTTCGAGCCGGGAAAAATCATGCTCTTTGCACGGCCGCACCGACGCTAAAATCTCCAGGAGTTGTTCGCCGTGCGCGACGCCTCGCCCGGCGGTGAAGCAGTACGATTGCGTTCCAACAAACAGCAAATCCAGCAACGATTCCTGTGTTTGGATCGTGCACGCAAACGACGCCGCAATGGACGCCGCCTCCTCGAACGCCTCACTGTGCGAATGCTCGGCGTAGGTGTCCAGCACCAGGGCGTGCCGGACAAAAAACTCGTCTTCGAATTCCTTCACGACAGGCTTGCCCGCGCGAGCCCAACTGCGCCAGTGAATGTGCCGCAACGGATCGCCTTGCCGGTAATCACGCAGGGCGATGAATTCGTCGCTCTGGCCCACGCTCGACGCCAGGGCGACTCCACCCTGCTGGTATTTCATGCTGCCGGGCAAAGCAATCGGCGGGAGCGGATAGCGTTTTGGCAGGATCAACACACTTTGCGGAAGCGCCACCCGGGCAAAAGCCCGGAACAAACCCAACGGATCCGGACGGGCGACGGCAAGACCATCGAGCCTCAGAGGCCCCCTGCGCAAGGGCGTCAATTCGCACTCCACCCGAACTTCCTGGTCGGAAAGCGCCGGGGGAACGGAAGCAATTTTGAAATTGGCGGTTCGAAACGGATTGGAGCGTTTGCCTTGGGTGTATCGAAAAGAGCGGGCCCGTTGCTCGTAAGCCAATTGGAAATCGAGCCAGTCCTGAAACGAGGGCCGCGCGTCCGCCAGGCTCTCGACTACTGCCAGGCCGGTCTGCGGCTTGGAGGTAAGATTTTTGAGCGCGATGGAGTAGGCCAAAGGGGCGCCGACCGTGCCAAAGCGCGGCAGATGCCGAATTGCGGAAAAGCGTGCGCGAAAGAACAAACTCGAGCAAAGCGCCAGGACCAGCAACAGCAGCAGGAAAGTGAAGCCTTGATAAATGACGTTGTTATCGCTGTCGGTGCCGAAGATCCCGGCGATAAAAACGCCGCAAAGCACAATCAAGCCGGCCCGGGTGAAGCGGCGATAGCCCCAATACCGCAATCCCGACATGAAACGATAAACACGGTAAAGGAATTTGAACAGGAGCCTCATAGGCAATGACAAGGCCGAATCCGCATAGCGAGCCGGGCATCCCGAACTGGTTGCGAAGTCAAAAACATTTCGAGATAAAACAGCGCGACGCGAACTCCAACCAGGACAGAAACTGCTTGGAATCTAAGCCGGCACCTTTGCACGCTTGACGAGGTCCTCGACAATTCCACGAGCCGTGAGGCCGGAGAACCGCGCCTGCGGCTCGAGCACAAGCCGGTGGGCAATCACCGGCACGGCGAGTTCCTGGATCTGTTCCGGAGCAACGAAGTCCAACCCCTCAAACAGCGCCAGTGCCTGGGCAGCTTTCATCAGCGCAATCGAGGCTCGAGCGCTTGCCCCGAGTTGAACTCCCGGCGCGGTTCGAGTGCCGGCAACCAGTTCCACAGCGTAGCGTTTGAGTTCCTGGCTGATTCGGACCTGGTGCGCCGCTTTTTGAAGAGTCAGGACGTCCGAAAGTGATACGCACGATTCCAATTCCTCGAGGGGATGCCGGAGTTCCTGGGCGCTGAGGATCGCGACTTCCTCCCCCGGATCGACATAGCCCAACGAGAATTGCATCGCAAAGCGGTCCATTTGGGCTTCCGGCAATGGGTAGGTCCCCCTGAACTCAACGGGGTTCTGGGTCGCAATCACGAAAAAAAGCTCTGCCAGGTCACGCCTGACACCGTCGACACTGACCTGGCCTTCGCCCATGGCCTCGAGCAGCGCCGACTGGGTGCGCGGCGAAGCGCGGTTGATTTCGTCGGCCAGGAGAATATTCGTGAACACGGGCCCTTCATGAAAATGGAATTGCTGGTCGCGCTGGCTGAAGACCGATACGCCGACGATATCCGAAGGAAGCAGGTCAGGAGTAAACTGGATCCGCTTGAACTGCGCATCGATGGACCGCGCGAGGGCTTTGGCAAGGGTTGTTTTTCCGGTGCCGGGGAAATCCTCGAGCAAGACGTGGCCGCCGCTGGCCAGTGCGGCCAGCAACCTGCGCGTTGCTTTGGCCTGGCCTTGCATGATGCGGGCTATGTTCTCGGAGATCTTCCGGAAAACCTCGCGGCCGTCTTTATCGGTGTTCAAGTTGGAGGGGTGTTCAGGCAGGGTGCCCAGTCTTGAGTCAGGCACTGCTGCCGGGGTCATTAGATCGTGTTCCAGCCTTTGCGGCATGGCACTATAGTAAGTCCGGCGGCTCATTCGAGCCAATGAATTCCGCGATAAGAAAACAAGGCCATCAAGGCCTCCGCGGACCATTCCAAGTTGCGGGCTAGCGGCCCTTCGAATCCAGGTTCTTTTCGAGATCCTCGGCTGTCACTACGCTTTGCACGCCGTTGGCCGGGACGTCGATTTTCGCCGTCCAAATGATGGCGTTTAGAACAAGTTTGCGCGCGTTGTCGTTGCCCCAGGTCTTGTGATAATGGCCCCCTGTGAATCCGAACCCGCGTCCACCGTCCGGCCGCTCAAAAGCCCACGCCATGTGCTGGAGCTCGCCCTTTTGAACCGACTCACGCACATTCGGATTGCCTTCATGGGGCCCGTCACCCCGGTCCATCGTGCTGGCCGGAGCCACGGCGTTAAGAACCGGGATCACGCCCTGCATGCTGTCACGAAAACGCATGTAAAAATACCATTCATCCCGAATCTTAAACGGGCTCACACCCCGCGTCACGGGGTGGTCAGGAAAGGCGCGGAAATCGGCCACCCAAACCGGGTTAACCGACCAGTTCAGTTCGAAGCAGCCGCCAATCCAATCAAGGAACTCACGTTCACCTCGCTCTTTGGTAGGTTCCACCGCGTAATGAAGGCAGCAAAGGCCAACCCCCTTCTTCACTAGTTGGCCAATACGTTCAAGGCGTTTGTCCCGCAACAACGGGTGGCCCCCTCCTCCGTCGCTGTAAATCACAATTGTTGAAGCACCGTCGAAAGCCGAGTCCGGGTTCTCAGGCCAGCCATTGCTGTAAACTACAGAGCTGAGGCCTGGAATACGGTCGAGGCAAGACTTGAGGAGCAAACAACCGGCGCGGTGCTCGTGCTCGCCCGGGCCGTGGCTCGGCGGGCCAGCAACGAACACAATCTTCTTTTCCTGAGCCGCAGACCCAAACGCCAGGCCCAGTGTCAGGGCCAGCACTAACGCAAAAACGGCCATTGGCCGACGGGTATATAAGAGGGGGATGCCTATTGACATGAACAGCAGACGCGGAATCGGGTTGTTTAATTCAGCCGGACCCCGGCACGGGGCGTCAGGGTTCTTTCAGCAGTTTGATCCGCAAATTTTTGAACTGGGCCATCATAGGCGAGCCGGCGTGAAGTTGCAGCGCAATTAATCCGCTCATCGCCCTCTTGGATTCACAATCGTCCGTCACGTCAACCGTCTGCTTACCATTAACGAACTGTTGCAAGTGATTCCCTTTGGCAATGATGACGTAGGTGTTCCAGTCTCCTTTTTTCAAGGAAGCCTCAATGTCCGCAGCGCTGCCGACCGAGCCGACGACCTCTTTTTTGTCATCCTTCGTCCAGACCACCTTTTCTCCGCGCAACGCCATAATCCCTCGTAAACGCTCTTCATACAGAATGCCGGTGTAGTTCGGCCCGGCCTCCATGTCGGCCTGGTATCCACCCACGACCCAATACGAAGGATCAAAGATTCGGCTTCGGTATTGGATCCCGGAATTGGCGAAACCACGGTCGTCGCCCGGAACGAGTTTGAACGAACAGCGCAGTTCAAAATCGCCGGGTGTGCCGTTGGTCCAAATCAAAAACGTGTTGCCCTTTGCGGGGTTTTCCGCGGTCGTTTGTCCTGTGATGGCGCCGTCCTTCACGGACCACAGCTTGGGGTTGCCGTCCCAGCCGGTGAGATCTTTTCCGTTGAACATGCTTTGAAAGCCGGTCTCGGACTTTCGATCGTCAATGAGGGTCTGAAGTTCGCTGGCCCGAACCGGGGTAAAGCTGGCAAGGGCTGAAACAACCGCCGCGGCGACCCCGAGGAGATGAGCGTACCGGTGATTCTTTGATGTATTCATGGCAGGTTCCGGGCTGGTGCGGACGGCTTACAAAACGCGCTGCAGGAACTTCAAACCCTTGGTAGCGATCTCCTCGTTCGTCGGTTCGAATTGCCGCCAAACTGAAGCGGCGCGGGCGATAAGCTTTACGTGGGTGGCAAAGCCTTCAATGACGATGTCCCCTTCATAGCCGATGTCCTTAAGCGCGTGTGCGATTCCTTTCCAATCGATGTGATCGTTGCCGGGAGTGCCGCGATCGCAACCGCAAGCATGCACATGCGCCAGGAGTTTGCCCGCCTTGCGGATTGCCGCGGCCTGGTCTTTCTCTTCGATATTCATGTGGAAGGTGTCCAGTTGGATCTTCAGCGCGGGACTACCCACGTCCTTAATCATCTGGATGGCCTGATCGCACGTGTTAATGAAGTCGGTTTCAAACCGGTTCAACGGCTCCAGGCATATCTGCTTGCCGCGTTGCTCCGCGTACTTCGCCGCCGTTTTCAAGTGCTTGGCGACTGTCTTCCACTGTCTCTTGTATTCCCCGCGCGGGACGGCGTCGGCCCGGCCGGTAGCCGAATAGACGGGTCCAATGAGCGACGGGCAATCCAACAACACCATTTGGTCCAGTAGTTTTTTGATGTAATTGAGTCCTATCTGCTGCTGGCGCGGAGTGCCTCTCAAGTCGCGATCCGGGCCCATGCAGGCGCACAACGAACCACAAACCAGCCCGGCCTTGTCCAACTCCTTTTTCACATACACCGGATCAATATGCGAAGGATCTTCGATGGGTAGTTCAACCGTTTCGAATCCCCAATCCTTGAATTGCTTAAAGAGTTTCGTGCTCCGGTTGTTGAAAGGGGAAGTGAAAAGAAAGGTATTTAGGCCGAGTCTCATAGGTTGTCCCGAGCCTAGGCCGTTCGGAGTGCGTGTCAAAACTTTTTAAGTCAGAAAAGTATTGTGTTGGCCGGTCAAAGTCCTAGCTTGCGAGACGTTGATGAAAACTTTCGCCGAACTCAATTTTCCCGGCCGCCTTGTGGCCGTGGAAGGGCTGGACGGCTCTGGCAAATCGACCCAGATTTACCTGCTGAAGCGGTGGCTGGAACTGCAGGGCCTGAAGGTCTATTTCAGCGAGTGGAATTCCTCGGAACTGGTCAAAGCGGCAACCAGCAAAGGCAAAAAGCGCGAGCTTCTCACACCCACAACCTTCAGTTTGATCCATGCGACGGATTTTGCCGATCGCTATGAGCGGCACCTGGTGCCCCTCTTGCGCGCCGGCTACATCGTCTTGTGCGATCGGTATATTTTTACCGCCTTCGCGCGGGACGTCGTGCGCGGCTGCCCACCCGAATGGGTCCGCGGACTTTATCAATTCGCCGCGTTGCCCGACCTGACTTTCTTCTTCAAAGCCGACCTGGGGGTCTCCCTGCAGCGCATTCTCGATGGGCGGCCGCAACTCAAGTACTTCGAGGCTGGCATGGACCTGCGGCTTTCCACCGACCCATATGAGAGCTTTCGTATCTTTCAAGGACGCATGCTCGAGCAATACCTGGCGATGAGCACCGAGTTCAATTTCCTGGTTGTGGACGCCAACCAGCTCGTGGAGAAACAGCAAGCCATCGTCAGGGAATTGGTGGCCCAACGTATCGATCTCTCAGATTTTCGCCGGGCTGAACGCCCCGCCCCACGCCCTTCACCTACGCCGCCGCGCACCGTGGGCGCGCTTCCCAAAACCGCCCGTATCGAGGAGGCGGTCGAATGAAGCGCCAGGGCCAGAATCATATCGTGGTTCCCCGCCGCACGGCCCGCAGGTTTTACGGCCATGGGATTCCCAAGGTCGAGCTCGAGCGGCTCGCAGGCCGGCTGATCGTCGTCGAGGGAGCCGACGGCTCAGGCCGCTCAACTCAAATTGCCATGCTCGTCCAATGGCTGGAGGGCAGCGGCCATGCCACGACACAGGTGGGCCTGAAGCGTTCCAGCCTCGTGAGCGAAGAACTCGAACAAGCCCAGGAAGGCAACATCCTGAGCCGATCGACGCTAAGCTTGTTTTACGCGACCGATTTCGCCGATCAACTCGAGAACATCATCCTTCCCGCTCTCAAAGCCGGCTTCATCGTGCTTGCCGATCGCTACATTTATACTCTCATGGCCCGCGATATGGTCCGCGGCATGGACGAGGGCTGGCTTAAAAATCTTTACGGGATTGCCCTCGAACCGGACGCAGTTTTTTACCTGAATGTTCCGCCGGAAGAACTGGTCCAGCGCAGCTTTGCCAAAAACACCGCCCTCGATTACTGGGAGAGCGGCATGGACCTGGGCCTTTCGCGTGACATGTTCGACAGTTTCATGAAGTACCAGGGCATGATGCAGCAGGCGTTCCGCCAGATGCAATCGACCTATGGTTTCACCATTATTGATGGCAACCGATCTGTAGACGCCGTGAACGCGGACCTGAGAAAAAAAATCGGCGTGGTCCTGGCCGGCAGCTGATTTGCGAAAACTGTAACTTGATTCTAACCGGATTTCTGTTTCGATCCTGTTATGGCCGAAGCGAGCACCAAAGCCGAATATGTCGTCGGAGTGGACCTGGGCGGGACCAAAATTCTTTCGGGCGTCTTTGACCACTCGCTCGACTGCATCGGCACGGCCAAGGTCAGCACCAAATCATCGCGGGGCGTTGACAAGGTAGTGGAACGCATTGCGCGTTGCGCTCAAGACGCAGTCGACGAAGCAGACCTCACCTTCAAGCAGGTGGCCGGCGTCGGCATCGGCGCGCCCGGGGCTGTGGACTTCGACTCGGGAACCGTTTTATTCGCGCCGAACCTGGAAGGCTGGAAAGATATCGCCCTTAAAAAGGAACTGGAAAAAGTTCTGGGTGTCCCCGTCTTTGTCGAGAATGATTGCAACATTTCCGCCCTGGGAGTCTACGTCGCCGAGTTAAAGTCCAAGCCGCGTTCAATGGTCGGCATCTTTGTCGGAACCGGCATCGGCGGAGGGCTGATTGTCGACGGGGAACTCTACAGCGGTTACGGCCATACTGCGGGTGAAATTGGACATATGGTCCTTGAAATCAGCGGCCCCAAATGCGGTTGCGGCAACAAAGGATGTTTTGAAGCCCTCGCCAGTCGCACCGCCATTTTCCAGCAAATCAAAGCCGGGGTTAAAGACGGCCAAAAAACACTTCTTACCGAGATGCTCGGCGCTGACCTGGCTGACTTGCGCAGCGGCGACTTGCGCAAAGCGATCCGGCGCGGCGACAAGTTCGTCGATCGCATCATCGAGGGTGCGGCGGAGTACATCGGCATTGCCACTGCCAACCTCGTCAATGTCCTCAACCCGGAGGTGGTCGTTTTAGGTGGCGGAGTCATTGAAGCCCTCGCCGACGAGATGATGAGCGTCATCATTGAAACGGCAAAGGATTATGCCATGGCCGGTGCTCTTAAGGGCGTCGAGATCATCCCCTCGAAGCTGGGTGACAACGCCGGCATCACTGGGGCCGCCGTTCTCGCTCGCAAAGAAACCAAATAAACCTTCCCGTCGGCTCCAAAGCCGCATCAGAAACGCGTCAGGAGCATAACGCGTCGAGCAGTGCCGGTTACAGCAGTCGCCATTTACATTTCAGGGGGGCTGCGCCTTAGGAATGCGCATCAAAACGCGAGTGCATAGAGACACCCAAACTGTGCCAATGGCCCATTAGCTGCGACAAAATGTCCCACTCGTCTCAGTTTCCCGTGCCACGCGTCGCACCTCTATTAAAATCTCAAGTATCTTACCAACAGCGATTTATAGGTTGAGCAGACCGTGTGGCATCTGCGTTGCTTTTAACACTTGGATTTTGATCTAGTTAGGAGCTTTTTTATGGCAAAAGTAATTGGAATAGATTTGGGAACGACGAATTCCTGCATGGCAGTCATGGAGGGCGGCGAGCCTATCGTGCTGGAAAACTCGGAGGGACGCCGGGTTACGCCCTCGGTGGTAGCATTCAGCAAGACAGGGGAACGGCTGGTTGGCGACGCCGCAAAGCGTCAGGCCGTCACGAATTCAAGAAACACGATTTACTCAATTAAACGGTTCATGGGCCGCAAATACACCGAAGTGGAAGAGGAGCGCAAGAGGGTTCCGTATAAGGTGGTTTCCGGCGCCAATAGTGACGCCTATGTTGAAGTGGAGGTTGAGGGCAAACCCAAGCAATTCAGTCCGGCGGAAATCTCCGCCATGATTCTGGCGAAGCTGAAAGCCGACGCCGAGATGCGCCTGGGCGAAAAAATCACACAAGCGGTTATCACCGTCCCGGCGTATTTCAACGATTCACAGCGGCAAGCAACCAAAGACGCGGGCCGAATTGCCGGCCTGGAAGTGCTGCGGATTATTAATGAGCCGACCGCCGCTTCCCTGGCCTACGGCTTGGATAAGAAAAAGGACGAGGAAATCGCCGTCTATGACTTGGGCGGCGGCACGTTCGATATCTCCGTTCTGGAAATTGGGGACGGCGTTTTCGAGGTGAAAGCGACCAACGGCGACACCCACCTGGGTGGGGACGACTGGGACGGACGGATCATGGATTGGATCCTCGAGGAATTCCGCAAGGAACACGGCATGGACTTGCGCAAACAGCCGGATGCTCTGCAGCGCATCAAGGAAGAGGCCGAAAAAGCGAAAATCGCTCTCTCCAGCTCGCAGGTGTACGACATCAACCTGCCGTTCATCACGGCCGACGCCAGCGGGCCCAAGCACATCACGATGAAGCTTACTCGGGCCAAGATGGAGCAACTGTGCGACGATTTGTTCGAGCGCACCATCACACCGGTCAAGAACTGTTTGCGCGATGCCGGCATGAGCGCCGACAAAATCGACGAGTTGGTGCTCGTCGGCGGCATGACTCGCATGCCCAAAGTGGTCGACACCGCCAGGTCGCTCGTCAACAAAGCACCCCACCAGGGCGTTAACCCTGACGAAGTGGTCGCAGTGGGCGCGGCGATTCAGGCCGGGGTTCTCAAGGGCGAAGTCAAAGACGTCCTCCTGCTGGACGTGACCCCGCTGTCGCTGGGTATTGAAACTCTGGGAGGAGTGTTCACAAAACTCATTGAGCGCAACACAACCATCCCGACGCGGAAATCGGAGATTTTCTCCACGGCTTCCGACAACCAGCCGGGGGTCGAAATCCACGTGCTCCAGGGCGAACGCCAGCTGTCGCGCGACAACAAGACGATCGGCAAGTTCCACCTGACCGATATTCCGCCGGCACCGCGCGGTGTTCCTCAAATCGAGGTGACATTTGACATCGACGCCAACGGAATCCTGCACGTCAGCGCCAAGGATCTTGGCACCGGCAAGGAGCAGAAGATTACCATCACCGCCAGCAGCGGGTTGAGCAAAGACGAAATCGAAAAGATGCGCCGCGACGCCGAAGCCCACGCTGACGAGGACAAGAAACGCCGCGATGAAGTTGAGTTGCGCAACGAGGCGGATAACGCCGTTTATCGTTCGGAGAAAATGCTCAAAGACAGCGCCGACAAGATCTCGGGAGCGGACAAGTCGAAGATCGAGGACGCCATTAAAGAAGTCAAAGAAGCTCTGAAAGGCGGGGAGATTTCGACCATCCGCTCGGCCAACGAGAAGCTCAATGAAGCCTGGCAGGCTGTCTCGGCGGAATTATACAAAGCGGCAAGTGAAAAGGCCCGGGCAGGCCAGGGCCAACCTGGCGGCGGACCGGACCCGGGCGCCGGCCGGCCCGGCGCAGGCCAGCCTGGAGCCGAGGGCGGCAAGAAAGACGAAGGCCCAATCATCGACGCGGAAGTCGTCGACGAGAAAAAGGGCTAAGTTTTGCATGCAAACGCCGGGGATGCTGGATCCCCGGCGTTTCATTGCGGCAAAAACCCCATTGAATTTTCCCCCGTGAGTGCGGGCGGATTTTGATTCAAGGCAAGATCAAAACTAAAAACCAAAGAAACCAAACTATGGCACTAAACGTAAAACCTCTCGGCGATCGCATCCTGGTGGAAGCGGTCGAAGAGAAAGAAGTCAAGAAGGGCGGTATTATCATTCCTGACACCGCCAAGGAAAAACCCATGGAAAGCGTCGTTGTGGCGCTGGGAACCGGAAAGACCGACGACAACGGCAAGAAGGTCCCCTTCGAAGTCAAAAAAGGCGATCGCGTGTTGGTCAGCAAATACGGTGGCACCGAAATCAAGCTCGACGGCAAGGAATTCAAGATCCTCAGCTCGGACGATGTCCTGGCTGTCCTGGAATAACTCTCAACTCTCAACCAAGAACTCCAAACTGGAATTATGGCAGCAAAACAATTGATATTCGACGAGAATGCTCGTCAAACCCTCTTGAAGGGTGTTAGTAAACTCGCCAAGGCAGTGTCGGCGACGCTCGGACCCAAAGGTCGCAACGTCGTTCTCGACAAGAAATTCGGCTCACCGACCGTCACCAAGGACGGCGTGACCGTGGCCAAGGAAATTGAACTGGAAGACCCCTATGAAAACATGGGGGCTCAAATGGTCCGCGAAGTCGCCAGCAAAACCAGCGACGCCGCCGGCGACGGCACCACTACCGCCACCGTTCTGGCTGAAGCGATCTACCGCGAGGGCCTCAAGTACGTGACCTCCGGCGCCAACCCGATCGGAATCCAGCGCGGCATCAACAAGGCCGTGGCCGCCGCGGTTGAGCAACTGGACAAAATCACCAAGAAGGTTAAAGACAAAGAAGAGATTAAACAGGTCGCCACTGTCTCGGCGAACTGGGACAATACCATTGGCGAAATCATCGCCGACGCGATGGACAAGGTCGGCAAAGACGGGACCATCACGGTCGAGGAAGCCAAATCGATTGAGACCACGCTGGACGTTGTCGAAGGCATGCAGTTCGACAAAGGCTACCTCTCTCCCTATTTCGTTACCAATGCGGAGACGATGGAAGCGCGCCTCGAAGACGCCTACATCCTGATCTACGAAAAGAAGATCAGCAGCCTCAAAGACCTGCTGCCGGTCCTTGAGAAAGTCGCCAAGGTCGGCAAGCCTCTCTTGATTATCGCCGAGGAAGTCGAAGGGGAAGCCCTCGCCACCCTCGTGGTGAACAAGCTGCGTGGCACGCTCAATGTCTGCTCGGTTAAAGCGCCCGGCTTCGGCGATCGCCGCAAAGCTATGTGCGAAGACATTGCCATTCTGACCGGCGGCAAGTTCATCAGCGAAGACCTCGGTATCAAGCTCGAGAACCTCAATTTGGAAGACCTCGGCCGCGCCAAGAGCGTTGTTGTCGACAAGGAAAACACCACGATCGTTGAAGGCAGTGGCAAGAACTCCGAGATCCAGGGCCGGGTCAATCAGATCCGCCGCCAGATTGAAGAGACCACCTCCGATTACGACCGCGAAAAGCTCCAGGAACGCCTGGCCAAGCTAGCTGGCGGCGTGGCTGTCATCAACGTTGGCGCTGCGACCGAAACTGAGATGAAGGAAAAGAAAGCCCGCGTCGAAGACGCGCTGCACGCAACCCGCGCGGCGGTTGAAGAGGGCATCGTTCCTGGCGGTGGCGTGGCACTCCTGCGCACGCTCAGCGCGATCGAAGGAGTCAAGCCCGACAACGACGACGAACGCATCGGCGTTGATATCATCAAACGCGCTATCGAGTTCCCGACCCGCGCCCTGGCCGAAAACGCCGGCGTGGAAGGCTCGGTGGTTGTGCAGGAAACCAAGCGCCGTAAAGGCAACGAAGGTTACAACGTCTCAACCGGCGTTTATGAAGACCTCGTTAAGGCCGGCGTGGTGGACCCGAAGAAAGTCACCCGCACAGCGCTGCAGAATGCGGCGTCGATCGCCGGCCTGCTCCTGACCACCGAATGCTTGATCACTGAGATCCCCGAAAAGGAGAAGAAAGCTCCGATGCCGGGCGGTCACGGCGGCGGCATGGGCGACATGGATTATTGATTTAATCCAGTCAGTTAGATTCAAGATCAAGCGAGGCTGGCAAACCCAGCCTCGCTTTTTGTACTCGGGTGAAGGCGAGTTTGAGGAGACCGCACCCTTGGCTCTCGACATTCGGATTTCTAGTCGCATCGCACCGCTTGAAGCCCTCGAATTCAAAACCTTGATTTTTTGAAGGCTAAGCTCCTTATTAAACGTAGGCGACTATGGTGATGGCGCGAACGACGGCCCGGAAGTTCTGGACGCACGACGAAATGCTTGCCGAACTGCCCGAAACGGCTCAACCCTTCGAGCTTTGGGATGGAGAGATCGTTAAGTCTCCTTCACCGCATCCGAATCACCAGCGGATCGTCCTTCGGTTTTGCGAACGGCTAAGCCGGTTCGTAGCAGGACGCAAGCTGGGGGAGGTATTCGTCAGCCCGCTGGACGTGGTGCTAAGTCCGCGTCGCGTTGTGCAGCCGGACGTGTTCTTCATCTCTCATCGGAGAAAAGATATCGTCAAGGACTACATCCGCGGTGTGCCCGACCTGGCGGTTGAGATTATTTCAGAAGGAACCTGGGAACGAGATCGAGTCGCGAAACGCTCCCTGTACGAACAGTTCCGGCTACCTGAATATTGGATTGTGGACCCCGAAAGTCGCACAATCGAAGTATTCGCTCTTGTGGGTGGTTCCTACCAGGTGCACAGCCGCGGCCAAGGCAAGGAACAGGTCAGCTCACGCCTGCTTAAGGGATTCAAGTTGACCTTCGAGGATTTGGAAACCCAACCTGATCCTAGAAAATTAGCCGAGCTCAGAGCCCGAGCGCCGAAGGATAGTAGGACCTTATAACGCGGAGTTTACACGGGTTTCTCGCCCTGATTCTTCGGATCGGCGCAACCAAGACTGCCTGCTTTAACTGAGCTCGATTCTCAACTACATCAAGCAGCGGCTGCTTCCTTGGTGGTAATCCAGTCGTAGCCCTTTTCTTCGAGCTCCAGGGCGAGTTGCTTGCTGCCGGTGCGCACGATACGACCGTCAACGAGCACATGCACGAAATCAGGTACGATGTAGTTGAGCAATCTCTGGTAATGAGTAATCACCAGTTGCGCATTGTTGGATCGGCGCAGCTTATTGACACCGTCGGAAACGACTTTCAACGCATCGATGTCCAGGCCTGAGTCGGTTTCGTCCAGGACAGCCAGGCGCGGTTCCAGAACGGCCATTTGGAAAATCTCGTTGCGCTTTTTCTCGCCGCCGGAAAAGCCTTCGTTCACGGAACGCTTGAGGAGATCCTCATCGAGATCCAGGACCTTCATTTTCTCTTTCACGAGAGTCAGGAACTCCATGGCATCCAGTTCGGGCAGGCCCGAGTGTTTGCGGACTTCATTGAGCGCGGATTTGAGAAAGTAGGTGCTGTTAACGCCGGGGATCTCGACGGGGTATTGGAAAGCAAGGAACAACCCCTCGCGGGCGCGCTCCTCGGGGTCCATGTCCAACAGGTCCTTGCCGTCGTAGAGGACCTGGCCGGAGGTCACGTCGTACCCGTCCCGCCCCGCCAGAATCGCCGCGAGCGTGCTTTTGCCGCTGCCATTGGGCCCCATAATGGCGTGAACTTCGCCCTCGTTGATCTCCAGGTTGATGCCCTTAAGGATCTGTTTGCCCTCAACTCCCGCATTTAGATCTCTGATTTCCAATATCTTTTTCATCATCACCCTACGCTGCCTTCCAAACTGACACCCAAAAGCTTTTGGGCTTCGACCGCGAATTCCATCGGTAACTCGCGGAACACTTCCTTGCAGAACCCGTTCACGATCATATTCACGGCGTCCTGAGTCGAAATCCCTCGCTGGTTGCAGTAAAAAATCTGGTCTTCGCCGATTTTCGACGTCGAGGCCTCATGCTCCACCCGCGAGGTCGTGTTGCGCGCCTCGATATACGGAAAAGTGTGGGCGCCGCAATTGTTGCCCAGCAGCAGGGAATCGCATTGCGAAAAGTTCCGCGCGTTCGCGGCGCTCTTCTGTATCTTCACCAATCCCCGGTAGCTGTTCTGGCCGTGCCCGGCCGAAATGCCCTTGGACACAATGGTGCTGCGGGTGTTCTTGCCCACGTGAACCATCTTGGTCCCGGTGTCAGCCTGCTGGTAATTGTTCGTCACCGCAACAGAGTAGAATTCACCGACTGAATCATCCCCGAGCAGAATGCAGCTGGGATACTTCCAGGTGATCGCGGATCCGGTCTCGACCTGGGTCCACGAAATCTTGGAGCTCCTGCCTTTGCAGACGCCGCGCTTGGTCACGAAATTGTAAATTCCGCCGCGTCCTTCCGCGTCGCCAGGATACCAGTTCTGCACGGTCGAATACTTGATTTGGGCCTTCTCCAGCGCGACCAACTCGACAACCGCCGCGTGCAACTGGTGCTCGTCCCGCATCGGCGCGGTGCATCCTTCCAGGTAGCTCACCGATGCGCCTTCGTCCGCAATGATGAGCGTGCGCTCGAACTGGCCTGTGTTTGCCGCATTGATCCTGAAATAGGTTGAGAGCTCCATCGGGCACCTCACCCCTTTGGGAATGTAACAGAACGATCCGTCGCTGAACACGGCCGAGTTGAGGGCCGCAAAGAAATTGTCCGTGTACGGCACGACGCTTCCCAGGTATTTCCTCACCAGTTCAGGGTAATTATGAACCGCTTCGGTGAACGAGCAGAAGATGATCCCCTTTTCAGCGAGCTTGTCTTTGAAGGTGGTTCCGACCGACACGCTGTCAAACACCGCATCCACGGCCACGCCGGCCAGGCGTTCGCGTTCCTTGAGGGGAATGCCCAGTTTCGCATAGGTTTCCAGCAGCTTGGGATCGACTTCATCCAGGCTCTTGGGACCGTCCCCTTTTTTCTTCGGCGCCGAATAGTACACCGATTTCTGGTAATCAATGGGCGGATAATGCACGTGCGGCCACGTCGGTTCCTTCATCGTCTGCCAGTGCCGGAAAGCCTTTAAGCGCCATTCCAGCAGAAAAGCCGGCTCGTCTTTCTTGGACGAGATAAGCCTGACGATGTCTTCGTTAAGTCCCGGGGGAGCGCTCTCCGTCTCGACGTCGGTGACAAAGCCGTACTTGTATTCCTGTTTTACCAGGCCCTCGATTGTTTCTGTGGCTGTGCTCATCGTTGAGTTGTCCTGATTCGATTAAAATGAAAGTGGGTTCGTGGCAACCGGCCGCGCGCACCCGCAACCGCCTTATTTTTTGCCGGTCGAACAGGCCGGGCAGCGGCCATGTATCGTCAGGTCAAATCGGTCCGGTTGAAATCCTTTGGGCAGCGGCAAGCCCGCCCCGGCGGCCAGGTCGATGTCGAAAACCTTCTCGCAGCTGTCACAATAAAAATGGCAATGCTCCCGCATATTCGGACAAAAACGCGCAGCGCCTCGTTCCAGGGTAACCTGCCGCGCCAGGCCGCATTGAACCAGGGCATCCAGGCAGTTATAAACCGTGGCCATGGAAATGTCGGGCATCTCGCGTTTGGCCCGAATGAATACTTCCTCGGCCGTGGGATGGTCCCGTTTTTGCAGCAACACAGAATACACATGCTCGCGCTGCGGGGTAAAACGAAAACCGCCCGTAGAGAGCCGTTGGTTCAAATACTCAAATTGTTGCTGATTGGGTGCCATGAAAAACCCGTCGCCCACACGATAACGCGGACCGGGCAGTTGTCAATATTTGGAATAATTCTAAATGAGCCTACCCTGTGCACTCCGGCCGATCCGGCCGACGCTGCCGTTGACACTTCGCTCGCCCAATTCATACCATGTGCAGAATTAATAGTATGTTCGGTTCACAAGAGAGGGTTCAAAAAACGTCGAGGAAGTTGCGACGCATCGGCTTTGCGGCTGCGGGTTTGTTCATGGCCTTGTTGTTGACGAGCGGCCCACGCCTGGCACGCGCGGCCGAGGCGGAGGCCACCAACAGTCTGCCGATGGACCCGGCGCTTGCCGCGCGGACGGCGTCCATGCCCGCCGGCTTCAATGTCAGCGTTTTTGCCTCGGAACCGGATGTGCGCCAACCCATCGCCATGGCCTTCGACGATCGTGGCCGGCTCTGGGTGGCCGAGTGCTACACCTACGCCGATTTAAAAACCAATTATGACCTCCATCTCCGGGACCGTATTTTGATTTTTGAGGATACCAAAGGAACCGGACATTTCGATAAACGAACGGTTTTCTGGGACCAAGGCCAACGGCTTACCAGCATCGCTATCGGTTTCGGCGGCGTCTACGCCCTGTGCGCGCCTAACTTGATATTCATCCCCGACCGTAATGGTGATGACGTTCCCGACGGTCCTCCCGAGGTGTTACTGGATGGTTGGGATACCGACACGGTGCGTCACAACATCGCCAACGGTTTGAAGTGGGGTCCTGATGGATGGCTTTATGGCCGGCACGGAATCCTGGCGACCTCGGCCGTTGGCAAACCGGGCGCGCCCGAAAGCGAACGAACCCGGCTCAACGCTGCGATTTGGCGATACCATCCCACGCGCAAGGTCTTCGAGGTGGTTTGCCACGGGACGACCAACCCCTGGGGACACGATTGGGACCAGTACGGCAACCTCATGTTCATCAACACGGTGATCGGGCATCTTTGGCAGGGCATCCCTGGTGCCTATTTCGAAAGGATGTTCGGCGAGCACCTTGCTCCGCATCGCTACGGACTGATTGGCCAAGCCGCGGAGCACTATCATTGGGACACGGGCCACAGCTGGACCGATTCGCGCAATGCGGGGGCGGGCGCAGACGCCCTGGGCGGGGGCCACGCGCATAGCGGCCTGATGATTTACCAGGCCGACAACTGGCCGGAACAATATCGAGACGGCTTGTTCACGCTGAATTTTCACGGGCGCCGCGTTAACGAGGATCGCTTGGAACAAAACGGATCCGGCCTGGCAGGCAAGCACAACGCCGACTTCATGAAATTTGCCGACCCGTGGTTTCGTGGGGTTGACCTCGATTACGGGCCTGACGGCGGCGTGTATGTGCTGGATTGGTCCGACACCGGCGAATGTCATGGGCATGATGCCGTTAGCCGCGAGAGCGGCCGCATTTACAAAATCACCTACGGCAAACCCCGAAATCCCAACCTGCCGCCCGACCCCGGTCCGGCTCCGTCCGCGTTATCCGGGCGCGGCCTGGGATCGATGTCGGATGCCGAACTGCTCCGGTTGCAATTTCATTCGAACGAATGGTATGCGCGCCACGCGCGACGGATACTGCAGGAACGCTTCGAACGCGGCGACCTTAGCCAATTCATTGCAGGTGATGTTCTTCAGAAATACGCAAATCAGACCAATGTGGCTTACAAGCTCAGGCTGTTTTTCACAGCGCATGCGATCGGGGCAGATACGCGCAAATGGCTCCTGGACCAATTGAAAGACCCTGAGTTTCACGTTCGATCGTGGGCCGTGCGGTTCCTCGCTGAGTCGGGCGCTTCCATGCAGGACCTGGTTCCCGCCTTTACGCGGCAAGCGGTAGAGGATCCCTCTCCGGCGGTGCGATTGGAGCTGGCTTCCGCATTACAACGTGTTCCGCCTTCGGACCGTGAACCCATGGCGGCCGCGCTCCTGCATCACGGCGAAGATATCAACGACCACAACCTGCCTTTGATGCTTTGGTACGGAGTCGAACCGTTGGCCGCCGCGCTCCCGACCTCGGCGATTCGCCTGGCGGTGCAGAGCCGTATTCCGATTGTCCGCGAATACATCGCGCGCCGCATTGGCGAGGATATCGGCACCCCGACCAACGGTGTGGACGCCTTGATTGAAACCGCAGCTGTGTTGTCTGCTCCAGCCCAGGCGGATGTCCTGCGCGGACTCGCCGCGGCCCTTCACGGATTGCACGGCATTCCAAGGCCGGCCGCCTGGGATCGGCTGCGCGATTCAGTTGTGAAATCGGACAATCTGCAATTGCTGTCGCTGGCCGGCGAAGTCGGGCTTGCTTTCGGCGATCCGTGGGCTTGGAACCATTTGCGAGAAATAGCGGCCAGGACATCAGCTTCCCCCGAAACCCGCCGCGCAGCTCTCCAGCAACTAATCGATGCCAACGCCCAGGACTTGCCGACTACCCTGTGGGCGCTGCTTGACGATCCGACCACCGCCGGCATCGCTGCCTGCGGACTGCTGCGCACCGACAATTCCGAGGCCCCGGTCAAGGTCATTCAAGACTGGACCCGGTTCTCCGACACCGATAAGCCCGCGGTCGTTGGCGCCCTGGTCTCCAGGGCCGGTTCTGCGAATGCCTTGCTCGAGGCAGTCGCCAAGGGCGCTATTCCACGTGGCGCCATCAATGCCTTTCACGCCCGCCAAATCCGCAACTTCAATGACGCGGCTCTGGATGCCAAATTAACCCAGGTCTGGGGCCAGGTCGGCACCAGCGACTCGGACAAAAAAGCCCTGATGGATAACTACCGGCACTTGTTGACGTCTGACCGCCTCAAGAATTCCGACCCTTCTCGGGGTCGAGAGGTCTTTACCCAGGTATGCGCGGTGTGCCACCGCCTTCACGGTGTCGGCGCTTCGATTGGCCCGGACCTGACCGGCGGCGGTCGTGGTAATCTGGACTATTTGCTCGAGAACATCGTCGATCCCAGCGCGATTGTTCCCGAGGATTATCGCGTCACGGAGGTAGAGCTCAAAGATGACCGTTCGCTGACCGGGTTGGTTGTTGGGAAAAGCGATCGCACCATCACCCTTCAGACCCCGACTGAAAAGCTCACGATTGAGCGCGCCGACATTGCGCGGATGCGCCAAACGAAGATGTCTTTAATGCCCGAAGGACTCTTGCAAGGGTTAAAAACCGATCAAGTCTGCAATTTGATCGCCTATCTTATGACACCGAACCAGGTCGAGCTTCCCAAGACAAAATGAAGCACTGCATTTTGCCAACTCTGTTCAGTGCGCTTTCACTGTACTCAACAGGGGCGCTGGCGCAACTGCCGCCCAACACCGTTGCGCATCAGGATTCTTCAAAGTGGAATTCGGAAATCGCCGCATTCGAAGCCGCGGACAAAACGAACGCGCCTCCTGAACATTGTATCGTGTTCGTAGGCAGTTCCAGCATCCGTTTGTGGTCAACTCTCAAATCCGATTTTCCGGATTTGCCGGTCGTAAACCGCGGATTCGGGGGTTCCGAAATTGCCGACGCCGTCAAGCTGGCGGACAGGATCATAATCCCATACGCCCCGAGGGAAGTGGTGATTTATTCGGGCGGAAACGATATCGCCAATGGCAAAGACCCGGCGCTTGTTTTTGGCGATTTTGTCGCGCTGGTGGATGCCCTCCAGCGCCACCTTCCTTCAGTTCGTATCGCCTATATTGCCAGCGCGCCCAACCCCAGCCGCTGGGCCATGGTGGACAAAGTAAAGAAACTGAACTCGCTGGTCCGGGCGTTCTGCGACGACCACAGCCTGATGTTCATTGATGTCTTTCCGCTGATGCTTGGCCCTGACGGCCTGCCCAAACCAGACATCTTTCGCGATGACAGGCTGCACATGAACGCAAAGGGCTACGACATCTGGAAACAGGCGGTGCGACCGTACCTGAAATAGAAAAAAGCCAGGCGCCAATTGCGCTCCTTTGCGCACACGACACGCTTGATTATCACTGGCACCGATTCGGTCAGGCCGTAGCTTTTTGCCCGGCTCGACAGAATTCGCCCATCTTGCATCTATCCTTGCGCAGCTGCGTGGACGCCATTTCGTTCGGCAGGTTTTCGAGAGCCCTGCACAAATAACGAATCGCGCACGAACAATACATCCTTTTGCAGGGTCGTGCCGTCCACGGGAGAGCGCCACCCGCCCATATCCTCGTAGTAATGGAACCCGAGGCCGCGGACCAAATCGCACATTTCAGGGAACAGCAAGGCCTCGGGGGCGTATCGGAACAGGGACAATTCGAGGATCAAAGCGTCCACCTGTTGCAACAGCTGGCGCGCGCCCGCCAGAACCAGGTGCTCGGTAAATTGAACGTCCACCTTGAGCAATCCTCGGCCGGCCAAATTCTTTTCGGCCGCAATTTGGTCCAGAGTCATCACCGGCACCGTTATGGTTTGCCCCGAACTGGAGACCTCCGGATGCAGCAAGGAGCTGCCGTAGAGATCAGGCGACACATTCAGGCGGGCTTCGCCGGGTTTGTCGGAAACCGCGGCGGGCACAGCCTCAAAATCCGGGTTGCGTTTGAAATACCACTTGTTGATGCGCACGTACTGCGCGTGCAAAGGCTCGATGAGAAGGTAACGCGCTCGGGGAAAAATCCGCTTTGCCGTGTCGGACCAAACGCCAGTGGAGGCTCCGACGTCAATAACGAAGTCGGGCGAGAAACCGTGGCAACGGAGCCGCTTGAGAGTGAGGTACACCTGGCCGAAGTCGCCGTGCAAATCCTTTGGCACGGGCGGATCGATGAATTGGATGATGTCGCCCTCGGACCTGGTGAAAGGGGTTTCAAAACGTTCGTCTGCCGGCTCGCCTTGCTCCAGGGATTGCCAGATCCATTTGTCCAGCCCCTCGGCGGAGAAAAGAGGCGCGCTCCTCGCCGCAAAGGCGCGGAAGACGCGCTGTTGTTCGGGAGAACAGATGTCCTCCGCTGCGGTCCGCAGCCGGACCGAATCGTACGGTACGACATTGCCAAAAGGGAACCGCTTGAGGAAACGCGCGGCAGCTGTTTGCGGATTGCCAAGCACGAGGGTGGGCAGGTTGGCTGCTGCCAGCAGGAAAGGCATTCGCGTAGGCAGGCTGAGGCGGGCGATTTCAGGACGATCATCGGTTTCATCCAGCGTGCCGCTCGGCACCAACGCATACGAGTAGTCCTGCAGCTTTTCAGCCAGTTGCGGTTCGGGAACAAACCCACAGTCGATGATCCCGTCCTGGCGCAACTCCTCGGGGCTGACGTTGAGCCATGTGGCCTTTGCATTGCCATACCAATGCACTTCCAGACCGGCGCCTTTCACTGTTTTGCGGAATAAATCCAGCCAGGGCCGGCTCCACAAGCTCCCAACCAACACGCCGGGACTGGACCCGCCGGCGGCTGGGCGCGGGACTAAGGGCGTTGTGCGGAGCGCTTGCGGGTCGACGACAGGAGGAACGACCCAGAATTTGAGGCCGAATTTCTGTTCGTAGGCATCGCGCAGTTCCGGCGAAATGGCCAGCCGCAACGAAGCTTTGCCGAGGGCTTCGCGCATGAGTTCGTCAGGGATGCCGCGCGCATGAATGTTGTTGTCGTCCATGACGAACACACATAGCGGGGCATTGAAAAGTTCCTTAAGCACAATGGCCGTGATCAGTTCATCCGCAAGGTAAGGCACACAGAGCACTCGCCGGACGGTTGTGCCATTGAGAACGTTCAGGACATGGGCAAAACTCTCTGAGCGGCTGAGTCCATCGTGGCCGAAGGTCGCCTGGTGCTCTCCCAGGGCATGATCGGGGTGCAGGTTTGTCGAGCGAATGGACAGCACATTGGGTGAACGGCCGAAGATGCGCCGCAGTATTACCCCGGTCCCGTGCCGTTCCGAAACCTCATTGGTGGTGACGATCACGTCGGCGTCGCGCAGCGCCTTGGCTGGCAAAACGCGAACATTGCGCGTCACTTGGCCCCTGGCCGGCCGCGTCCATTTCCTCCACATTCGTTTCAGGCCCATAATTTGGTATCTTTTGTGCCCGCCCAGGTTTTGGTGAGTGCTGCCAGGCTTAATCGCGCCACGGCAAAAGGCTTTTCATCCGCTCCAGCAGGATCTCCTGCGAACGCGGCCGCGGTTGCGCAACCGGCGTCGGTTGAGGAGCAATCTCTGCGGACAGTTGCGACACCTTCGAGCGCGCATTCAAAAACAAACAGTCCTGCGCTACCAGGATCCCGGAGGCGTCGCGCCAGGCATTTCCGAGGTCCCAAATATGAAAATCAAACCGGCGAAGCCAATCGGCCACCTCCAGCAACAGCGGTGTGGTCGGCCCATACGCCCTCGTCAGCCAACACTCCAAAAGCAGCACGTCAACCTGGGGCAGCGTTTGGGCCGCCCCTTGAAGAATGCTCAACTCGCAGCCCTGCGTGTCCATCTTAATGACCTGCGGTACCGGAATCTGAAACTCCTGGACGACGTAATCGATTGTCAGCATGTCGACCTCGACTTTTCTGGAATCCGGCGGCGTCGTTCCGAGCGGCAGTGCTGTGCTGCCCACCAGGTTTTGCGGATAGAGGAACATCTCGGCCTTTTTGCACTCAGCGCCCAGCGCCACTTTGTGCAATCGAAAGCCAGGGTGCCGCGCCAGCGTCGTCTGCATTTTCAGGCGATACTCCGGCGCGTGATCGATGAGGGGCTCGAACAGGTTATAAGTGGCATCCGGAAAATCCTGGCTGACGCGGCTGGACCACCGGCCGATGGAGGCGCCCACGTCGAAAAAACTGTGGAGCTCGAGGCC
>DATGLT010000342.1:0-50003 GCA_035294005.1 Verrucomicrobiia bacterium
CATTGGGAGAGTTTCTTGTGGTTAAGGACTTGTCCGGCAGCATGCGAGTCCCGTACCGGGGTTTGAGCTATTACAACCCGGGCAGCCTTGTGGAGTTGTTCGCTTATCCCTTGAAGAGATTTCCCGAGCTCGTCATGACCAACATCATGGTCAAAATTGTGCCACCAGACTCTTCCAATGAAGAACCCCCGGCGGTAATCAGTCCTCCCACGGCTCCGAATACGAACCTTGCCACCCTGGTGAAGATCTCCCAGGTGCGAAAACTTTCCGCGCAGGAAGCATCCCGCGGGTACCCGGTGGCTATCGAGGGTGTTGTCACCTACTGCGACCGGACCTCTTACCTTCAGTTCATTCAGGATGGCACCTCCGGGATCTATTTTGATCTGACCAAAATCGACAGTAACCTGGAACTTCACCCCGGGAAACGAATCCGAGTTCAGGGTTTCAGCGGGCCAGGGGATTATGCGCCTGTGCTTATAAGCCAATCGGTGGAGGTACTGGGCGAGGCGAAGTTTCCGGCGCCGGAGAATGTAAGTTTTTCCAAGTTGATGAACGGCGATTTCGACAGCCAGTGGGTGCTCTTGCAGGGTGTGGTGCGGAACCAGTGGCTCGAAACCAATTCATCAACCTTGGCTCTCTTTGCGGGCGACGGGCTCATGAAAGTCGTTCTGCACGCTCCCTTGCCGTCGAGCCTGGCCACAAACTTCATCGATGCCGGAGTGGAAGTTCGCGGAGTCTGCCGCACTATCTTCGATGATCATCGGAGGCTCCAGTCGGTTGAACTGGAAGTACCGGACTGGGATCAACTCACAATCAAAGCGCCGCCCATACCGGATCCGTTCAAACTTTCCGTGCGTCCGGTCAGCGATCTGTTTCAGTTCCATGCCGATGCCGGCGAACAGCACCGGGCGCGGCTCATGGGAGTAGTCACCTTGAGCCGAGCGGATGGTTCGTTTTATCTCCAGGACGCGAGTGGGGGCCTGGAAATCCAGCCCGCAGCCGGCGCAACCGCGCCCACTCCTGGCAGCATGGCCGATGTAGTGGGCTTTCCAGTGATTGTCGACAGGGCAGCCACGCTGCAGGAAGCCGTGTTTCATCATATGCGCGGAGGAGCCGCCCTGGAACCGGCCGAGCTCAAACCGGACACTGTTGTTGAAGAGACTCTTCAATCAACCCTGGTCCGGGTTCAGGGTCAGGTCCTGGGACATTTCTCGCATGGAGCCGAAGAGGTGCTGACGGTTCGGTTCGGACAGCGGCCAATCGATGCGGTCCTGGAAAAGCAATCGGGCGACGATCGACTGGATGACATTGAACCGGGCGCGCTCGTGAGGCTCACTGGGGTCTACGAAGGTCAGCGAAGCTCAGCTTCCGCAGGCCAGGCATTTCGTTTATTGCTGCGCTCGCCGACCGACGTGGCAGTTTTGTCGCTCCCAACCTGGTGGACGGTCCGGCGAACACTTTGGGCATTGGCCGCCGTTGGGGGAGTTTTGCTGCTGGCCCTGGGTTGGGTCCGCTCACTGCGCCGGCAAGTACGCCAACGAACGAGCGAACTTCACGAGGAAATCGACCATCATCGGCGCACGGAAGCCAGGTTGGAAGCCGAGATTGCCGAACGCAAGCGGATGGAAAGCGAGGTCGAACGCAGTCACCAGGAATTGATTACGGCTTCGCGCCAGGCGGGTATGGCCGAGGTGGCGACCAGCGTCTTGCACAACGTCGGCAATGTCTTGAACAGCGTCAATGTGTCCGCCGGGCTTGTGAGTGAAAAAATCCGCAACTCCAAGGTCACCAACCTGTCCCGTGTGGCCGAGCTGATTAAGGAACATTCGGGGAACCTTTCGATTTACCTTGAAAATGATCCGAAGGGAAAGCAACTGCCGCAGTATCTGAGCAGGTTGGCCCAGCACCTGGATAGCGAACAAAAGGCCATTCTGGCCGAACTCGACTCGCTCGCCAAAAATGTGGAGCACATCAAGGGCATTGTCGGCATGCAGCAAAACTACGCAAAGGTCTTTGGGTCAGCCGAGCCGATCAAACCCACCGAACTGGTTGAGGACGCCCTGAGGCTGAACGGCGGCGCCCTGGTTCGGCACGAAGTGAAAGTGATTCGCGAGTACGAGCCAAACCTGCCTGAGATCACCGTCGATAAGCACAAACTCCTGCAGATCCTGGTCAACCTCATTTGCAACGCAAAGAAGGCTTGCGATGAGTCCCTGTATCCAGAAAAGCTCCTGACGGTGAAAGTGGCCCGGAGCGAGGATCGCTTGAAGATCTCCGTCATTGATAATGGCGTGGGGATTCCCAAAGAGAATCTGACCCGCATCTTTAACCACGGTTTTACGACGCGGAAAGATGGACATGGGTTCGGCCTGCATAGCGGCGCTTTGGCCGCCAAGGAAATGGGAGGATCGCTCATCGCACACAGTGATGGGCATGGAAAAGGCGCCAGTTTCACGGTTGAGTTGCCGGTTCAAAGCAAACCCGCTGAGCCCGACCCCGCTATTTAAGGTCTCACGCGAAGGCGGATCGGTCTTGTCTCTTTCCCGGTTGCCTTTGCCATGGCTTGGAATCAAGATGCCGTCATGCTCAACTTGACCCAGTTCGCGGCGCGGACGTCAGCTGTTGCGGCCTGTTTGATGGGAGCGTTGGCATGGCCGATGAGCATCTCGGCCGGGGAGAAAGATATTGTGATCAATGAGATCATGTATCACCCCCCGCTCGAGATGGAGGATTTGCAATATGTCGAGTTGTTTAACCGCGGAAGTTCATCGGTCGACCTGTCAGATTGGTCCTTCAGCAAAGGAATCAAATTCACTTTCCCTAAACAAACCCGGATTGAGCCGGGCGAGTACCTCGTTGTTTGCCGCGATGCAAAGTTGTTCGCCGGCAACTACGGGCGCCAGATTCGCGCTATCGGCGATTTCTCAGGAAGGCTAAGTCATAGGGGAGAAAAAATAGAACTCAGCAACGCCGCCGGGGTTCGTGTGGATGCCGTGAAATATTCCGACACCGAACCGTGGCCAACCGGGCCCGACGGGCATTCTACATCGCTGGAGCGGATCTGTCCCGACGGACCTTCGGATGATCCTGCGAATTGGGCCGGCTCCGCCATGCCGCCTTTTGAAAAACCCGCCGGCAGCCCCGGCCGCCGCAATGACAGTTTCTCCCCGGCGCCGGCGCCGTTGATCTCCGAAGTCACCTTCAAAACTCCGGCCCCGGAAGCGGAAGCGACGGTCAAGGCTCGAATTTCAGACAGCGCAGGGGTCAAATCAGCAAGCTTGCTTTGGTACGCGGCTTCGCGCGGAAACCGGGCGACCGAAACCGAGATCGCAATGGAAAGAATTTCGGGCGACGAACGAAACGGCTTTTACCAGGCCAGGATCGCCGGCCAACCCTCGGGAACGCTCGTGCGGTTCCGCATCAAAGCGCAAAACGAGAAAGCGGCGCGATTCCAGCCCGGCCCGAACGAGCCTCTTCCCACGTATTCCTATTCAACCATCGTCAACACCAATACGGCGCATATCCCCTTTGCCTACGTGATTAACGTTTCGCGGTCGCTGCCGGAAAACAACAGCCGCGTATGGAACGGCAGATTCTACGATGTCCAAACGCCGCCTACCCGTGGCGGCGCGGCGTTTGTGTATGTTCCACCCGCAGGTGGCGAAGTCCTGACCTTTGATCACGTCTATGTGCGGCCCCGAAAGGGCGGCCTGAAAGTTCACTTCAAGAAAGAGCACAGTTTCAAAGGCATGACCGGCATCAATATCATCTTCGAGAATTCACCACGTTGGCTGCTTTCCGAACCCATGGCTTATGAGCTTTATCGCCTGGCGGGAGTTCCGGCGTGCCTGACCGAGCATCTGCGGTTGTGGGTGGATGGCCGGCTGTACGGCTATTACCTGATGATCGAGCAACCAAACAAGGCATTCCTCAATCGCAACGCCAGAAACGACAGCGGCTCTCTTTACAAGGTCTACTGGATGTACCAGGGGCTGGTTGATCAGCACCACAAAAAGACCAAGCCAGCCTGCGAACCGGACGACCTCGTCAGCCTCGAAGCAGGCCTGACCCGCACCTCCGGTCAACAACAGTGGAATTTCATTCAGAAAACTTTCAACGTGGACGAATTCACCGGTTATTACGCCATTAACATGTGCATTCAGAACTGGGATGGTTTTTTCAACAACTACTACATTTACCACGACGAAAAAGGCACCGGTAAATGGGAAATGTATCCGTGGGACGAGGACAAGACCTGGGGAGATTACGACGGCGCCTCCCGCAACTATGATTGGTACGAGATGCCGTTGACCTTCGGAATGGATACCGGACGAGAGCGCAACCGGGGATTTTTCGGCGGCAACGGGAGCTGGTGGCGACCCCCGGGCTGGTTCTCCGGTCCGCTCCTGGCCAACCCGCAGTTTCGGAAAACCTTCCTCAATCGGTTGAATGAGATCTGCCTTAATTCATTCACGGAAGAAAAAATGTTTCCGTTGATCGACGCGATGGAAAAGAGGTTGGAGCCTGAAATTGCAATCCATGCCCGGCTTCGGGGCCAGAGCCCTCGCGAGGCCCTGGGCAGGTTTTACGACGACATTCAATCCCTCCGCAACCAGGTCAAGTACCGGCGCCAGTTCATCCTGGAACAAATTCCAAAAGATCCCGGAGCTCGCTGAAGTCGGCCCCCGCCGGAACCCCAGCTATTTGCCGTAACGAAAGCAGTCGACCGTATGGTCGTTCACCATTCCGACCGCTTGCATGAAGGCATAGCAGATCGTCGAGCCGACAAATTTAAACCCCCGCCTTAACAAGTCCTTGCTGAACGCGTCGGACACGGGTGTGCGAGCCGGGATCTCTTTAAGTGATTTCCAGTGATTGCGCACGGGCTCCCCGCCAACAAAGCCCCACACGTACTTGTCAAAACTTCCGAATTCTTTGCGCACCTTGATAAACGATTGCGCATTTTGCACGGCGGCGCGGATCTTCAGCTCGTTTCGTACGATGCCAGGATCTGCCAGGAGAATTCGCATTTTGCGCGCGTCATAGCGCGCGACTTTGGCAGCGTTAAAATTATCGAAGGCGATGCGGTAGTTCTGCCGTTTGCGCAGGATCGTTAGCCAGCTCAGTCCCGCCTGAGCGCCTTCAAGTATGAGGAATTCGAACAGGAGACGATCGTCATGAATCGGGACTCCCCATTCGTGATCGTGGTAAGCGCTGTACAGGTCCCCTTTCGCCCACGCGCAACGCACCGGCTCGGGCGGATTGGCGGTTGAATTCATCCTTGAGCCAAGCCGGATGTCATCGGCCCAGCGAGCCCGGCAAGAAAAAGTCAGGGCTTTGAATATGCCGGATGAAGGCTTCAGCCTGGCTGTAGCCGCTTTCGATTCCGCGCATGCGGGTTACCGCTTGTTGAAGCGCGTAGAATTTATCCGGGGCCTGGCTTGCATGCGCATAGCAGGCGGCCTTTTTGCGAGGTTCTTCTTTCGAGATATCGACGTAGTGAGTTGGAGCGAACTGCAGAGTGTCTTCGCCATTAGACACCTCGTAGTAGTATAGGGCGAAGGACTTGCCCATGCGCAGCCAGGCATCATAAACGAGCATGGAAATGGCGCGATGGTCTGCGTGATTGTCGATCGGCCAATGCGTGAACACCACGTCGGGGTTTTCTCGTTCAAGTAAGGCGCGGAACTCCCGGTAGTGAATTGGGTCCACCACGGCTGCGCCGTCGATCTGTCCCGCAAAAACAGGACGCGCTTTCAGGAGGTCGCATGCCCTGGAGGCTTCGCCGGACCGCATGCCTTTTGGGTCGGGGCTACCCTCCGGCTCGCCTTTGTTGAGATAAATCAGCACCGCCTCGTGGCCCAACTCGGTATATCGCGCAATCGTACCCCCGCAACCGTACTCGGGGTCGCCAGGGTGCCCACCCGTGACGACAACCTTCAGTTTTCCGGCGGCCCGTTTGGTTTGGAGCCCTTGTTTTTCAGTCTCCGCAATAGGATCGCGGCCGGCCAGGGCAAGCGTGGCGCCAGCCAGTCCTTTGAGCAAAATATCACGCCGGGAAAATTCCATTGTGGTGCAAGGGATTTTGGCCATGCGACTTGCGCAGTCAATGATTTATCAACGACAACCCCGGACGAGCTCACGGATGGGAACCCGCAGCGTCATTTGTTGGGGTTAAGACCCCATTGTTGCACGTTAACCTTAGATTATTATGGCTACGGTTCCTTGTAATGGTGGTTAGTTAGGTTCAGGCGGCTCTGAGTGGAGCCGCCTTCTTCTTGTACACCAGGCTATTTTGTTGCCGGAACAAACGAGAGGTTTGAGGAGGGCACCACCCGAATTCCGCGGCTGGAAGAACTTTCGCCCCATGCCCAGTTGAAGTGATCCCGGATGGCGGAGGCCTTCAACCCGGGCGCATCATTTGTGGTGTGGGCATCGGAAACAATGCAGACCTCGAAATCCCGGCTGGCCGCATTGCGCACCGTTGAATCGACGCAGAAATCAGTGGCATAGCCCATCACCACGATACGTTGTATAAGGCGTGAGTGAAGGATTTCCTGGAGTGGGGTGCCGTAAAACGCGTCGGCAGTCTTTTTCCGAACAAAGACATCCCCCGAAAGGCAATGCAGGTCCGGGTGCACCTGCCAATCGTCGGTTTCGGGCAGCATCCAATCGCCGTCGGGGGGACCCTCGTGCTGAACGAAAATGACAGGTACTCCAGCGGCGCGCGCTTTTGCAAGGGATGAATTGATCCGCGCAATGACCGCCTGGGCTTCGAAAGGAGGTGGGTTAGTTGCGAACAGGCCTTTTTGGACGTCGATCACCAGCACTGCCGCCCGTGCTGCGGAGAGCTTTTCCATGAACCACAATCCGCTTGGGATTAACTGCGCGCAAGCGCGGGTGTTCCCCGCTTTTGCGTGGAGAGCGTTGCGACCGGACCAGGGACCGGAGCACCGCGAGATTCTCAACGTCTTCGGCCAGGTCTTTAGATTTCGGTGTCTCCAGGCAGCCGGGCACTTTCCCAAAACGCGGGTCATTGACAATGTGACGGAACGCGGACCGGCCGATGAGCCCTTCCCCGATGTGGGCGTGGCGATCCACTCGAGAGCCCAAATCCGTTTTGGAATCGTTCAAATGAAAAGCAAGCACTTGATCCAGCCCAATCAGAGTTAAGACCTCATCGATTGCCTCGTCCCAGCCTTTTGCCGATCGAATGTTATAACCCGCCGCAAAAAGATGAGCGGTATCCAGACAGACCCCGAGGCGATCGGGCCGATTCACTTTATCAAAAATGGCGGCGAGGTGAGCGATTTTGTTACCAAGACAAGTGCCCTGCCCTGCGGTGTTTTCGAGGGCGATCCGCACCGGTAGATTCCGTGTTGAGGCCACGGCCTGATTCAACCCCGCTACGATTTGAGAAATCCCCGCCTGTTCACCTGCTCCTAAGTGTGCGCCGGGATGCATCACCAGAAAAGGCAGGTCCAAGGCGGCGGCAAACTCGATTTCCTGCACCAGAGAGCGGATCGACAGGTCCCGATTTTTCGAGGAAGGCGCTCCAAGGTTGACGAGATAACCTGCGTGGCCGAATACGGCTTGAATCCCCGTCTCGGCGAGCGCCGTGTTATAAAGCGCTATGTCAGTAGCCGAAGGCGGCTTGCCAAACCATTGCATGTTGTTTTTGACGAAGATCTGGCAGATATCGCCGCCAATCTTACGCGCCCTTTGAAGAGCGGTATGAACCCCGCCAGCGGTAGAACAGTGCGCGCCGAAAAGCATTGGGAATATCGAATGGCCCGGACCCGAGCGCCTGCTAAAGCGCCTCCGGCTGAGCAAGCAACCGAGCGATCCTGGCCAGGAGGCGGCCGGCGGCGCCGCCGTCCAAGACACGGTGGTCGAAGCTCAAAGTAATGTTGGCTTCCATGACCGGAACGAACTGACCTTTGGCTTCATCCCAGGACGGAACGGGTCTGGCCACCCCGATACCCAAAACGAGGGTCTGTTCCGGCAGTGGAATTGGTGTGGCCCAGGTAAGACCGAACGTGCCGAAATTCGTCACCGTAGCGATGGAACCGCCGGTGGCATCGGCCGGGAGCTTGCGCTGATGGGCCATTTCGATGAGTTCGTCATAGCGCTTCACCAGCGCGTGGAGCGGCTGCTTTTCAGCGTTGCGGATGACCGGCACCAGGACACCGTCGGGGACTTCGACGGCAAACCCGACGTCGATAGCGGATGGATGCACGATTTTGTTGCCGATCAGCCGTCCAGCGGGCGCGCTGTTTTCAGACAGAGCGATCGCCAGAGAACGCAGCGCGTAAAGCGCCGGGCCGGGCTTGGGCGCGCATGTTTTGCGATGAGCCAGCAACGGATCGAAACAAACGGGCAACGCCACGGTGGCCAGCGGCCTGGTCCAGCTTCGCCTCATGGCATCGGCGACTGCAACCCGCATCGTCGAGGCCTGGCTCAAGTGATGTCGTTCGAGGTTGGCAATAAACTTCTCGAAGTCCTGAATGGTAACCCTCCCGGCAGCGCCGCTCCCCGGCAGCCCGGCCAAATCCGCCGCATGCAACCCCAATTCGATCATGCGCGCTTTCATTCGGGGCGACATGTAGCTGGCGCCGGTGGCGTTGGCCGGAACAGGCAATCCACGGACGGTCGGTTCGACTACTTGAGCGGGGTCACCGGCCCGGATTTTGGGGGCATGCGCCAGCTCCGCATGCGACTCCTGTCCATTGTTGGACGGGCTCGGGCTATCCAGTCCCAGCCGGGCAGCATCTTCCTGGCTTGCTTCGAGGAAGCCGAGCACGGCCCCGACCGGATAGCTTTCATTGAGCTTAACGGACAGCTTCTCGACGCGCCCCGGACATGGACTGGCGACGTTCATGGTTGCTTTGCTGGTTTCGACTTCCATCAGGTCCTGGTCGGTGCGGACCTGGTCACCAACTCTAACCAGCAAATTGACGACGGTTGCCTCGGCGATGGACTCGCCAAGTTGCGGCATAATAATCGGGATTGAAGGCATAACCGGACAGTTCAGAGCCGTTGCAAATGGCGCGCGGCCGAAGCGATGCGCTGCGCTGTGGGCCGATGCGCTTTCCACAGGTTGGGATGGTACGGCACGGGGGTGTCTTTGGCGTTTAAGCGTTGCGGCGGAGCATCCAGCAAACCGAAGCCTTCGCTGGCGACACGCGCGATGACTTCGGCTGTGACTCCGCCCCACGGCCAAGCCTCGCCGACACATAACAACCGGCCGGTGCGCGCCACTGAAGCCATGACCGTGTCGGTGTCGAGCGGCTTCACGGAACGCAGGTCCACAACTTCGATCTCGACGCCTTCGAGGGCCATTTCATCCGCGGCGGCAAGGGCTTCATGGACCATCGCGCTGTAGGCGACAACGGTCATGTCACGCCCGGCACGGGCAATGCGCGCTTTGCCGACCGGGGCGGCCTGGGTCGGCAACTGATCGGCCTTCAGATGATAGTAAAGGTACTTGTGCTCACAGAAGATCACGGGGTCATCCAGCGCGACCGCCTCGAGCAACATCCCATAGGCATCTTCAACCGTGGCAGGCGTCATCACGATGAGCCCGGGGTAATGCGCGTAAATGCCTTCGACGCTTTGACTGTGGAAAGGGCCGCTGCCCGAAGTGCCGCCGGCCGGCAGACGAATTGTGATCGGGCACGGCACACGGGTCCGCCAATGCAAGGTGGCCGCCTGGTTAACGATTTGATTGAAGGCAACGGTTGAAAAATCGGCGAATTGAATCTCGATGATCGGCCGCATGCCTTCGATGGCCGCGCCAACGGCCATGCCGAGCATCGCATCCTCGCTTATAGGCGCATCAATCACCCGTCCCGGAAACTGTTGGGCAAGGTTCTTTGTGGCCTTGAATGCCCCGCCAAAATTGCCGACGTCCTGGCCGTAGATGAAGACACGCGGATCTTCGGCCAGCGCGCGGGCCTGGGCTTCACGAATGGCATCCAGGTAAGTGATGCTCATAGGATCAGGTTTTCAGGCTACAGGGGTTCATGCCCCTCGCTCAAATGTTTCGACGCGAGCGCGCACCAATCTTCCTTGTACGGATCGGGCCCGGCCTCCCGTTGAACCACCGCCACAACTTCCTCGACGGCTTTAGTTGCCTCTTCGCGCCAATTGGCAAACGATGCCTCGTCGGCCCATTGCTCTCTCAGCAACCATTCCTCCGCCACGGCCAAACAATCGCGCCCGAAAGGAGAACACTTGAGGCTGGCATCGACGTAGCTGGCGTCGTCGTGTTCCCCGTGCCCGCAGAGCCTCAGCAGAGTGGCAACAACAAGTTGGGGACCTCGTCCCTTGCGTGCTCGTTCGACCGCATCGGCAATAACGCGCAGGCACTGGGCCAGCTCCGTGCCGTCCACGGATGCGGCGGCCACTCCATACCCGGCTGCTTTGTCGACCAGGGACCTGCAAGCGAACTGCCTGCTGGTGGGCGTCGAGTAAGCATATTGATTATCCGCCACAATCAGCACAAGGGGAAGCTTCTCGACGGCTGCCTGGTTCAGGGCTTCGTGGAACGCCCCGGTTGAGGTCCCTCCATCACCAAGGCATGTTGCTCCAACCGAGCCGATGATTCCTTTGAATCGGTGGGCCATTAATGCGCCATTGACCACGGATATCATCGCACCCAGGTGGCTGATCATGGCGAACATCCCTTCCCGCGGCCGGCCTCGATGAACATTTCCGTCGCGACCGCGCATTGGGCCAAGCGGAGAACCCAGGCAGGTCCGCACAGCATCCAGGAGCGATTCCCCAAAAGCCAATCGGCCGGCCGTGTCACGAATTAACGGGGCAAAGACATCTCCCTTCTTCAGCGCCATCCCTATCGAGACGCTCAAAGCTTCCTGTCCGCGGCCCAAAAAGACGCCGCCATGGACCTTGCCCATCCTATAGAGGCTGGCAAACTTGTCATCGAGCACACGCGCCAGAACCATCAGGCGATAAGCCTCAATGGATCGTTCGCGAAAGGTGGGGAACTCGCTGACCTTGCCGCGGTCGAGCAAAGCATGAACCATAGGAAATTTTTATCCGGTTAGGCCCGCAGCCGCAATGTTTCTTTGGCCCGGTTTAACGGCTGCCAATGGGGAAGTAATCACAATTTCGTCCCTTTTCCCTGACTTTGTGCCGAATTCTACTCCCTGAGAGTGTCCCCAAGCCGTTCGTTTTTTGTCCTGTTTCGAGGCACTTTCCGCCGATTCGACCAGGCTACGACATTCCACTGATGGACGGCAAAGCCCCAAGGGACGGAATGTCTTGCAAAGCGGCGGTGAGATTGTCGGTTCGTCCGAACGGGCTTTCTGCGGGATAACAGAGGAGGAGAGGTTGCGTGGCGGCCAGGGAAAAAGCGCGGCATGGGAGGAGACGAAGATCAGTGTGGCTATCGGCAAATAATTGGTGTTGAATGTGCTTTATGGTTCCTGATCCGCTGGCGATTTGAAGGCGGCACTATGAACTTAAACACCATCTTATGAAGCAACCTTCCTCCACCCTCCTGTTGGTCGAAGACGACCCGCGGATGCCGGAGGTCCTGGCGGGGTTGTTGCACGATGACAACATCTCGCTGACCGGAGCGCGCGATGCCAGCGAGGCCATGGACCGCCTCCGCGAGAAGACCTTTGACCTCATCCTGCTGGACCTGGGATTGCCGGGGATGAACGGCTTTGAACTGTTGGGGCAACTCAAGGAATCACCCGAAACGGAAGCGATCCCGGTGATCGTGCTGACGGCATGGAACAGCACCAGTGACAAGCTCCGCGGTTTCGATTTGGGCGCTGTGGATTATCTGACCAAGCCCTTTGAGTCGGCGGAGCTGCGGGCGAGGGTGCGCTCGGCGCTGCGGGCGAAACATTTGCAGGACCAACTGTCGCAAACCAACCGCGAATTGCTGGGCGCCAGGGTTGCCGCCGAAGGGGCTGCCCGTGCCAAAGCGGAATTCCTGGCCAACATGAGCCATGAAATCCGCACCCCGATGAATGGCATCATCGCGATGGCCGGTTTGCTCCTGGAGACTCCCTTGACGCATGAGCAGCACGGCTACGTCGAAACGATTCATTCGAGCTGTGACTCGCTTCTGACCATCATCAACGACATTTTAGATTTCTCAAAAATCGAATCAGGCAAACTCGAATTCGAGAACCACGCATTCGACCTGCGCAATGCGATCGAGGAAACCTTGGACCTGCTGGCCACGAAAGCCGCAGAAAAGCGCCTTGAATTGGCCTATCACATGGAGGATGGAACCCCGGATCAGGTGATTGGGGATTCAGTCCGCCTGCGGCAGATCCTTGCCAACCTGGTCAGCAACGGAATCAAGTTCACACCCGCGGGCGAAGTGGTCGTCGAGGTAAAGGCCATCTCCTCCAAAAGCGGAGTGGCGCAAGGCGCCAATCCCTGCAATCTGCATTTCTCCGTCCGTGACACCGGCATAGGGATTCCTGTGGACAGGCTGGCCCGGTTGTTCAAGTCGTTCAGCCAGGCGGACGCGTCCACAACGAGATTCTACGGTGGAACAGGGCTCGGGCTGGCGATCAGCAAACGGCTGGTTGAGATGATGGGCGGGAAAATGTGGGTCGAAAGCATCCCTCAAAAAGGGTCGACCTTCCAATTCACGGTGCAATTGAAAGCCGCGCCGGCCATCACCCCCGCAACCGCGCAGGATCCGCCGCGACAACTTTCAGACCTGCGTTTGCTCATTGTCGATGACAACCCCACCAACTGCAGAATTCTAACATTGCAGAGCAGAAAGTGGGGAATGATTGCGCGGCATACGCAGGAAGCCAGTCAAGCCTTGGACTGGCTGAAAGCGGGAGAAAAGTTCGATTTGGCGATCCTGGACATGCAGATGCCCGGCATGGATGGTTTGATGTTGGCCGGCGAAATTCGCAAGTTGCCCCACGCCTCGGGATTGCCGCTGGTTTTGTTGACCTCGATGGGCGTCAAGACCACGCAGCCAGAAGTGGCAAGTCTCGCGTTCGCAAGCTGTCTCACCAAGCCGATCAAACCCTCTCAGCTCCAACAAGTGCTTTTAAGAGTGGTCTCGGGGGCCAAAACGGTGGTCAAAAAGGCTCAAGCCCCTTCTAAGCTGGACCCGACGCTCGGCCAACGATTGCCTTTGCGAGTGTTGCTCTGCGACGACAATGCCATCAACCAGAAAGTTGCATCGCGACTCCTCCAGCAGATGGGTTACCGACCGGATCTTGCCGGCAACGGGCTGGAAGCTCTGGCCGCTTTGGAACGACAACCCTACGACCTGATTTTCATGGACGTGATGATGCCGGAAATGAACGGCTTCGAAGCAACGGCGGCGATTCGTGACCGTCAAAAACGCCCCGATGCCTTCCCCAATTACAAAAGTCCGCTAATCATCGTCGCCATGACGGCCAATGCTATGCAAGGGGATCGCGAGAAATGCCTTGAAGCAGGAATGGATGATTACATCGCCAAACCTGTCCGTCCCGAGGACGTGCGGCAAATCATAGAGCGTTGGGGCGCCCAGGCGGCTTTGGTGCAGCCCGTGGCCAGCCCGCAGCCGGAGCCGGCTGACCTCAATTCCAACAGAGCCGGACCCGCGGCGGCGAGCGAAGATGCCCCAGTGGATATGGAACGGCTGCTTGAGTTTACCGATGGCAGCACCGATAACCTGCGCGAACTGGTGACGCTTTATCTGACCCAAACGACCGAGCAATTCGACAAGTTGCGCGCGGCCGTAGCGGCGTCCGATGCCGCGGAGGTAAGGCGCCTCGCACACAGTTGCGCCGGAGCAAGCGCCACGTGCGGCATGCGCCACCTGGTTCCGCTGTTGCGCGAACTCGAGCGACAGGGCCGTGACGGCAAGCTCACCGATGCAGGCGATATTTTCGAAAGAGCCGGACAGGAGTTTAAGCGAATCCGCGTCTTTTTCGAAGAACACCAGCCCGAGATTGTTGCGAAGAATTAAGCATGAGCAAAGTTTTGATCATCGAGGATGACCAAATCGTCGCGAATATTTATCGCAACAAGTTGTCCATTGAAGGGTTCAACGTCGAGATCGCCCATGACGGAGCAGCCGGCCTGGAGTGCATCCACCAGTTCAGACCCGACGCTGTCGTTTTGGACCTGATGTTGCCGAAAATGACGGGTGTCGACCTGATGAAAAAGGTGCGCACCGAAACGGAGTTCCAAAAGCTGCCGATTATCGTTTTCTCCAACACTTACCTGACCAACATGGTCCAGGAAGCCTGGAAGGCCGGAGCCACAAAATGCCTCTCCAAAGCCAACTGTTCTCCCAAGCAGCTGCTGGAGGTTGTGCGCAGCACGCTTACGGCAAATGGCACGCCGGTCCCTCACCCGCTCCAGGCAAGGCCGCCGGGAGCCATTGAGCCCGAGGAGGAAGATCAAGCGGCTGCCGAAGAGAACGCTGGTGGAAGCGCTCCTCAAGATGTCGCTTTCCAGGCCGCGCTCAGAAAGGATTTTGTTGAAAGCCTTCCGGCCTCTATCGCGCAGTTGCGTGGCCTGCTCCAGTCTCTCATCAAAGCGCCGGACGACGAAACCCGCCTCAAGGCCATCCAGGAGATGTACAAGCGCATCCACGCTTTCACGAGCAACGCGGGGATGACCGGCATGTACAGCCTGGCCCAACTGTCGGACGCGCTCGAGGCTTTGCTCAAGGAGCTTCAGGATAAACCCAAGAACCTGAACGCGTCGACGTTGCGAACAGTCGCCACGGCCGTCGATTTCGTGGGAACACTTTCGGCTCGCGCCGATCGAGCCGAGCCGCTGCAAAATCAGATCCCTCGCATTCTGGTCGTCGACGACGAAGCCATTTCCCGCAGGGCCGTAACTTACGCCCTGGAACGCGGCAAACTCAAAGCCATGGCGGTGGAAGACTCTCAGTCCGCATACAACCTGCTTTTGGAGAGCAAATTCGACCTGATTTTCCTGGATGTCGACATGCCCGGGATGAATGGATTCGAGCTGTGCTCCAAGCTAAGAATGCTGCCGGCGCACAAAACCACCCCGGTGATCTTTGTGACCAGCCTGACGGACCTCGAAAGCAGGGCCAATTCCACCATGAGCGGGGGAAATGATTTTATTGCCAAACCGTTCTTGTTCCTCGAACTGACCGTCAAGGCCCTCGTTTTTCTTCTGCGCTCCAGGCTGGCTCGTCCCAGATAACGGTCACCCGCTTCAATGGCTTTGCAGTCGAAAGAAGACTGAATTGGACTGACGAGCCAGAGAAACCACCCACTGGTTGTTTTGCAGGTACGCGCCGTTGGTTACCAGCAGCCACTGAGGCGATTGAAGGTCGGTCGTATAATACAGTGAAAGGCCGACTCCAGCCGCCGCCCAGGAGGCGAGGATGCCACCAGGACTGCCGAGCGCAACGCTGAGCAAAACTTGTCTCGAATCCACAGAGGTTTCGCTTTGGATTGCTCTGTTTTGGCCCGCCGTTGACCATTCGGTCCAAATCCAATCCGCGCTGAGCGCTCCCTTTTCAATACGCACCTCGTCCATGTCCCCTCTGAAAAGGAAGCTTCCGTCGGTGAATCGGCCGATGTTCAAATCCGAGGCGGTATTGAAGCCGGGCTGAACGGCGCTTGCTTGGGTCAGGTCAATCCCGTCGACATACAGTCGGGCGGAAGCAGCGGGCAAGTCAACCGCAGCGGCGACGTGGTGCCACACCCCGGGAGTCAAAGTTTGCGCTGCTGTTGAAGCCATCATTCCGTTGGTGCCGTCACCGGTTTCAAACAACAGCTTGTGATCGCTGGTCTGGTAGGTGTTGACATAAAGCGCAAAGCCGTCGGTATTCCAGCCACCCTTCTTATTCGCAAAAATGGTTTGTATCCCGGTTGAGGCAGGATCCACTTTGATCCATGCCGAAAGAGTAAAAGCCGGGCCCACGTCCAGCGCGCCGGTGTCCAGGTACTGCGTTGAACCGTCGAACGCAATTGCGCGACCAATCACTCCCGCAACCGAACCCGGGTTAACGCCGCCGGCAATGGAATGCTGCCCGGCGCTGTCCAGGTATGGGAACTTTGATTCTTTCAGGTGCCATACCGCCAGAGCATCCGACCAAACAGAGATGTTAGTTCCCCAGTCCACAAAATTGGTGGCCAACGGATTGCCCCAATAAGCCCAAATGGAATTGTTCGTCCCGTTCAACTGCGGCACCCAGACCCACACGAAAGACGTGCCCGCCGGGTTCCATTCATCGATCTCATACGGCACGACGTTTGACCCGCTGGAGTCGGTAAAACGCAAATCGAGACCGTTGGTTGATCCAAACCTGTCATAATTGAAACCGGCAATGTTGGTGCCAAGCTCAACGAGAGCCGGGAAACCGGCCAGCGATTGCGAGCGGGTGTATCCAGCAAAGCGAATTTGCAGCCGCGAACCGTACTCATCGGGATTAAGAGTCCGCGTCCAAAACACCGAGGAAGCCGGGGCCCAGGCTTCTCCAGAAGAGTTCGTGGCGTAAAACCGAAAATAATAATTGGTTTGAGCGACAAGTCCGGTGACCGGCAGGGAAAATGTCGCGGGGTTGAAATTGGTATTGAAGCCGAGTTGTTGTTTGAATTCCCAGGTCGCTTTGTTTGTTCCGCTATCTACCCTGCCCCAATAAGCCCAGACCGCAGCCTGGTCATCCCCGTAAACGCCCTGGGCCACCTGGGCCGACATAAGCGCAGAGTTCCCCGACAGAACGGCCGCGGCATTCGAGACGAAAAGGGGAACCGGCGCGGGAAGCGGCTGGTTGAGTGCGGGGATCATCAGTGTCGCGAAATCCGCATCTGTTGGCAAACGCCCCGTTGTCTCTTTGAAACTGGCAACGGATAGCCGGGCCTGGTTAATAAAGCGCCGGTGCAGGTACCAGGAGGCTGTCTTTACACCATTGGAATCGATCAGGCAGAAATTCCGATTCGTCTCATTATTATAAATCTCCCAAAACAAGATGAATCGGGGTCCCCATTGCAGTAGCCGTTGGATATAAGCGCGGTTAAGGGGCTCTTGGGAGTCGGTGGACAGACCTCCCCACCCATATTCGCCAATCCACAATCGCTGGCCCAGGCTTGATTTGTTCATGGGCATCTTCGATTGCATGTAATCCAAGGTCGAATAAAGAGAGGCCGCGTCCAAATTCATCGCGTCGTAAGACGAATAGGAGATAAAATCCAGGTTGGTGACATAAGGAATCACCATGTTTATCACGCGCTGGTTGTTGGTCGGACCGTTGAGCATCGCATCTCTAACCCGGTTCGCTTCGGCGTAGTAGAAGACGTTGACATTCGTGAAGCCCAGAGCTGCCTTGGCATCGTCGATCGCTTTTTGCCGCACATTTTCCCAGGCAATCATCCCTTGAAGAACAGCGGGGCTTGGATTGGTGGACCAGTTATTGACGCTCAGGTATCCGTCTCCTTCCCAATGGCCTAAATAGAAGGTTTTGCCGGAATTGTTGTAATGCGACAGAAGGTATTGGGCGAGCCCGTACATTTCGGAGTAGTCGTCGGCCTGCTCGGCAGCGTTATAATTGCCGTCGGTGAAGGGGGCGTCTCCATTCCCAAAAGGGTAAGCCCAGGCGACGATATTGCGAAACGGCATGTCGAAAACCGCGCGACAGGACGGGTCGTCGCGCACCAAGCTCACAAGGTTGGTGATATTGGGTCCGAGCGCATAGTGATACTGACGCGGGTAAGCGTTTCCCAAGTACATTTTGAGAACATCACTGCCCATGGCGCGCAGGGCTTGTGCGGTCTCCAGGAGAAGCGTGTTGGTAGTGAACTGATAAAGCCCGGCGAAGGTCTGAGTGCCAACGTGAACATTGTATGAATCGACGGCAGGATCGGAGAGCACTGCGCCGTGCGCAAAACACACGGCAGAAATCAGCATGACTGTTGAAACCAGGATCGAGCGCAGGTTGCGGCTTGCACCCCCGGAACAAACGGGCATAGCAGAAGTCCTGTGGAATCCGGCGGAGATTCTCTGGCAGCGGTCAAACTCGGCACTCACGCAAGTCCGGATCAGTATAACGGCACGGGAGGGCGAGGCCAGCCCTGTTTTGCCGAGGTTAATCGATCGCATTGTTTCCATTAGAAAAGAGCGCGGCCGGGATGACTTTCCCGGCCGCGCGTGTCATAGGATGTTCGAGTTTCTTCTTACCGCACTTTCACGCGGTAGAATTGCTCAGGACCCGTCGCAGGTACCGTGTAAGGGGATTGCGCGCCTGTCACATCGGTGTACGGCCCGGTCACTGATGTTGCGGACTGAAGCGTGCCCTGGTCCCAGCTCAGCACGATTTGGCCGTTCGCTTTGTGAACGGTAACCGTGTTGGAAGACCCGGCCACGCCGGCATAGCTTTCGAACGAGCTGTTTGCAGCAACGGTCATGTAGTTGGCCCAGACCCAGTTGTCCGAACTCACGCCTTGCTGAATACGCGCTTCGTCCATCGCGCCATGCAGACCGAAGGCGTTGCCCAGGAACTCGCCCAAGTACAAATCCCCGAGGGTCGGGAAGTCTTTCACTACGGAGGTGCTGGAACCAACGGAGGCCGCGTCGACATAGAAGTTGACGGTGCCGTTGGTGCGATTGATGGCGGCAGTCAGCAGGTGCCACTGGCCGAAGCTGACGCTGTTGGCGCCGGTGGTCGACTCGTTGCCGCCCCCGTTTCCGTTGCCAGACGCCAGGTCAATCTTCTGGTCTTTATTGCCGTAGGTATTTACGAACAACGCAAAGCCGGGCGCGCCATATCCGCCATGCTGGTTGGCCCACAAGGTCTGGATACTGTTGGCGTCGGTCGCGATGTTGACCCAGGCCGACAAGGTGAATGCATCACCAAGGTCGTTGGTGCCGGCGTCCAACCATGCGCTGCCGTTGAAGGATCCGGCCAGTCCAACCACGCCCGGTGCAGTCCCCGGAGCGACACCGTTGGTGGCAATGTGCTGCAGCGTGCTGTCCAGGAATGGAAATGCGCCCTCTTTAAGGTGATAAACGACCTTGAACGGAGCGGGATCACCGAAACTCGGCGCCCACACCGCCCCGTTGGTCGTCCAATCGAGGGGTGTCACCGCGGCCGCATTTCCCCAATACGCCCAGATGTAGTCGTTGGTCGAAGCCAGGCTTGGGATTTGTACCCAAACGCTCGAAGTGCCGTTGGCATCGTTCCATTCGTCGATTTCATACGGCAGTTCCCGAGTGCCGCCGGCGTCGGTAAAGCGCAGATCGCCGCCAACAGGCGAGGCAAACTGCTGATATGAGAAACCCGGGACGTTTGTGCCCAACCGCACCAGGGCCGGGAAATCAACCAGCGGTTCGCTCCGCGTATACCCCGGGAAGCTGATTTTCGTTTTGTAAGCGAAATCGCCCGGATTGAGGCTTGGGACGGGAACGCCGATCAGCAGCGCAACACTGGGGGGTGGACTAACCTGGCCGAAGTTGTTGGACACTGTGACGGAATATTGATTGGTGCCGACGAGGGCGGCAAACGAATAGGACGCGTTCGTCGCGTTGGAAATCGGCGAGCCGTTCAGGAGCCACTGATAATGAAACGGCGCGCTGCCGCTGACTTCGACCGAGTAGTTGATCATCGTGCCCGCGTACACAGTTTGATTGGTCGGGGTGAGGTCGGTTACCAGTGAAGGCGGTCCTCCATTGACAATCAGCGTGGTCGCATCGCTCTGCACCGAGCCGTACAAGTTCGATACGCTCAGGTTGTACGAATTGCCATTGATCGCGGTGGTGACGTTGGACAGTACAAGGCTTGCGCTGGTCTGGCCGGCTATTGGCTGGCCGTTCAGCAACCATTGATACGACAAAGGAGTAGTGCCAAGAACCACTGGTGAGAATGTCGCGTTGGCGCCTTCATTGACCGTAATGGACTGAGGGGCCTGCTGAAGGATCCGCGGAGCAACTCCGGCCGCGGTGTAGTGCGCCACAACCTGGTTCGAGCTCAGTGCGACATTGTAGATGGAAACATCATCGATGCTTCCAACGAACTGGTTGTCGAAAGCACTTCCCTGGGCGGATTGCCTGGAACCAATGCTGAGCGACGAGGTTGAACTCAAGATCCCGCTGCCGGCGCTAATCGAGCCTGAACCGACAAGCTGGCCATCAGCATAGAGCAGCACGTTGCCGCCCGCTTCATCGCAAACAGCGACCACATGGTGCCAGTTGTTATCCGAAGGCCCCACGCCGGAGGCCGCGGCGTGCACCCCTCCCGCAGCGTCTCGAACGAAGAAGCGGAATTTGTGCGCCGGGGCCGAGCCGCAATCCAGATTAAATTGCTCGCCGCCATTGCCATAGCCAAGGGTCACGATGCCGGCATCGGTGTTTTGACCAAACCCGCCGTTGATCCAGGCTTCGATGGAAAACTCGGCATTGGCTGACGCGGGCGTTGAGAAGTTCAGGAAGGGCGGCACCCAATCGACGTAGCTGTTGACGGTGGCAGCGGTTCCAAACCCGGCGGCCAGTTCTGTCGGATCGGTTTGGGGCGTGAAGTTTGCCGTGTAACCGGGCAGACCTAGCGTCACGTTGGTGTAGGTGCCATTGAGGCCGCCAACATGATCGTAAGCCGTCGTTCCGGCAGTCTCGTCCAACCGGTAGTAAGCCATCGGCTTATCGGCGAGAACCGCCACCGGATAAGGCGCGGTCGGCGCGGCGACCACGCTCAGAGCGACGGGAGCAATGGAACTTGAGCCAAAGGCATTGCTGATGGTCAGGCCGTAAGTGCCGCCGGCTTGAGCGTTGTTTACGGTGTATTCCGAAGTGGTTGCCCCAGGGATGGCGGCCCCGTTGAGGGTCCATTGGTATGACAAGGGCTCGGGACCTGTCGCATTCACGCGCAACGTCGGACTGGCGCCTGCAAAGACGCTGATTGCCGAAGGTGTCTGCTGTTCAACAACCGGCGTGCCAACAACAGTGACCTGCGTGACGAGACTTGTGACCGAACCGTAAGCATTGGTCACAACAACGTAGTAATTGCCGGAATCCGAAACCTTGAGTGGCGAGAAGGAAAGAGTGTTGGAGGTGCCGCCGGTGACCTGGGCATTGTTATGGTACCATTGGTAATAAAACGGTGAGCTGCCGCGAGCACCAACCGAAAGGCTGATATTTGTGCCGGCATCAAAGGAACCGCCGGACGGCTGCAAGGAGATCGTCGGGGCAATGCCCGCGGCGGCGTAAAGCTGGCCGATTTGAGCTGCGGACAATGCGTTGGTCCAGAAAGCGACGTGCGCGAGTTGGCCGTCCAGGTACCGTATAGTGTTCGGTGCGGTCGCGCTGGCCACGGTGTATTGCGAATCGCCGCCAAGAATGAGGTCGTTGGTCGAGCCGGCAATTTGAATGCCACTTGGCACGGTTGCGCTTAGCGCCGCAATTCCATCAATGTACAGTGTCTCGGTTGTGCCGTCAGAAACACCGGCAACCATGTGCCATTTGCCATCATTGACGGTAAAACCACCCGCTATCATTTGTTGGAGATTGGTGAATTGGAGCTCTGGTCCCGGACCCGGATTGAAGTGGACATCCGCGCCGTTTTGACCAAGTGCGAGCCGGTACGAGCTGTCGCCGTGACCGACGATTTCCTGAAAGCGCCCAGGAGAATCTGCGGGGCTACCACGGACCCAACTCACCAAGGTGAGGGGCGAGGCACCCGTCGGGTTAAGCTCGGAAGGCAAATGGCCCCCGCCGACGTCCACTCCGCCCAGCCAGCCGTTGATGGCCACGCCTTTACTGCCCGACCCGAACCCTGGGAAAGGTGGCCCGGAAACACCGGGTGTCGTGCCGGGTTGATACACGCCATTACCAGCGGAGCCGATCGCACCGTAGCTGTTCGCTACAGGGAACGAAGCGGAGGGGTAGCCCGCGTTGGTGACGCTTTGGGAATCGTTCAACCGATAGTAAAGAACCGGGTTGTCCGCCAGAACGGCGTTTGTGTAGGTCGCGCCGTAAGTTGCGTTTGTGCCGTAAGCGGTTTCGAAATGGGCCAGGACGCTGTCGGACGACAGAGCGGTGTTGTAGATCGCGACTTCGGTCAGGCCACCTTGGAACGCTTCGGCGTAAGAAGCCGAGACGTCGGCGCCGTTGCCGATCATGATTGGAGAGGTTGGGTCCGGCACATACGTCAACCCGGCGGGATTCGGGGTTACTTTCTTGGAAACAGACAGAACGCCGTTGGTGTAAATGGTTTCGGTGGTGCCATCAAACGTGGCGACGACGTGAACCCAACTGCCGACGGTAAAACCTTTGTGCTGGTTGTAACCGCTGGTATCCAGTTCGCTGGACTTGTTGCCAACTGCGTTGGTGCACATGCACGCGAAGTAGATGTAATCCTGGTATTGTCCCAAGGCGAAACCAGCCCAACCGGTTTGTGTGCCTCCATAGAAAGGATTATTGGCGTCTGGGCCCCCGACATTCAGGTTGACCAATCCGCCTTCACTGACAATGAGGCCGTTGGCGTTTCCAACCGTGCCGATTTGTGTCCACGCTTCCACCGAGAACGGCGGGACGATCGTTAATGCCGGGTTGGGGACCCCGTTGGTGTTGCGCGGGACAACGACGTACTGGCCTGGCTGCCGCTGGCAGACCATGGTCTTGCCGTCGGCAACAATGCTGTTGGTTTGGACGATATTATTGGTGAGGTACCACGTTGTGCCCGAAGGTTGGTACCACGCGCCGTAGTACCCGTTGGCCGAGGCGCCAAGGCTGCCGCTGTTGGCCGCGGTCAGGTTCAGAGGCAATGTGGGTGCCGCCAATTCGGTAAGCGGCCAATAAGCCGCCGGACTCAAGGCCATCACGGCGTTGGAATAAGATTGGGCTTGGGCGTCAGACCCCGCCAGCACGGCAGGGATCGCAACAGCTATTCCCAGGAATACTTGTTTTAGCATATTTTCACTCAGGGGGATGTTTCAGATTCAAGAATGGGGTCAACGCGCGCCGGACCCGGAGCGGAAAGGTGTTTTGGCGGGAAAAGGGCAGACAATAAGCGCGCCATACTCGCTGCGAGCTGCTTTACCTCCCAATCGATCCCAAACTGCACGGAACAAACGCACGAACGCCAATCATATCACGGTTTCGGCTGGGTTAAGTCCAGTCCTTTCTAGCGAAACGTTGAAGAAAGGTGGTCAATTTGTTTTGACTTGCATAAGCAAAAACTAAGCGTAGAGAAAATAAAGGGCGAAGTGACGCCGTCGGGAGTTTGGGATGGCCGGCACCGGGTGCGTGGCTGGCCGTCATCAGGCTCGCGGGCGCAAAACGCGATCCGTAGCGCAGCGTATGAACGTGTTGGATTTGATTAAAGCAACCATTGCTTGCGGCTTGAGTGCCTTCCTCATTTACAGTTTTCCTGTCATTGGACAGGTGCTCATTATCGGCTTGTTGACTGTCCTGTGGCTTTCTTATGCCCACAGAACATTCGCACGGTTGTTACGCAGGTAATTTGACGTAAATTTCTTGAGCGCCCCCTCCCGGCTTCATGTCAAGGAGGGACCGGTCGGTTCCACCTTGCTTCGTCCATTGTTTCTGCCGGATTTTCCCGAGATTCGGTCCTTTTCTTTTAATTCGGCGTGGCGAATATTGCGAATGCCTCCGCTGCCCGCGGAGCGTAAAAGGGAAGGCGGGGATGAGATATGACAACGACACGAGAGCATGACCTGGTGGTTATCGGTGCAGGCCCGGGAGGATACATTGCCGCCATCCGCGCCGCGCAACTAGGCCTCAATGTCGCCTGCGTGGAGGAGGTTCCCGCCCTGGGCGGCACGTGCCTTCGCATCGGGTGCATTCCCAGCAAAGCGTTGCTCGAATCCAGCCAACGGTTTTTTGAAAGCAGGGAAAAGCTCGCCGTTCATGGGGTCCAAACTGGCGAAGTGAAGCTGGACCTGGCGACGATGCAAAAGCGCAAGGAACAAATCGTAACGACCCTGACCCGAGGCATCGAAGCGCTGTTTAAGAAGAACCGGATCACGCGATACCGCGGGCACGGGCGTCTGGATGGACTTGGTCGCGTTCTGGTGGAAGCTGAAGGGGAACTGTTGGAACTCAAGAGCAAGCACATCTTGATTGCCACGGGGAGCAAACCGGCATTGCTGCCGGGGGTCCAACTGGACGGGAATCGGATCGGCACCAGCACCGAGGCTCTCGGGTACGCTGAAGTTCCCGGCCACCTGGTCGTCATCGGCGCAGGCTATATCGGACTCGAACTCGGCTCGGTCTGGCGACGCCTGGGTTCGCAAGTCACCGTCCTGGAATACCTGGACAGGATCCTATTTGGCATGGATGCAGAAATTGCCGCTGAAGCTAAAAAGGTCTTTGAGAAACAAGGCCTGGCCTTCCGGTTTGGATGCAAAGTGACAGCGGCGCGAGTGGCGGGAGACAAATGCGTGGTGGAAATGGAAGGACAGGAACCGGTCTCCGCGGACCGTGTGCTGGTGGCGGTGGGGCGCGTCCCCAACACCGACCATCTCGGCCTTGAAAGCGTGGGCGTTGAGTTGCACAAAAAGGGCTTCATTCCGGTCAATGACCACTTTGGCACAACTGCCGAAGGAGTGTACGCCATAGGTGACGTGATTGCAGGCCCGATGCTGGCGCACAAGGCGGAAGAAGAGGGCGTAGCTTTTGCGGAATTCCTGGTGACCGGAAAATGCCACGTGAATTATGACGCCATCGCGGGCGTGGTTTACACCGAACCCGAAATCGGTTCCGTCGGCAAGACGGAGGAGCAACTGAAAGAGGCGGGAACCCAGTATCGCAAAGGCGTTTTCCCGTTCCGGGCCAACGCGCGAGCGCGCACGCTGAACCAGGTCGAGGGCTTTGTAAAAATTCTCGCCGACGCCCGGACGGATCGCGTGCTGGGCGTGCATATTCTTGGGCCGCACGCCGGTGATCTCATCAATGAAGCCGCGACGGCAATCGCCTTTGGGGCCAGCAGTGAAGACCTGGCTAGAACCTGCCATGTGCACCCGACTCTCGGGGAAGCCATTCGCGAAGCGGCTTTGGCCGTGGACGGGCGCGCACTGAACATGTGATGACGGCAGCTCGACCGGCCATTTCATTACCGTGGGCAACGCTTTTGCTCATCGCGTTATTCGCAAACGCGCCTGCCTGGGGCGAAGATACGTCGGTCCTCCTGCAAAGACCTTGGTTCGAGGCAAGGACGCCTCATTTTCACACGTACAGCTGCGGGGTTACCCAAGAGGTCGCAAGACTGGCGGCCAGGCTCGAGCAATTCCGGATCGCGTATGAAGCTCTCGCCGGAACGCAGGCGGTGGCTTCGCCCCCGATTCAGGTCATTGCCCTGCCCGACCGCGATTCCCTAACGAACTTCGTTCCCCTGTATCAGGGGCAGCCGAGTCATTTAGCGGGCTTTTTTCATCGGGGCAGTGACGAAAACCTCATCGTCCTCTCGCTGGCAGAAACCGGCGGCGGGGCCCTGGAGACCATTTTCCACGAGTATGCCCACCTTCTGTTGAGGCGGAACCAGGAGTTCTGGCCCATGTGGCTCAATGAAGGCATGGCCGATATTTACGCCACTTTCGAAGTTACCGACGACCACAGCGTGCGCATTGGAAGCGTGCAGCCCATCTATATTCACATTCTGAAGGAGCAGACATGGCTTCCATTGTCCGCCCTGTTCGCCGTGGCGCACGATTCGCCCGACTACAATGAGCGGGATCGCCAGGGGATTTTTTACGCCGAATCCTGGTTGCTGACGCATTACCTCATGGTAGGCAGCCCGGCGCACCGACAGCACTTCGGTGAACTCACGCGGCTTTTGAAAAAGGGCCAAACGCCCGAACAAGCATTCACCAATGCATTCCGAATCCCAAGCGCTGTCATGGAAAAGGAGCTTGCGGCTTATCTGAAGCAGTCTCGGTTCGATTCTCTTTCTTTGTCCGTTTCTCCAAACCTCATGACCGCCCAGCCTATGTCCACCCGGCGGGTCATTCCGCCGGAAGCCTGTTTCATCCTCGGCGATGAATTGTTGCGCGTCGGCCGGATCGAGGAAGCCGAGCCTCTGTTTCTAAGGGCCGCCCGGATTGCTCCAAACAATCCGTTTGCATATGAGGGCATGGGCTTTCTCGAAGCGCAGCGCGGCCACCATCGGGAGGCTCTCGAGAACCTGAAAGCGGCCCTGGCTCACGGTTCCAAGAGCTTCCTGGCGTACTTCCTTTGCGCCCGCGAAACCCTGATTTTAAGCGGCCCCGCTCCGGACACCTACACCCGGCTCGAAGGTGATGCGGCGGTTGACGTCAAAGAGAACCTGGAAAAGTCGCTTTCCCTGATGCCGGAATTCGGGCCCGCTCATCATCTGCTCGGCTTTTTCGAACTGCTCCAAGGCACAGACTTGTCGGACGCAGCGCGCCATTTAAAAAAGGCGATTGACCTCGAACCGGAGAACCCGGCTTACCTGCTGACCCTTGCGCAGGTGCAACTCGCAACTCAAGACACCGGATCGGCTCGGAGCACACTGCAAGCCCTGTGCCTGCCCTACGTAGATGCGCGGCTGCGGGACCACGCCGAGGAAATGCTCAAAGATCTTGGATCGGCCGCCAAACAGTAAGGCAATGCTGTCTGGAAAACTTACGGGCTGACGACTCGGTAGAACCGTGCCGGGGCATGGGCGGCCGGTTGGTCGTTGAAATGGAAACTACCGTTGGTTGCGACAAACGTTCCAGCCGAACTCCAGGAAACAAGATTGCTCGAAGTCAAGACAGTGTAACTCGTCCCGGGAACCGTATTGAACGAGAACTCAAACCCGGTGCCCGGACTCCAACCGGCGCCGGTCAAATTTATACGCGCCGTGGCCGCCGGGAATGTGACCTCCCAAATGCCCTGGTCTCCGCCATATTCAATCACGTAAACCCGATTGCTGATAATTGCCGCATCGATCGGATTTGAGAACCCGCCGACAATGCGTGTGATGCGCGCCTGGTAATTAGTGCCGAGCGGGGTTAGGTCCAGGTCCACCATGTCCTGGCTGGCGTCCTTGAAAGGCCCGGCGATGCTGTCGTCGGATGGATCACCCTGCGTCCAGCTCAGCATAAACCCATGTTCCCGGTAAGGGGGCGCCATGGAATCGGAAACATCAAAGACCAGGCCAAGGGGAGACCGGTGCGCGGTAACGGTGCTTAGGGTGCGGCCGACAGCGCTCGCGATTCTAATTGAGCCATCAGCCGGATCTCGATAGCTGTTAGCGTCCGGTCCCAGGTTGATCACCGGTTCGAAAAAATTCGTGGGCGGCGGAGGGAAAGTCGGGTCGTTTTGGTAAGTGCCGCTGGCGACGGCCACAAATCTGTGATCCAGCAACAAATCGGTGCTGGGATCGTAATTGGGAAACTGCTGCGGGTTATCGGCGCCGCCCATGCGCCACGGAAAGCCAAAGTGCAACCCCGGCCGGATCCAGTTCAGTTCGTCCGACATATCGCGGTCCGGGCCATTGTCAGTCCCAAAAAGCTCGCCGCTGGGCGAAAAACCAAGGGAAAAGGAGTTCCGGGTGCCCTCGGCAAATACGTACCCTCCGGCGCGCAACGCGGCAAGGTCGTTGGTCAGAACCAAATTGGTCACATTTAACGGAAGGCGCAGAATTTTCGCCGTAAGCCCGGTTTCGCGCAAACCCGGATACAAACCGCCGGTGGATTCAATCTCACCGTGGTCGGTCCGGGAACCGCTGTTCAAGTACAGAAACTTACCGTCCGGACTGACGGTGAGTCCGCTCATGAGATGGTCAAAAGCCGTCCTGCTTTTAGGATAGGCTTCGGTTCGAGCAAGCGTGGACCAACCCCGGCCGCCTCCCGAGGCGGGCACCCCTTGCATGACCGTAGCAAAGGTGCTGTTGCCCGAGTTCGTGGTTGTATTGCCGACGATGTAAATCGTTCCGTCGGGTCCAATGGCCATGCCCAGCGCGCTGGTTGCGATCCCATGGTCGGCTGAGCTGTACACCTTCGTGCTGATCGAACCGTCGCCCGAGGCGAGGTTGACTTGAAAAATATCGCCATTGTCTTTGAGGTAATAGAGCTGGTTATTGCGCGGGTCTTTGGCAATTCGGGTGGAATGGGCGCCCGAACTGTTGGTCGTGTAAAGGACGAGCCGGATTTGAAGATTTGTGTCCAAGGCGACCGGCGAGGCCTGCAACGAGGCGCAGAGAATCACGGTGAAAAGTGAACCAAAGCCGAGCCGCAACGCACGTGAATTTAGAGGCAGACGCGATGACGTGTTTTGAAAACCGCGACGGCTCGCGGGCCCAAGGACGAAAGAATTCATAAATCTCCAAGAATAGTTGAACAAGCCGGGCGGCATATTGGCACAGTTGCACGCCGGCCGAACTCCGGCAAACACCTGCCTCGGGAGATGCCAGGTAGGCAGGGCGAACACGTGGAAGCGAGAAAGGCCGGGAATCCGCGTCCTTACGACGGCCGATACGCTTTGCGGGCGGGGGGTTTTGAGGGGCCCGATCCTGCTTTAAACTGTGAGCAAGCCAATCTGGCGTCAGAAAGGAGTTGCTTCTCCTCAGGCAACAGTTTGTTTGAATCGATCAAGGCAAGGAATTCCGCCGCCTTGGTATCCCCGGCAGCGGCAAGCAATATCCCATAGTAGAAAGCCGCGGAGGGCGTTTCACGGAGCACAGCTTCGAGGGGTCGAAGCAACTCCAGAGCCTCAGCGGTGCGGCCCTGCAGGTGAAGGGAATAAGCGTAGGTTGAGGCGATGAGCGGGTCGGCGCGTTCCCGGTGATAAAGCTCACGAGCCACTGAATGGGCTTTAGCAAGATTAATTCCCAGCAACATGGATGTGGTCGCGAAGTTGTTGCCGTTAGTTAGGTCTGCGCCGGACGGGCTGCTTTGGAGTCGTTGAGCGGATACCCGGTTCAGCCCGCGTGTGTCTCGTCCAGCCAGATAATCCTGTTCCAGTTCGTCGAGGGCCCAGCGCTCCTCTTTTGGAAATCGCCGGGCGATCGTCCAGAGCACCTCTTCACGAGAGAAACCCCATTGTTCTGCCAGGCTGAGCAGCAAATCAAGGGCACCGAGCCGATCGCCCGCCAAGCGAATCGAGACACTCCATCGGGCCGCTTGAACATTGACCTCCTGGCGACCGGCCGCCGCCCGGGACAGCATCGCGATTTTCAAGAACTCCAATTCGCCCCACTTTTGGTTTGCGAGGAACCCTTCCAAGGCATTCCAGTCCTTTTTTGAAACGAGAAGATCCGCATATGCGAGGGGCATGGGCTGAACGCGGAGCGACTCGGGGCTGAGTTCGCCAAGCCATGAAAGCCCCTCGTTGGCCAGCTCGTGCTGGCCCATCCACTCACACACGGTGAACAGGTCTACTAAGTTCGTGCCGGCGTCGGCTTGGATATTCTGCAGTTCCTGGACCATGCGGGCATGTTCGTGCTGTTGCTGTAGAACAGCCACATATCGCAAGCGATCCTCCAATTGCGCTCCCGGCCGGGCAAGTAATCGCAGTGAAATAGCGGCCGCAGCCTCGAGATTGGTGCGCCGCAATTCGTCCATCACGAGCCAGCGCAACGCCAAGGCTCCGAGACGCGGCCCAGCGCTCAACTCCTCTAACGATCGACGCGCCGCCGTGGCAACTGCGGCATTGGTTGATTGCAAGTCCAGCACCGCGATGTTGAGTTTGTGAAGCGGGTTCTCCGGGTCAAGCGACGCAGCTTTTGCAAAATGCCAACGAGCATCCTCCAGTCGATTCGATTTGAGATCCAACTCGGCTGAAAGGATTTGGAATCCGGCCCTATCCTGGAGTGCGGGCTCGAGGACCCGAAGTGTTTCCCGCGCGACGCGATAAGGCGGCCGTTCAAGGCGCAGCGCGCAGGCAGCTAACCTTAGCTGGTTGGAGGATGCCGGTTGATGGTCGCACAATCGCCGCAGCCAATCGAGCAAGGCGGGCGAGCGGGACCGCTCGCAAACATCCGCCATAAGTCGGCACGCTACCGCGTTCGAAGGATCCAACCGGAGGACTTGCCGCGCGCTCAGGCTGGCGCCACCCAGGTCTCCCTTGCCGAGCAAATCACAGGCTCGCCTCAGACTTTGCGAAATCCTAAAGCGACTGTATGCAGGCCGACCAAACGCCCAGATGCATGCAACAGCAATTAGCACACCCGCCAAGGGAGGAACCAGCCTCTTCATTTCCTTCGGAGCTGGACATTAGATTATTGAAATCCAAGACGTCAATTCAGAAGATGATTGACGGTGAGGGCAAACCGCCTTGCCCGCGGGAATATAGCGGCAAGCCACGTCCGCTGGCATCGAGTGGCGATTCCTCTCCCTATTTCGTCCCCGCTTCAGGACTGGCCGAACCAGATTTGGCCGTGGCCAGCGCCGCCCCGTGGCGATTGAATCTTTCATCCAGCCAGCATTGCCGAACATCATCCAGCAACCGCACTAGATCGTCAAAGCCGTGAGGTTTGACGCGATAATCATAGACGCCGAACTGCCGGGATTTGTCCACATCGGCCTGGAGTTTAGAGGAAGTCAGGACGACAACGGGCATGGTGTCAAATTCGCTGTGGTCGCGGAGCCATTTCAAAACATCGAAGCCGTCCATCCACGGCATTTTCAAATCCAGCAGCAAAAGCCCTGGCAACGGATGTTTCTCGCGGTGCGCAAATTCGCCGGTTCCGGCGAGGTAGTCGATAGCTTCCTGGCCGTTATGAACGACGTGCAGCGGATTGGGAATACCCGCGCGATCGAATGCGCGGCCCATCAGGAAAATGTCGTTTTCGTCGTCTTCGGCCAGAAGTATCGCTATATCGTTTAGCATGTCCTTGAACATTGCGCGCCTGAAAACACCGCGCGTTGATAGCCGTGAATATGGCACACAAAACGAAGCAAAACAATCCGGGTTAGGATGATCGACTCGAAATTCGTTTATTTCGTCGCGCCTGGCGCTTTTTTCTTGTGCAGCCTGACGCCATTGTGAAGTCTCCCATTAAAGAACCCGTTGACGATGCCGTCTCACTCGTTCGAACCTGACTCTCCGCTGTCGCTAGCCAAGAATTAGCTCCATCGCATTTTTCTAGTATGACAAGCGCAGAACTTTCGGCCGCTTTTTTTGCCCAGATGTTCGTAATTCTGCTGACGTGCAGAGTGGTCGGGGCTTTTTCACGTCGCCTGGGGCAACCTCAAGTCGTGGGCGAAATGGTCGCGGGCGTGCTCCTGGGTCCTTCCCTGCTCGGCCTGCTTTTCCCAGCTGCACAAGGAGTATTGTTCCCCAAGGATTCGTTGAAGATCCTTTACGTGGGGGCTCAACTCGGAGTTGGCCTGTACATGTTCCTGGTCGGAGTGGAATTTGACCTGGTGACTTTTAAGAAGCGGGCTCGGAGCGCGGCCGCGGTTTCTTTTGCGGGCATGGTGGCCCCGTTTGTATTAGGCGCTGGGCTTGCCTTGGCGCTGATCAAGGTCAAAGGGCTCTTTTCGGAAAAGGCCACTCCGTTCGAAGCGATGCTCTTTCTGGGTGCGGCCATGTCCATTACCGCGTTCCCGATGTTGGCCAGGATTATTTATGAACGAGGGTTGACGGGAACATCCCTGGGAACGCTGGCGCTTGCGGCAGGGGCTATCGGCGACGCCGGGGCCTGGTGCGTACTGGCAATCGTGCTGGCGAGTTTTGGCGCGGGGGCCATGGTCGCCATCAAGGCGATTGGCGGCGGAGTTGTGTATGCCGTGCTCACGCTCACGATCGGCCGCAAACTGCTGATGTGGTTCAGCCGCGCGATTGAACGCGCGGGTCATCTGACCAATTCGCTCCTCGCGCTGACGCTGATGCTTTTCATGCTAGCTGTTTGGATTACCGACAGCATAGGGATTCACGCGGTTTTCGGAGGTTTTATATTGGGCATCGCCATGCCCCGGGGCTTCTTTGCCAAGGAACTCCAGCGCCAACTTGAGCCGTTCGCTGTTGTGTTCCTGCTGCCCATGTTTTTCACATTCTCAGGCCTGAACACGAGGCTGGACATGGTCAACAGCCCGCAATTGTTGCTCATTGCCGCTTCGGTGATTGGGGCCGCATGCCTCGGCAAAGGAGCCGCCTGCTGGGCGGCCGCCCGGCTGAACGGGGAAGACAATCGCACCGCCCTGGCAGTCGGCACCTTGATGAATTCCAGGGGCCTGATGGAACTGATTATTATCAACATCGGCTTGCAGAAAGGTGTCATTGAACCCGCGCTCTTTTCGATCATGGTGCTCATGGCCATCGTTACCACGCTGATGACTTCACCGGTATTTGAGTGGGTATACGGCCGGCACGCCCGCAAAAGCGGCGAGTTGGACACCGCCCCGGCCGAGGTTCTCCCTTAAGCGGCAGGCAAACGGTCAGGCCCTCATCTGTGGACGAATCTCATACCAATTTGTGCCATTTTGACTTTCGCACTGCGGATCACTAAGCTCTTCGAATGGAATCGCTGCACGCCCCCTGGCGGATCGAGTACATTCTCGCTCCCAAACCGGTGCAGACTCATAGCCTGTTCTCGCAAATCGCCCAATCCAATGACGACGAGGCGAATTATGTGATCGGCCGCGGCCGAACCTGCTTTGCCTTACTCAATACTTATCCCTATACCGGCGGACACCTCATGGTAGTACCTTACAAACAGGTGCAGGATCTCAATGGGCTCAATGACGAGGAGTTGGCGGAGTTACTCAAACTGACGCGAAGCTGTCAGAACGCCCTGACTCGGGTCATGAAACCGCAGGGGTTCAATATCGGCGTCAACGTGGGTAAAGTCGCCGGGGCCGGAATCCAGGAGCATTTGCACATTCACGTGGTTCCCCGGTGGGAAGGGGACACCAACTTCATGCCGGTGCTGGCTGCAACCACCGTCGTGCCCCAAGCGTTAAAGGATTTGGCAGTGCAATTGCGGGGAGCGCTGCAACAGGAGCTGCTAAAAAACTGAATGGCGGCCGAGACTCTTCATTTCGAAAACGCGCGGCTTGCACAGCAGCTCTACAACAACGATCCGCGCAACCTGCAGGCCATTGAACAGCAACTCGGGGTGAAAGCCACCTCGCGGGAAGGCTGGATCAAGCTCGAAGGAGAGGCGGACGCGTTGGATCGGGCCAAGCAATTGTTCCTGATGCTGGAGAGCTCTTTGCAGGCAGGAACCCCGGTACGCAATCGCGAGTTCTCTCATGCTCTGAACATCGTCAAGCAAGAAGGCGTCTCGATGCTCAAAGACATCATGAGCGACCGCATCCAGACCTCGGAAAAAAAGCCGAGCGTCACCGCCAAGACCGTAGGGCAAAAGAAGTACCTGGATGCCATTCGACGGCACGACGTCACCCTCGGCATTGGCCCGGCCGGCACCGGCAAGACATACCTCGCCGTGGCCATGGCCCTGGCCGCGCTCAGGGAAGGTCGAGTTTCGCGCATCATCCTGACGCGCCCGGCGGTCGAAGCCGGAGAAGCGCTCGGGTTCCTGCCGGGAGATCTTTACGAAAAGATCATGCCGTACCTTCGTCCCCTGCATGACGCTTTACACGACATGTTGCCCGCCGACGAAGTGCAAAAGCACACGGAACGCGGGGTGATCGAGATTGCGCCGCTGGCGTACATGCGCGGAAGGACGCTCAACCACGCTTTCATCATCCTGGACGAGGCCCAAAACTCGACGACCGAACAGATGTTCATGTTCCTGACGCGCCTGGGCATTAATTCGAAAGCTGTGATCACAGGGGATGAAACGCAGATCGACCTCCCCCCGCACAAACACTCGGGCCTGGTCGAGGCTCACAGGGTTTTGAAACACATCGAAGGAATCGGGGTCATCGAATTCACAAAGCGCGATGTGGTGCGCCATGCCCTCGTGCAGCGGATTATCGCCGCGTATGAGGAACACCGGGGAAAATCCCGGCCGGAGCGTGAGTAAGACGCTGGAAGTGCGCAACTCCCAGGCGCGCTTTAGAATCGATTGCCGCTTAATGCGCAGAATCCTTGGCGTATTGATGGGTGAATTGGTTCCCGGGCGGCCCTTTAACCTCGGGGTCAACATCATCGATACCGAGGGGATGACGCGGCTCAATGAAACGTTTCTGCGTCACGCCGGTTCGACGGACGTCCTGGCCTTCGATTACTCCGAACCTGGCGATACGAACTCCGTAGTCGGCGAATTGTTCCTTTGTGCTGACGAAGCGCTGATTCAATCCAGACGATATGGCACGACCTGGCAGGGTGAACTCGTTCGCTATGCCGTTCATGGGATTCTGCACCTCCTCGGTTACCAGGACCGAACCGCCAGCCTGAGGCGGCAAATGAAGCGAGAGGAAGATCGCCTGCTCAGGCAGGTCATGGGGCGCTTTGCCATTGGAAAGCTAGGCTCAATAAGAGACTTGAGGGCGCTTCGCGCGCGCTTGCCGAGGCGCGGCCGCGTGACAGTCGCGCCAAAAAGAATCAACAAAAGCTGGTAAACCCCTGCCCTGTTTGGTATGGTGTTCAAATCGAGTGGGCATGAAAGCGGCACCCTTTCCTCAGAGGCGAATCCTCGTCGTCGACGACGAACCGTTCGTATGCGATGCGGTCAAGATGATGCTGGCCTTCGACGGGCACTCTGTTGAAACCGCCAGCAGTGGCAAAGCCGCGTTGGACATGTTCGACAAGACCAAGTTCGACGTTGTCATAACCGATTTTGCGATGCCGGCCATGAAAGGGGATGAACTGGCATTGGCCATAAAGAAGCGCAACCCCAAACAGCCTGTGGTGATGATCACCGCTTACGCCGAAATGCTCCAATCCTCGGGAACGCTTCTTCCCGGCGTCGATTTCATGATCAGCAAGCCTTTCCTATTGGAGAATCTGCGAGAAGCGATCTCGCGCGTCACTCCCGCCAACCGGAAAACCTGAGGCGCTTGCCCCAATTCGAGGGAATAACCGGGTTTACCGTACTTTACCGGGCGCGATTTAAGTAATATCCACTCTTGTTGCGGGCATAAAGACGTCGAATATTAAGGCGTGACGAGCCCGGAAATGCCCGTGTCCAGCCCCGAGTCGCTTTCCCAAAGCGAGCCATTCCTTCCCCACCCGGTCAAAGCATCGCTGCCAAAGCCTGCCGCGTTGCTGAAGCAAGCCGGCCAGGTGGCAATCCTGATTGCCTGCGCGTTGCTGAGTTACTACCTGATCAGCCACTACTTCGTCACCTCCGTGCGGGTCGTCGGCATGAGCATGACTCCCACACTCCATGATTCGCAATTTTATCTTCTGAACCGGTGGGTGCTCCATTTCCGGGAGCCGCATCGGGCTGAAATCGTGGTATTGCGCGATCCGCTCGACGGCGGTTTTGCGGTCAAACGGGTCATCGCGGGTTCGGGTGATTCGGTTTACCTGACCAACGGCGAAGTCTACGTGAATGGTCAGAAGCTGGATGAACCGTACTTGCCCGAAGGAACACGCACCTTCAGCTCCGATGACGCCAAGGGCCAATTGTTCAAATGCCGGGCCGACCAGGTTTTTGTTCTGGGCGATAACCGGAACAATTCCCTGGATAGCCGGACGTACGGCCCGGTGCCGCGCCGAAATATTCTTGGATTGATCATCCGGTAGGCACAACCGCACGCCTGGTCGCGGATTTTTGTTTGCTCTTGCCTTGGATTTCGCGTTACATTCAGCCCATACCTGACGGGCCGGGGCCTTTACCCGTCACATTGCCATCAGCCGTTGCAGAGCCAGCTAACTCGAGTTCACGGACGCAATGTATGCGAATACTTCTCCAGCATAAGAAGACCGGCCAATACTTCAGAGACATCGACTCGTGGGTCCGAGACCCGGGGGCAGCAATGGATTTTCTAAGCTCCACAACGGCCATCGAGTTCTGCGTGAACAACAAAATCGATGACGTCCAACTCGTTCTGAAGTTCGTTGAACAGCAGTATGATATCGTGATGCGCCTGGATCAGGCCCACGACCTGTACGATCGCCGGGTTCAACCCGGTTGAACACCTTCGCCGGTTGCAAGTCGCGCAGACCTCCGCTTGCAGAACCTTCCTGCGTTGGTATGCTGTCAACCATGATTGAGAAACCGATTGACGAGACAGCTTCCGCACGCATTGCACGACTCGGCAAACGCGTCCTGGCCGGAGGTGAAATCAGCCGGTCCGAAGCGCTTTGGCTTTTCCAACTGGAGGACAACGCGGATATTTTTGATTTGCTGTCCTGGGCGAACCGGATTCGGGTTCATTTCAAAGGAAACAAGATTCATCTTTGCTCGATTGTGAACATCAAGGCGGGCGGATGTTCGGAAAACTGTCGGTTTTGCGCCCAATCGGCTTTGTATCAGACAGAGTCGCCCAGGTACGGCCTGGTGGAGCAGGAACCGCTGAGGGCGGCCGCGGATGAGGCGCAAGCCAACGGAGTAACTGCGCTTGGGTTGGTTGCGGCGTGGCGCGGCCTCGAAGAAGGGCCGGTTTTGGACGAACTCTGCCGCCATTTTAAGGAGCTGAAGGAAAGCGGCAAAGCCCGCCCGGACGCGTCACTTGGGATTATCAAATCGCAGAAGGTGGCCGATCGCCTGAAAGACGCCGGGTGCGAATGTTACAACCACAATTTGGAAAGCTCGCGTCGGTTTTTTCCCGAGGTTTGCACCTCGCACAGCTATGAGGAAAGGGTCCAAACCATTGAGTACCTCAAGAGGGCGGGAATAAAGATTTGTTCAGGTGGGATTCTCGGGATGGGCGAAACGCGTGAAGATCGATGCGAACTGGCGTTCTCGTTAAAAGCACTCGGAGCCCACGTCGTCCCGATGAACTTTCTTAACCCCGTGCCCGGGACGCCCTTTGAGAAACGCGAACCGCTGCCCCCGATGGAGATCCTGAAGTCTATCGCCTGCTTCCGCTTTATACTGCCGCGGCAGGAAATCAAAGTCGCCGGGGGACGAACTATCAACCTGCGCGATCTCCAAAGCCTGGTGTTCATGGCGGGAGCGAGCGCGCTGATGGTTGGGAACTATCTCACCACGCTGAACCAGCCCGTCGAGAAGGATCTCCAAATGCTAAAGGACCTGGGCTTGGATCCTTGCTGGGACAAACATGGTTTTTCAGACCAGGAACCCGTGGAGCAAGCCGGGGCACTGGCGTAAGGTCCGAGGTCATCGGCGGGTTCAATGAGTTCTGGGCGCTTCTGGCGGCCTGAGCTCGGCGGCTCCCAAGCATGCTACGGCGATACTCGCGCAAACTTCGGTTTCGTGTAGATTGTCGCCCGTGTCCGCTCCAAATCAATCATCAGCCCCAGAGACCAATAAAGCAGAAACCCTGCGGCGGCTGGGGTTGAACAAAAATGGGTATTTCGGCGAACGCATCGATCTTCCAGAAGTCTTGCGGGGGTGCGCGGAGGCGGGGGCGGCGTGCGGTTGGAGATCGGAGGACATCGAGGTGGACGAGGCTCTGAGCCTGCCGGTGTTTGTGAGGCCGGGAGCAATAACCAGGACGGGAAACGGCGCGGCACCGACGCGCAGCCCGCAGGTTTACATTTCAGCAGGCATTCATGGCGATGAACCGGCAGGCCCGTTGGCCGTGCGGCAACTGCTGAAGGAGAATCAATGGCCCCCGGGGTTTGGCCTTTGGGTATGTCCGTGCCTGAATCCCGCGGGTTTCAGGTCTGGCCGAAGAGAGAATGCGTCGGGCCTGGACCTCAACAGGCAATATTTGAAGCCCAAAGCGATTGAGACGGCCGCACACATTGCATGGCTGGAGCGAGCGCCCGCATTCGATCTTTGTTTGTGTTTGCATGAAGACTGGGAGGCGCACGGGTTTTACGTGTACGAGCTCAACCCGGACAACCAACCTTCGCTGGCGGAAGAAATCGTGAGGGACGTCTCGGCGGTTTGCCCAATTGACTTGTCGGAACTGATAGAAGGCCGGCCGGCGCGCGGAGGGATCATTCGACCGAGCCTCGATCCACGCGAGCGTCCCGATTGGCCTGAATCCTTCTACCTTCTGACGTACAAAACGCGACTGTCCTACACGCTTGAGGCGCCGTCCGACTACGCGCTGGGCCCGCGAGTGGGCGCCCTGGTGACAGCGGTGAACACGGCACTGCGACTCCTCAACGAGCGCTGGAAATCGCCCGGCCCTGTTCAGGCTGCCCGATGAACTGAACGGCAAAGTTTCGGCGGCGTGGGGTTCCCTCTCGAGTGCAGGCCCGGCTCAGGAAAAAGCCTCCATGCCAACACAGGAACAGACAAGGTTGCGGTCGCCGAAGACGTTGTCGATTCGGCCGACGCTGGGCCAGAACTTGAATTCATGCAGCCACTTGGCCGGGTAACACGCCTGCTCACGCGAATAGGGATGGTCCCACTTTTCAGCCGCCAGCATATCGGCAGTGTGGGGGGCATTTTTCAGGAGATTATTCTTTGGGCCAACCTGGCCGGACTCGATTGCGAGGATCTCGCCATGAATGCCGATTAAGGCGTCGCAAAACCGATCCAACTCCTCTTTGGATTCGCTTTCGGTGGGTTCGATCATCATCGTCCCGGGAACCGGCCACGAAATCGTGGGCGCGTGAAACCCGTAGTCCATGAGCCGTTTGGCGACATCCTCAACCGTCACGCTCTTGAATTGCCGCAAATCGAGAATGCATTCATGAGCCACAAGGCCTCCGTGGCCCTTGTACAAGACAGGAAAATAATCACCCAAACGGCGGGCAATATAATTCGCGTTGAGAATGGCGTATTCGGTCGCCCGCTTGAGGCCGACGGCTCCCATCGCGGCGATATAAACCCAGGAGATAGGCAGGATGCTGGCACTGCCCCAGGGAGCTGCCGACACCGGTCCGACAGGATTTTCTCCCCCCAGGTTGACGACGCCGTGGCCCGGCAGGAAATCGACCAGGTGTTCGGCGGCGCCAATGGGGCCCATACCCGGTCCCCCGCCCCCGTGCGGAATGCAAAAGGTTTTGTGGAGATTCAAATGGCAAACGTCTGCACCCATATCCCCCGGCCGGCACAAACCGACTTGCGCATTGAGATTTGCGCCATCCATATAAACCTGCCCGCCATGGGCGTGGATCACCTCGCAAATCTCACGGATGGTTTCCTCAAAGACGCCGTGAGTTGAGGGGTAGGTCACCATGAACGCAGCCAAATCCTTTTGATGGGCCTCGGCTTTGGCGCGAAGATCCTGCACGTCGATGTTCCCCTGCGGGTCACATGCCACCGGCACAACTTGCATGCCCGCCATAACCGCGCTGGCTGGGTTGGTCCCGTGTGCCGAATTGGGAATGAGACAAACCTTGCGCTGCCCCTCCCCGCGACTTGCGTGGTACGCCCGAATCACCAGGAGCCCTGCATATTCTCCTTGGGAGCCTGCGTTGGGCTGCAACGAGACACCTGCGAAGCCGGTGATTTCGGCCAACCATTCTTCCAATTGCTGGAACAAGAGTTGGTAGCCCCTGGCCTGTCGCAACGGCGCGAACGGATGCAACCGGTTGAATTCGGGCCAGCTTACCGGGAACATCTCGACTGCGGCGTTGAGCTTCATCGTGCACGAGCCCAGCGGGATCATTGAAGTCGTCAGAGACAAATCGCGCGATTCCAGCCGCTTCAGATAGCGAAGCATCTCGGTTTCAGAATGATACTTGTTGAAAATGCTATGTGTAAGGAAGGGGGTGGTGCGGGCGTGCGGCGCTGCAAACAGTGGTTGGTCATCAGCACTGTAAAGATTGGCACCCCCTGACCGGGTGCCCCCGCCGAAAGCAATCAGGATATCCTGAACGTCAGTTGCCGTCGTGGTTTCATCCAGGGAAACTCCAAGGGTCCGCTCGTCAATGACCCGGAAATTCATACGCCGCGCCTCGGCGTTCTTGAGGATGCGCTCGAGACTTTTGCTCCCGATATCGACTCGCACTGTGTCGAAATACGGCAGGACAGCTGTTTGCCCATCGGCAGCTTGGCCAACCCGAAATCCGGCGGCTTCGAGACCCGCGGCGAGGCAGCGAGTCAACCTGCAAACTCGGGCCGCGATGCTCTTGAGACCTTCCGGCCCGTGATAGCAGGCATACATCGCCGCCATGTTTGCCAGCAACGCTTGCGCAGTGCAGATGTTGCTGGTGGCTTTCTCACGGCGGATATGCTGCTCGCGCGTCTGCAACGACAACCGCAAAGCCCTGCGCCCCCGTTGATCCTTTGACACACCAACAATGCGACCGGGCATGTGCCGCTTGAACTGGTCGCGCGTCGCAAAAAACGCCGCGTGCGGCCCGCCATAGCCCAAAGGCACGCCGAAACGTTGCGCGCTGCCGAAGGCAATGTCGGCCCCAAATTCTCCGGGCGAACGGAGCAAAGTCAGACTGAGCAAATCCGCCGCCACGGCCACTAAAGCGCCTGCAGCGTGAGCCTTCTCGACAAAGGTGGAGTAATCGTGGATCCCGCCATAAGTCCCCGGATACTGCACCAGGGCGCCAAAAACTTTGTCCGTGAACTCAAAGGAATTATGCGTACCCAAGGCGATTTCAATTCCCAACGCGCGAGCGCGCGTTTTGACAACATCGATTGTTTGAGGATGGCAGTCCGAGGAAACAAAGAACACATTTCGGCCTTCCTTGATTCCATGGCACATCGTCATGGCTTCGGCAGCGGCCGTCGCTTCGTCCAGAAGCGAGGCGTTGGCTACTTCAAGCCCAGTCAGGTCAATGACCATCGTTTGAAACGTCAGCAGCGCTTCAAGCCTGCCCTGGGATATTTCAGCCTGGTACGGCGTGTATTGTGTGTACCAGCCCGGGTTTTCGAAAAGCGCCCTCTGAATGACCGGCGGAGTGACACAATCCGAGTAACCCATCCCGATATACGAGCGAAAAACCTGGTTTTGCAGAGCAATCTCCTTCAAGGCGGACAAGGCCTCCGACTCGGAGCGAGCGGGGGGGATTTGAAGAGCCCGCTTCAGAAGGATCGAAGCTGGAACCGCCGCGGCGACCATCTCTTCCAGGGTGCTAAAACCAAGCACCTCAAGCATTTGCTTCGTTTCAGCAGGGTTGGGCCCAATATGCCTTGATTGAAATTGACCTGACTCAGCGGGTTCAGGCACAGCGCAGCCGTTTTGCGCGCGCGGCGTGCTTCTTTGCTTGTTTGCCAACTCTGCAGTGGATTCTCGATCTTCCGTCACTAGCATCCGAAGAAGCTAAGGGCGATGGCGTCCAAAGCAAGCCGGATCTGGGCCAGTTTTGGCTTGCCCGTTTTGTGGTCGCTGGTGAACATACGTGGTGCATCCGCGTTCGCGTTTGAGAGCAGTCCAGCTGACCTGGATCAGTGTCGCAATTGCCGTTCTAACCTTCCCAACCCTTGGAGTGGAAAACGGCTTATTGGCCGGCCATGTGCCGGGGGCGGCCAAGGCTGCCAGACCATTAGGACGGCTCTCCTCCGACAAAAAGCTAAACCTCGCGATTGGATTGCCCCTGCGCAATCGACAGGAACTGGACCTGCTCGTCCAGCAACTCTACGACGCATCCAGCCCGAAGTATCACCAGTTCATCACCGCTGGAGAATTTGCGAAAAGGTTTGGCCCAAGCGAAGACGACTACCGCAAGCTCCAGGACTTTGTAACGAATTACGGTCTGAGAGTTACGGGGTTGCATCCCAACCGGCTTCTATTGGATGTGTCGGGAAGTGTTGCGGATATCGAACGAATGCTGCATGTGCGCCTTCAGCTTTACCAGCACCCAACAGAAGCCCGGACCTTCTATGCGCCCGATGTCGAGCCGGTGGCTTTGTCTGGGGCGCCGATACTCCATGTAAGTGGGCTCGATAATTTCCTGATTCCGCGCCCCACCAGCCTGCATGAGACGACCGGACCTGTGCCCCAGGCGGGGTCGGGTCCCGGCGGGGCCTTTCGCGGAAATGATTTTCGAGGGGCTTACGCGCGGGGTGTCTCGCTTACGGGCACGGGCCAAATGGTCGGGTTACTCGAGTTCGACGGCTTTTACGCGTCCGACATCGCGGCCTACGTATCTGCAGCTTCAATTCCGGCCGTCCCGATCATTACCGTGACCATGGATGGGTACGATGGGACACCAGGAACGAATAACAACGAAGCGGCCTTGGATATCGAAATGGTGACCTCCCTTGCACCTGGGCTTTCCGCCATCATTATGTACGAGGCCGGCCCCAGCGGAATGCCGAATGATATTTTGAACCGAATGGCGACCGACAATCTGGCTCACCAGTTGAGCGCGTCATGGACCTACCCGACCGATGCGACTACCGAACAAATCTATCGGCAATTCGCGGCGCAGGGCCAATCTTACTTCAACAGCGCCGGCGATGGCGGAGCTTACACGGGAGCCGTAAGCACCCCTGCGGACAACCCGAACGTGACGGTTGTCGGCGGGACAACTTTGACAACCACCGGTCCCGGTGGTGCCTGGGTTTCCGAGACGGTCTGGAACCGGGGAACGGCAAACGGCGCAACCGGCGGGGGCACCAGCACGGTTTACCCGATCCCGAGCTGGCAAAAACCGGTGGATATGACCGCAAACCACGGGTCAATCACGATGCGCAACCTGCCCGATGTTGCCGCGGTCGCCGACGGGGTGTGGCTGACCTATGACAATGGCAAGACGCAGACAGCAGGCGGCACGAGTTGTTCTGCCCCATTGTGGGCCGCCTTCACGGCCCTGGTAAATCAGCAAGCCGCGGGATTCGGCCGGCCGCCCGTGGGTTTTCTCAACCCGGCGCTTTACTCGATTGGCCTCGGGGCCGGTTACAACACCAATTTCCATGACATTACAACGGGCAACAACACAACAACTACCAGCCCAAACCAGTTCTTCGCAGTGGCGGGCTACGATTTGTGCACCGGGTGGGGAACTCCTTTCGGACAGAATCTAATCAACTCATTGGCCCCTCGCGTGGCGTCCCCGCTTCTGACAAACGTCAGCGCCACACTCCTGCAAGAAGGCTGTTCTCCTCCAAACGGCGCGATCGATCCAGGAGAGACTGTAACCGTTAACTTTGGGCTCAAGAACATTGGTGGGGTCAAGACAGCCGACCTGGTCGCGACGCTGCAAGCCGATACAGGCGTCCTTTGGCCCAGCTCACCCCAAAGCTACGGGGCTCTCACCGGCGGCGGCGCGGCGGCCACCCGGGCTTTCACTTTCACAGCCAGCGGCCCTTGCGGCGGCACCCTCGCGGCCACACTAAATTTGCAGGACGGAAGCAACAACGTGGGCACCCTGGTTTACAATTTCCCCCTGGGTAAACCCGCAATTGTGCTCACCCAGAACTTTGACACCGTGACCGCGCCCGCGCTTCCGTCTGGATGGACCACCACGGCGTCCAACGGGGCTTCCCCCTGGGTTATCTCCACAACCTGGCATGACACCGCCCCTAATTCGGTTTTCGCCGATGAACCACCCGTCGCTGGAACCGAAGATCTCATAGCGCCAGCGCTGACGATTGCTTCCACCAACGCCGTCCTCGGTTTCCGCAACAATTTCAATACCGAAGCGGACCCGGCAGTTGCCAACAACGCGTACGACGGAGGCGTCTTGGAAATCCAAATCGGCACAAACGACTTCGTCGATATTCTCGACGCAGGCGGTTCTTTCGCCGCCGGCGGATACACCCGCACCATCCTGGTCAGCACCAACACCGATAATCCGCTAAAGGGCCGCCGGGTTTGGGGAGGAAACTCGGGCGGGTTTATTCAAACCCTGGTCAATTTGCCTCCGTCGGCCGCGGGCCAAACCATCCAACTGCGCTGGAGATTTGCCATCGACACCGGCAACTTTTATGGAGGATTTGGCTGGTACATCGACAGCGTTTTCGTCCGGGATAGCGGCAGCTGCTGCAACCCCGGCACGGATGTGATGCTGACGACCACGTCGAGTCCTGAGCCGGTGGGGCTGGGTCAGACCCTCACTTACTCGATTAATGTTACGAACGCAGGTTCCCAGGCATCCTACGGATTGATGGCCACAAACAGCGTGATCAACGGGACGGTCTCCTTCTTATCGGCTTCCCCAGGGTGCTTTTACATTACCAACATAGGCATTTTCACGAACATCGGAGTGGTTTGCGATATTGGCACCCTGCCGGCCGGCGGGGCGACCAACTACACTTTCCAGGTAGTGCCCATCACGGCCGACATCATTGAACACTGGAGCTTGATCAGCGGCTTCACACCCGACCCGGACCTGACGAACAACTATGCGGATCTATTTTCGCATGTCGCCACCAATCTGCCCCCGGTCGTTTACGTGCAGCCGACCAATGCACTCACCGTCAACGGCGGCACTGTGGCGATCCAGGCAAATGCGTACGGAGCCGGGCCACTGGCTTATCAATGGTTCTTCAATGGAGGCCCCCTGCCGGGGCAGGTCTCGCCTTCACTGCTGCTGACCAACGTGCAACCCGGCCAGTCCGGCGCCTACTCCGTCGTGGTTACCAATGTAAACGGCGCCACAACCAGTTCAATTGCCCAACTGACCGTTGTCGCGGCTCCGACGCTGACGTTTTCGAGCTCGAGCACGTTTTCAAACAACGTCGCCTTCTCAGTCCCAAGCGTCACGGGCCTCTCTTACACTCTCGAGTTCAAAAACTCGCTCATGGATACAAATTGGACGCCAATCCTGCCGCCCACGCCCGGCACCGGCTTCGCGATTTCGCTCATCGACACCAACGTGCCCGGTGTGCCGGTACGGTTCTACCGGCTCACGGCGCAATGATCCTTTATTGCGAGGTCATGAACCCGGCGCCAAATCTCGCGGGTGTTCACGACTGAGGAAAGCTGGTGCAGCAGGCTTACAAGTCCCAGCTCCGCCCGTGTGACAAATGCGAACTCCGGGTTGGTTAGTTTGTGTTTCAAGGCGGCGCCGTAACATTTCACCATCCGGTTCAACAACTCGGCTTTTCCGAAATCGACAGGAAACCGCCCCGCGGGTGGCTCGGGAAACAAGAGTTCAACCAGAGCCTCAAGATCACCGAACATCTTCTGAGCGCGCCGGATGCTGACGTTGGGCCCGAAAATAAGCCGGCAGACATGCGCCGCCGCTCCCGCCCCCTCCCGCCAGGTGCGGTTCACGCAGCATGCGCTCAGGTCGGCAAAATCGATCGCCAAACGCTTGACGCAGCCGTAATCAACCAGGCCAATTGAGCCGTCTGATCGGAATAGGTAATTGCCGGGCTGATGATCCGCATGCAACACCCCGAGGCATTGGATCTGATAGTGATAAAGTTCGACCAGCCGGCTGCCAATCCGATCCAACACCGCTTTCGAAGGTTTGCTCGCGAGAAACTCACCCACGCTGCGGCCTTCAATGAAGGACATCGTAAGCACCCTCTCCGTAGTCAGGTCCTCGAGGACGGACGGCACCTTTACAAAATCCAGCCGTTCCAGGGCTTGGCGGAAGTACCGGATATTCGCGGCTTCCTTCAGGTAATCGGTTTCTTCTGCAAAGCCCCGTTGAATCTCGTCCAGGAGGTCCTTTGGCGCGTAACCCGCGATTCGCCCGGGAAGTGTGACCGAGCGCAAGAGCTTGAAGTCATTGTCAATGGCTTTGGCGATCCCGGGGTATTGGATTTTCACCGCCACCTTTTCTCCGCGTTTGGTGGTCGCCAGGTGAACCTGGCCCAGAGAAGCAGCCGCAAAGGGCTCCGGGGAAAAGTGACGAAATACAGCTTCGGGATCTTTGCCGAGGGAAGCCTTGAACTGCGCCCTGGCGAGAGTGGGATGCATCCCGGGCGCTTGCATTTGCAGCGAGGCCAGCTCCTGAATCGCCTCGGCCGGCAGCAATTGGCTCTGCATGCTCAGGATCTGCCCGAGCTTCATCACCGGCCCTTTCAACTCGCCCAACTCGCGGCTGATGTGACGCGAGGTTTGATGATTGAATTCCCGCCGCTTCCTGGTCTTCGCCTCTTCACCGAGAAACAAGTTTTGGAACTGGTACCCGAGGTAACTTCCCGTGAGTGTCAGGCCGAGTTTCCCCAGGCGCAACCCGCGGCCCGAGGCGCTAGCATCCGGAGCTTTCACCAATCCCACCCTCCTTTACGCAGAAAGCCGGTCGCGATTTTCAGGCACCGATCCAGCAGGGCCAGGGTTTGTTCCTTTCCCGGCGAACGATCCTGGAGCCAGTAAGTAATCATCGCCAGGTGGAATAGCCCAAAAGCATATGCGCCAAAATCACCGACGTTGGGGATCTCTCCCGCCGTCTCCGCTTCGTCCAACAAGCCCCGGATGAAGCGGAAATATTTCCAATGATGCTCCTGTGACGAAAGGCTTAGCGGGCTCAGCTTTGAGCTCGGTTGCAGCGCGCGCAAATAGACGGCCCCGATAAAGTCCTCGTAAGGGCTGATGCGATCCAGGTGATGATGGATGATGGCGAACAGGCGCTCGGTTAAGGGCGCTTTCTTCAACCGCGCCTCGCTTTCGAACCATTCCTGGAGCGATTCGAGTTCCTGCTCGAAGAAATACAGCGCCAGGTCCTCTTTGGTTTTGAAGTAATTAAACAGCGTGCCCTCGGCGATGCGGGCTTTACGCGAGATGGCCTTGGTGGTGGTGCCGAAAAACCCCTGGCGCGCAAACAATTCGAGCGCCGCCTTGAGAATGGCGCGGCGGGTCTTCTCCTTGTTGCGAATGCGCTTACCAGGTTTGGATTTTGACCCGGCAGTCATGCGAGAAACATGAGTTCACTCATATTGTTAAGATGCACGGCCGCGGGCCGCCTGTCAAAATAAATCGTGAGTATACTCACTTTTCCTAGAAATGGACTGTGCTGCGGAAGCGTGGTCCGTTGGTTTCACGAACCTCCTAACAGGGGGATTAGAATACTTCGGCCCTCAGGCCGGTGGTTTGGCGCACCGTCTGGGCAATTCGGGACAGGACTTTGAGCGGCAGATGCCCGCACTGGGAAGTCGCTGAAGGCCGTGTTGCGGAGTAGATTTGGACCAGAGAAATGTTGGCGCCGCTGTTTTTGACTTCGAGCAGGCGCAGCGCGTATTGCTCGATTTCCTCGAGCGGGGGCTCTTCGCCCTGAAAAGAGGGGAACAAGCTCTGGATGACCACGGGGCGATGCCGGCCGATGAGCAAGATATTAGACAAAATTTTCTCGAGCGGAATGTCGGAACGGTTGACCCGGTTGAGGTAAGCGTGTGAGCCTCCGTCGAGTTTGATCCAGATCTCGTCGCAGCGGGTGAAATGTTTGAGGCCGTTGCCCACATGCGGCAAGTCCAGCCCGGTGCCGTTGGTAATGAGCACGAGTTTAAAAGGATATCCCCCCAGGGCGCGCACGTGAACCACCGCCTGAAGCGCTTCGGCGAACTTGGGCGAAAGAGTCGGCTCCCCGTCCCCGCTCAAGGCCACGTGCCGCAACTGAAGCAATTCATCCGGCAAATTCCGGTACCAGGGACGTTCGCGCAGCCTTTCGGCCCGGACCAGGGCAAGCGTGGTCTTCAATTCCTCGGCCATTTGGTCCACATCGAGTTCGATCCGGGGATCTCCGTTGCGATGCGCTTCGCAATAAACGCAGTTGAAATTGCAGTTCTTGTCGGGGTTCATGTTGACCCCGACTGACAGGCCGCGCGCCCGGGCCGACACAACGGTGTAGACAAACCGGTTGTTCAGGAAATCACGAGGCGAACCAAAAGCGGTTTCGACCGGATGGCCTCCTCGTGAGACGGGTTTGGTCCTGGGATCGGCAGCCTCGCCCTGCCCGGCAACGATGACGTGACTCTGTTCCACAAATTCAAATCAAAGCTAAAGTTGATGTCACTTATCAACTACACGACCCTTGTCAAACTTCGGACATTTTTTGGCTGATTTACCGAGGTTTTTCGACACGACCTTCACGACGGTCCGGGCGCTCAACCGAAAAATGCCGTTGGAACGGAAGATCACTGATCCGGAATTCGGCGTCAGGTGTGAAAGAGAACCAAGGGAGACCTTTGTCGTGGCACTTTTGGTTTTGACCTGATCTTGTCAGGTTGTAACCTCACGGGCCTTGAGCGCGCCTTCAGCCCATTTAAGTCCGGAAGCACAAGCTTCCATGCCGCGGCATGTGGCCATCATCATGGACGGCAACGGGCGATGGGCGAAGCAGCGGCATTTGCCGCGGATTGAAGGCCACCGGGCCGGCGCCGAATCCGCGAGGACGATCATCCGCACAGCCGGCGAGCTTGGGATAAAATACCTCACGCTTTACGCATTTTCGGTCGAGAACTGGAACCGGCCGAAGGAGGAGGTGGATGCGCTAATGAAGTACCTTGTGCATTACCTCAAAACTGAGACGTCCGAACTCAACCGGAACAACGTGCGCTTGGAAGTGATTGGCCAAGTGTATCGCCTTCCGGAGGCCGTGCAGGAGCACCTCAGCAAAACACGGTTGACGTTGTCCAAAAACAACGGCCTGACGCTGGTCATGGCCTTGAGTTATGGCGGCCGCACCGAAATTGTAGAGGCGGTAAGAAGCATCGCTCAAAAAGTGAAAGCGGGAGAAATGGATCCGCCGGACATCACCGAGCAGGTTTTCGCGCAGCATCTTTACACACGCAACCTGCCGGACCCGGACCTGATGATCCGGACGAGCGGCGAAATGCGGGTGAGCAATTTTTTGCTGTGGCAAATTTCCTACACGGAACTGGTGGTGACGAAGACCCTGTGGCCGGATTTCCGCAAGCCGCAGTTCTACGAGGCCATCGAGGAATACAACCGGCGTCACCGCCGGTTTGGGGGAGTTTAACGCTGCTTCTGGACGATGGAGACCGCCGCACCTGCCGCACCCGCATCCAAGCTGAGAATCTTCGCCAGAAGGCTGCTCAGCTTTGTCATCCTTTGGACGATACTGCTGAGCGCCCTTTTTTCACGGCACCGAATGCTTTCGGACGCCGCGTTCGTGGTGATCATCACGTTCCTGGGAATCACGGGCCTGATCGAGTTCTACGGGATTGTGGAAAAGCGCGATCTCGTGTGTTTCAAGGGATGGGGAATTCTTGGCGGAATCCTGCTGATTGTGGGGACTTTTTTGAACCTGGAAGGGGTGGTGGGCCGCTCGGATTCCCCGGCTCGCGTCAATGATTTCGAAACCAGTTTCCTGATCATCTTCGTTCTGGGGCTTTGTCTGCGGCAATTTTTTTCGCGCAGCAATACGGCGGGGATCCTGGCGATTTCCACAACGCTTTTCGGGCTCATGTACGTGCCATGGCTTTTGAATTTCATTCAAAAGATCAATTTTTTCCCGGGCGTCAAAGGCCATTACTATCTGCTTTATTTTATCGTCATTACCAAGTTCAGCGACACGGGCGCGTACCTGGTCGGTTCTCTGATCGGCAAGCACAAGATGATTCCGCGGATCAGCCCTGGTAAAACCTGGGAAGGATTCGGAGGCGCGTTGGCGGTGTCCGTGTTGGCCAGCGTGCTTTTTGTTTATTATCTCGGGGCGAACATGCACGGGATGAACTGGACGCATGCTGTCGTGCTTGGTCTTCTTCTTGGGCTCGCGGCAGTGGTCGGGGATCTCATCGAATCCATTTTTAAGCGCGAGGCCGGCGTGAAGGATTCCGGCAAGTTTTTCCCCGGGATCGGGGGCATTCTCGACTTGCTGGACAGTCTGCTGTTTAATGCGCCCATCATGTATCTGTACCTCCGGCACGTGCTCACGCGATGAACGCGGCAAACAAGACTCCTCGCGAGCACCTGCAGAGCCGGGCACTCGAATGAAACGCGTAGTTCTCCTCGGCAGCACCGGATCGATTGGCACCAGCACGGTCAAAGTGGCTGAAGACCTGCCGGATCGGATGCGGTTGGCGGGACTTGCCGCCGGGAGTAACGTCGAATTGCTTCTCGAACAGGCGCGCAAGCATCAGCCTGAAGCCGTCTGCATTTCGGACCCTCTGAAGGCAAAAACGCTTCGGGAAGCGCTCGGGAGTGGGACAGAGGTTTTTTCGGGCGCCGATGGTTTGATTCGCCTGGCGACACTGCCCTCGGCCGACATCGTCCTTATCGCAATCGTCGGGACGGCAGGGTTGCAGCCGGCCCTGGCGGCAATCCGCGCGGGCAAAGATATCGCCATCGCCTCGAAGGAAATCCTCG
>DATGLT010000343.1:0-22409 GCA_035294005.1 Verrucomicrobiia bacterium
AACGGACATTCCCAGGTCTGGGCGCCGCGGGGCACTGCATTGTTGAAGCAGCTCAGTGTGCGCAACTCCTTTATCGCCGCATCGATAAGATCAGGCTGACCCGAGAAGCTCGCCGCAACCAACAAATCGGAAACGGCCGCCGCGGCATAACCTGAAGCCGAGTTTGTATAGTGCGTTTTCGAGAAATCCGGGCCGCCCGGTTTAGAGCGGTAATGCAGGGAGCCATCCGGGGCGAAGTTTGATAAGAGAGAACTCGCCGTCTGCGTTGCCAGCTCTGCCGTTTCCTGGACGTGACCAAAAACCAAGGATTCAACCGGGTAGCGCACATGGCCAACTCCGGCGGAGTTCAAAGCGGCGGCCGGGACCGCGGAGAGAACGTTCGTGGCGGTTTGGCGCAACCGCAACACCTGCGATGGCTGAGTATCAAACTGAGCCAGCCATTCCATCCAGATCGCCGCATCGCCGGCCGGCTGCGGGGGAAATCCACCCTCGGCCACGGCGTGCCGCACAAGAGTGCCCTGGCGAATTTTCGAATCCAACCAGCCGGCGGCAGTTTGGGAAACATATGCTTGAAGCTCAGGCGCCGGTGGCACGCTCGGCAGCGGATGTAGACCGCAGAAGTGCTGCACTGCCGAAACCACCGTCTCACCGTTTCCACCCAGAATCGTAGCGCGGAGGCGAATCGTGTTTCCCGCGCGCACATTTTCTGCCACCCGCGGCAATAGACTGCCTTCCTCACGATCTACGCCATTGCATCCGGGAAACATCAGGCCCATCACATGGCCCCCGGAATTGAAGTGTCGGTCCGGTGAATCGAAAAGCGCGCTGAGGTACGGCCTCATCTGCCAGTTCAAGGCGACGTACCGCTCATCGGCCTGCAACGCCATCAACGGGAACGTTATTTTTGCACTGTCCGGAATCAGGCGATTTGCAGTCGGCCCGATCACATCCGCTTCCGAGCTGCTGGGCTCATTTTCGAGGTACTCCAGACCTGGGAGCAGGGCCTGGCCTTTATCCTGCCCGAAACTGCCGACACCGGCGAAAAGCACCATCATCGGCAGGAACGCGATTGCGCGGTCCTTGTCAATCGTGACTTCCGTTTGAACATCAATAGCCCCTGGCTGCCCCTGCGCTCTGAACTGTCTCGAGAACCGCCATTGTCCGCCGTCCAGATCGGTGCATTGGAAAGACGCGGTCACAAGCGTTTGACTTCCGGTGACGGCTCCATCGCGGATTGAGTTCGTCGAGCAATCCATCCAGCGCATCCGGCCTTCATGGACGTACCCGACTAATACTGGAGCGGACCCTACGGCCATCGAGTGGCCCGATACTTTTACAAGAAACCCGCCCAGGGGTTCCGCGGAGTGAACAAGCTCCACATCTCCCGAACGAATTGAGGGATTATGACTGTCTGCTGAAAAAGGAGCTACGCCGGGCCATTGAGGGACCTTCGCGGCAGCGGGCACGGGTACTGCCGTGGGGGCAGCTGAAACCGGCTCGGCGGAGGCTGCCTGGCATGCCAGCAGCCACGCGCTTGCCAGGGCGAATCGCAGGTTTTTCATAGGCAAACCCACGGGACCGCCTTGGCGCGTCAGTAAACCTTGCGCAAGTTCGAGGGCAGGATGTTAAGCTCGGTGCGGTACTTGGCCACCGTGCGGCGCGCGATGACGATGCCCTTCTCCTGGAGCATACGGACGACTTCCTGGTCGGACAACGGCTTGGAGGAATTTTCGTTTTTGAAGATTTCTTCGATCATGTCCTTAACGCTCGTGTTGGACATCCCATCGCCATTGGCCGTCTGAATGCCCGCGGTGAAGAAATACTTCATCTCGAAAACACCCTGGGGCGTCTGCATATACTTGCCGGAAACAGCGCGGCTGACCGTGGTTTCGTGGACACCGACCACTTCGGCGATCTGCACCATCGTGAGTGGTTTCAGAGCGGACACGCCCTTTTCCATGAAATCGCGCTGCCGGTTTACAATCTCTTTGGCAATGTTCAGGATTGTTTGCTGGCGCTGGTGCAAACTCTTAATCAGAAATTTGCCGGCGCGAATTTTTTCCCGAATGTAGTTCCTGACTTCAGCCGAGTTGCCCCCCTGCGACATGAGATCCTTGTACGCGTTGCTAATTCGCAAGTGCGGGATGTGCTCGTTGTTGGTGGAAACCACGTAATCGTCGCCCGAGCGATGCACGAAGACCTCAGGCAGAATGTATTGGTCATTGTCCGCGAGGAACGCGCGGCCGGGCCTCGGTTCAAGCCGCGCTATGTTTTCAAGGGCATCCTGCACCTCATCGACCTCTGTGCCCGTGCCGCGAGCAATCTCCGGAATCCGGCGTTTGCCCAGCGCCTCCATGAAATCACTGACAATCCGGTATTCGAGCGTGTCTTTTTGATCCGAGCGCTCCAGCTGGAGCATCAGGCATTCCCGCAAATCGCGTGCCCCCACTCCAGGCGGGTCGAAGGATTGAACGACCTTAAGAACTTCGAGGATCTTCTCGGGCGGCAAACCTGTCGAGGCCGCCAACTCGTCCACCGTCGCCTTAAGATAGCCGTATTCGTCGATATTGCCGATCAGCATTTCCGCCAGCGGCCAAAGCTCCGGCTGCAGCGAAGATTCACGCACCTGCTCAAGAAGAATCTCCTGCAACGACGTACTGGCCACCAGTGAATCGAACATGAACTGACGCTTTTCCTCATCCTCGGCGGAACCTCGCGACGGGAAATTTGTCTGGGCGAAATGATCCCGCCATTCCTGGTCGAGTTGCACTAGCCGGTCGAACTCGGCCTGGAAATCGTCCACCGGTTCGTTCGAACTCTTTTCGGAGGCCGGATCGAAGGACAAGTCGGCGGGAGGCTCGGCTGGGTCGGCCGCCTCGGCCTGTGGCGCCTCCCCGCTGTCCCTTTCATTCTGTTCCGTCTCGGCGGCCGGAGCCTCTTCGAGAACGGGGTTTTGTTGGAGCTCCTGCTCCACCAACGCCTTAAGTTCCAAGGTTGGTGCTTGCAAAAGCGCCAGCGACTGTTGCAGTTGCGGTGCCAGGACCAACGACTGCGTAAGTCGTTGCGAAAGTTGCAAACCCTGTGCCATGAGAACTATCTTAGGCAAAGCGCTCTGGAATTCAAGAAAGATTTGGCATGATTTTCGCTATCAATTCTGCGGGCTTTCGACCACTCCGTCTATTTTTCTACCCGCTGCGCGTGCCAAAATCCCCCGGCGGAAAAACACCACCGATTTAAAAAAACACACCTAATTGCTCCGGGCGTCCAGGCATTCACGAATTTTCCTGGCCAGCAAGTCCGGCACATACGGCTTTTGCAGGTAGTGGATACCGGGCTGAAGCACAAATTCTTTCCCGACCACCTCGGCGCTGTAGCCGCTGGTGAATATTACTTTGAGGCCCGGCCGATCTGCCCATAGCTTTTCAGCAAGTTGACGCCCGTTCAATCGGTCCGGCATCACCAGGTCGGTCAGCATTAAATCCACTTTGTCCCCTGATTCCTTCCACTTTTCGAGGGCTTTCACCCCGGATTCGGCCTGAATGACCTGATAGCCGTAGGTTGAAAGGATATCGCAAACCAATTCCCGGACCGGGGCCTCGTCCTCAACTACCAGGATCGTTTCGCGCCCGCCTCGACTGCCGATTTGCAGGTCGGAAACCGCTTCTGATACGGGCTCGATCCGGATGGCCGGCAGAAAAACTTTGAAAGTCGAACCCTGGCTGACCGTGCTCTCAACCTCGAGCCAACCATTGTGCTGTTTTACAATGCCGTACACCGTGGCCAGGCCCAAACCGGTTCCTTTGCCCACTTCTTTGGTGGTGAAGAACGGCTCAAATACGTGTTTTAGGTCCTGAGGCGCTATGCCGCATCCACTGTCGGTCACGCACAGGCAGGCGAAGTGTTCCGCATCGGTGTCGCAGCGGGGCTTCAACTCGCGCGCGGACCGCATCGAGATGGCCAGTGTCAGCGAGCCTCCCTGGGGCATGGCGTCGCGGGCATTGACAGCGAGGTTCAGCAGCACCTGCTCCAGCATGCTCGCGTCCGCTTGAACCAAGGGGGGTTGCTGCGAGCAGTTGACACGCAGGCGGACATCTTCGCCCAGAATACGCCCCAGCATGCTGGTCATGTTGCTGACCAAATCGTTGAGATTAATCTGGCGGGGCTGCATTACCTGGCGCCGGCTGAACGTGAGCAGTTGGCGGGTAAGACTGGCAGCGCGCTCAGCGGCTTCGGCAATTTGACGAGCCGAGCGGGCGGGGGCGCCGGTGAGGCTCGCGTTTTGAAGAAGCAACGACGCGTGGCCGTGAATGACGGTCAAAATGTTGTTGAAATCGTGAGCCACTCCTCCCGCGAGCTGGCCTATGGCTTCCATTTTCTGGGCTTGTCTCAGTTGGTCTTCGAGGTCCCTGACCCCTTTTTCCGCGGACTTCCGATCGCTTACATCGCGTGAGTTAACCACCACGCCCCCAATTTCAAGATCGGCCAGGTGGCTTTGCCCTACTGCTTCCAGATAGCGCCAGGACCCGTCTTTGTGCAAAAAACGAAAATCGACCCGGACTGTGCGTTCGGGACACTGAACGGCCTCGATAAAAGCGGCTTCAGCCACTTTGACATCGTCCGGGTGAATCATGGAGAAAGCCCGCTTGCCCGCCAGTTCCTGCGGGTCATAACCAAGCACCCTCTTGAGGGAAGGGCTGTTGTAAAGATACAGGCCCTCGGAATTCAGAATGGTTAAGATATCGAGCGTGTTTTCGGTTAAAGCCCGAAAATACTTCTCACGCCGGAGCAATTCGGTTTGGGCATGGCGCCGCTGCCGCCGCTCAGTGGCTTCCTGAATGGCTCGAAGGATCGAGGGAACCAGCCGATCTGGCCAGAGCTTAAGAACGTAGTCAGTGGCACCATTTTTCAGACTCTCGATGGCTGCCTGCTCACCGATCGTGCCGGACACCAAAAGAAACGGGGTCTCTGCGCAACGTTCGCGAAAAAACTTTAGCGCATCCAGGCCGCTGTAACCGGGAAGTAGATAGTCCGCCAGGACAATGTCGAATTCTTCTTTGGCGGCGACCTGTTCGAAAGCCTCACGGGTGCTGGTATAAACAATTTCCGCCGCGACGCCGTCTTTACTCAGCATAGAGCCGACCAGCTCCGAGAAATCCGGATCGTCCTCAAGATGTAAAATTCGAAGTGGCGGCGTCTTCACCCTAGTAGCTTTCCCGTTTGTCACGCTTGATGCAGCAATCCAGATGCCACAGAAGCAACCGCTCGAACAGAGAGAAATAGCACAAATACTTTGTTTATAAGATGTTACGTCATATCAAGGAATGGCCGATGGAAGCTGTTCCACGGAAATGTCTGCACGTACGCTCGCGGAGGTGATTTGGACATAACGTCTCCACCAGCCGTTGTGGGCGGATGCTTACAAACGCTGAATGCAGCACAAGGGCGGCGAGCTTCGTGCCTAAAGCCAGCGCCCAAAACCACGAATTTCTTGCTCAAGGAGCGCAACGGCAGTTGGCAGACCGGGTGCCCGATGTCGAGATGTCGAGATTGCCCGGTGATCTCCGTTGACAACTCAGGCCGTTCGGTTACTTTTTGCGCCCTTTAAGAAGAAAGAGATCACGGAATATGCCCAATACGAAGTCTGCCGAACGGCGCATGCGCAACAGCGCGCGCAAACATCTCCAGAATCACAGCGTGAAGTCACGCTTGCATACACTGGAACGCAGCTATTTGAAGCTCGTGGGCGCCGGCAAACGTGAGGACGCGACAAAAGCCTTGCGCGATGTCACCTCGGCGTTCGACAAAGCCGCCAAATCTGGAGTCGTTCATCGCGCGACGGCCGATCGGAAGAAATCCCGCCTGGCATTGCGCCTGGCCCGGGCGAAGTAACTAACGGCCCTCTTCAACTCAGCGGGGCGACCCCGGTTTTGCCACCGTCAAAACCTGCTCCCGGCCGAGGAAAAAGTTTCGGAGTTAAGATTCCCCACCGGGCGAGCCGGAACAGAATCCCGGTCTTCAGGCATCCGAAGCCGTAGGTGATACTGCGTCGGAGATTAATCGAGGACGCTTCGGCGAAATAGTTGGTAGGGCAGCTAATCTCTGCAATGGTAAATCCGTGCCATAGGATTTGGGCCAGCATTTGATTGTCGAAGACGAAATCGTCCGAGTTTTGGTCCAGATTCAGTTTTTCAAAAATACTGCGGGAAAAGGCCCTGTACCCGGTGTGGTATTCGGATAGCTTGGCCCCCAAAAGGCAATTCTCGGCGAAGGTGAGGGCCCGGTTGGAAATATACTTCCAAAGCGGCATTCCTCCTTTCAGTGCATAACCGCCCAGGATTCGGCTGCCAAGAACGCACGGGTGAAGGCCCGCGGCGATGATCGACACCATGGCCGGGATAAGTTTCGGAGTGTACTGGTAATCGGGGTGAATCATGATCACGATGTCCGCCCCCGCATCGAGGGCAAGACGATAGCAGGTCTTCTGGTTGGCGCCGTACCCCTTGTTCCTGGAATGGGCATGCACCTGAACCCCAGGCAGCTCGCGGGCGACTTCAAGCGTTGCATCCTTGCTGGCATCATCAACCAGGATGATAGCGTCGACGATCATCTGGTCGCGCACCTCGGCGTAGGTTTGTCGCAGTGTGCGAGCGGCATTGTAAGCCGGCATCACCACAACGATTTTTTTGTCCCGATACATGAAAACGCTGCCGCACAGTCTTCCAAATCAGCGGCAGGTTGTCATGTCTCGAGGTGGTGGGCCCTTCCAGGCAGGGATTGATCGCGGTCGAAAGCAGCGAGGTCGAGGCGGGGCCATTGATCTCGGGACGATGCCCCACCCGGTTTCAAACTCTAACAGTTCTGAATCAGCGGATATCCATGCCGATGATACATTCGCTGTCGTCCTGGGAATGGTGAACTTCGAACCCCAGCTTCTTGCACATGTGCTGCATTTCTTTGTTTTCCAGCAGCGTGTAAGCGACCAGCCGGGTTAGCTTCTCGTTTCTGGCGATTTCGACGAGGCGTTTGCCTAACTGCGTCCCTAATCCTTTGTTTTGCCATTTGTCGCTTACAACTACGGCGAATTCCGCCGTCCCGGAAGCATGCACCTTGCTCATGCGGCCAACCCCGAGGATTTCATACCTGCCCTTTCCAAGGCTTCGCTCGGCGACCAGCGCTATTTCGCGGTCATAATCATTGAAACAGATGCGCAAAAGCCGGCTGTGGGCGACGCGTTGCTGGAGTTTCAGAGGCCCGAAATACCGCAAGTAAACGCTTCGCTCGGAGAGCCCCTCGTGAAAGCCTACCATGGCTGGTTCATCCTCGGGACGGATCGGCCGAATTGTGACCGCAGTGCCGTCCTTGAGTTTCCAATTCTCGACGTACTGTGTCGGATAGGGCCGAATGGCGAGCTTCGGCAAGTGTTCTTCGCTCGTGGAAGCTTCGTGCAGGATCACGCGAGCATCCAATGCCACCAGGTCATCGCCCGAAGCAAAAAGCGGGTTGATGTCGATTTCCTTAATCCAGCACTGCTCAGCCACCAACTGGCTGAAGCCGACCATTAATTTCTCCAACGCCGCTAAATCGACCGGTTTGCGCCCGCGGACGCCTTTCAACGCTTTATAAATCCGCGTCGCCTCGATCATTCGCCGCGCGAGGGTTGTATTCAGTGGAGGCAAACCAAGGGCTTTGTCCTTGAAGACCTCGACCAGCTGGCCACCCATTCCAAACAACAAAACAGGGCCGAATTGCGGATCGATGCTGCTTCCCAGGATCAATTCGTAGCCCTCAGAAAGCTTGATCATCTTCTGCACGGTCACGCCTTGAAAATGCTGGGCGCCCTTCTTTGTGCTCACAGCCGTTTTGATCTCGTTGAAAGCGCGCCGAACATCGGTTTCGTCCTTGAGGTTCAGCTGCACACCGCCCACGTCCGTCTTGTGAGTGATAGTTTCGGAAAAGAGCTTGAGCACAACCGGGTAAACGATCTGAGCGGCGATTTTAGCAGCGGAAGCCTCCGTCTTGGCAACTTTGGTCACCACCGTGGGAATTCCGTAGCAACTCATCAGGTCTTTGGATTCCGCCTCGGTAAGGATCGTCCGCCCACTTTTGCGGATTTGTTCAATCAGCGCCCTGGCTCTGGCGCGCCCGGACTCGATGTCGGCCGGGTCGGCCGAGGGGACCGGCGTTTCGTAGAGCGCACGCAGGTTTTCGTTGTACTGGTGCATGGCAGTAAAGACCGTGGCGGCGGTGTCCGGGTACGCGAACGTCGGAATACCGGCCCGGTTGAGGATCGCCTCGCCTGCGGCGACATCACTACCGCCCATCCAACTGGCCAGGACGGGCTTTCCACCGATGTGTCCAAAGGCCTTCAGCTTCTCGGCAGTGGCCGTTGCGTCGGTCATCGCTTGGGGCGTGAGAATTACGAGCAGCCCATCGCTGTTGGCGTCCCGGCCGGCGACCTCAAGGGTTTTGGCATAGAGGTCCGGGCCCGCATCCCCAATGACATCGATCGGGTTATTGTGGCTCCAGACCGGCGGAAGGAATTTGTTTAATTCAGCCAGTACTTCATTGGAGACTTCGGCTAGCGAACCGCCGGTCATGAGCAATGCATCGGTGGCAAGGACGCCCGGGCCGCCTGCGTTGGTGATAATCGTGAGCCGGTTGCCCTGGGGCCGCGGTTGCTTGCTGAGCACTTCCGACATGTAGAACAGGTCAGAGATGCGGTTGACGCGCAACACGCCACAGCGCTTGAAGGCCGCCTCCAGCACGTCATCGGACCCCGTGAGCGATCCCGTATGAGACGCGGCAGCTTTTGCGGCGCCCTCGGTTCGGCCGGGTTTGATCACGATGATCGGTTTGGTCAAAGCAACCTCCCGCGCCGCCGATAGAAACGAACGAGCATCCCCGATCGTTTCCATGTACATGATGATGCTCTTGGTGTTGGGGTCATCGCCAAAATAGCTGATCAGGTCGCCCCACCCCACGTCGAGCATCGAGCCTATGGAGACGAACGCGCTAAAGCCCACTTCTTCCCGCAACGACCAATCCAGCACCGCGGTGCATAACGCCCCGGATTGGCTCACAAACGCGACATTGCCGCGGCGGGCAATTCCCGCTGCGAACGTCGCGTTCACGCCCGTGACAGGGTTCATTACTCCTAGACAATTCGGACCGACCAGGCGCATATTCCCGCGCCGCGCGTGACCTAATAACTGCTTCTCCAATTCCACACCGGCGGATCCAATCTCTTTAAATCCAGCGGAAATTACGACGGCTCCCGGTATCCCGAGGTCGGCGGCCTCGCCGATAATGGCCGGGATCGTGGTGGCCGGCGTCGTAACAACTACCAGGTCCGGTCTCTCGGGCAGAGACGAAAGCTTCGGGCTGGCCTTGATTCCAAGAACGCTGGGCCGGTTCGGGTTGACCGGATAAATCGGCCCGCCGAACGGCGTGTTCATCAGGTTCCATAACACCGTTCGCCCCACACTGCCGGGTTTCTCGGTTGCGCCGACAACCGCCACGGATTTCGGCGCAAAGATGGCATCCAAAGGGTGGCGCATGAGTTGTCTTCCAAGAGCGCTAAATGGTTTCTGAACTGTCGGTGTATTCATGAGCACATGGCGGTCAACCTCGATCGTGATCCAAACTGCTTTTATCCGCTTCAACAAGCGTCCCCGATGCCGAACTACTCATCCAGCAAACCAGGGCGATCCGCTCGAGGGCACTCTGCTTTCAGAACACTTACCCCGCTTCACTGAGGTTGGCAAAGATTCACCCTTTTTTGCGAGCAACGCTTCAGTTTTGGTCAAGCCTCCGCCGCCCGGGTCAAGCCGGGGGCAAGGGCAGTTCCAAAACGAACGTGGCGCCGAGTCCAGGGCCTTCGCTGTGCGACACAAGCGTGCCGCCAATCTCCCTTGCGGCGAGGGCGCCGCTGTGCAAGCCGAAGCCGTGGCCGTCTTTTCGCGTGGTGAAACCAAGGCTGAAAATGCGCGTGAGATTTTCCGGGGCGATTCCGACGCCGTTATCGGAAATGGCAATGCTCAGTCGCTGGTTGCTGGCGGCGAGGCGGACGATGAGCTGTTTGTCCGGGCGCGGCGACATGGCGCAGGCGTGTCCCGCCTTGCTGACGAGATTGACGAGGATCTGCAGCACTTTGTGCTTGTCGACGCTGACGATGGGCAGATTGGGCTGGTATTCGCGCAACACCCGAACCTGGTGCTTGGCCAGGGAACCATTGTTAATGCGCAGGGCGTCTTCAACGACCTCGACCGGTTCCACAGGCTCGTTGATGCCGGCCGGGCGGGCGTAGCTCTGTTGCATTGCGACGATGTTTTTGATGTGCTCGACGTTTCGTGCCAGGCATCCGACTTCGGCCAAAAGCGACGACTGCTCCGCGGCGAGACGCTCCGCAAGCTGGGTAACGTAAGCCGGCAGTTGGCGTCCTCGGGTATCCTTCGTTATGAAGTCCGCCAGGTCGGCGGAATGCTCGCCAAGCAAAGCCGCCACTTTCGACAATCCTGACAACCGGGAGTTGCGAATCTTTTCCGAAAGCAGAGTCGCCGAAACATTCACGCTGTTAAGCACGTTGCCGACGTTATGAAGGACGCCCGTCGCTACCTCGGCCATGCCTGCCTGTCGCGACGCTTCCATGAGTTGCTTGTGCGCGGCTTCCACACTGGCTTCAGCTTCCTTGATCGAGGTGATATCCTTCGAAATGCCAAACGTTCCGATCACGCGGCCGTCTTTGTCGCACCAGGGCATCTTCGTACTCAGAGCCCAGGTAACATGTCCGTCGAGATGCGTGGTTTTCTCCAGTTTCCCAATCAGTGGCTGCCCAGAGCGTATGATTTCCTGCTCGTCGTCGAAGGCGGCGCGTGCGCGCGACTCGTCGAAGAAGTCAAAATCGGTTTTGCCAATAATATACTCGGCAAAGGCCTCGCGGGTGGCCAAATGCTCGGGAAGGGGCTGTTCGGCCGCCGCGGGATCACTGACCCCGTCCTGGCCCGAGTTCTTTCCGAAGCTGTATCGGTGGCACGCCTGCGCCATTGCCCATGAGCTATCGAGTTTGGACCGGCTGACGCGGACAAATCGGGACTGGAGGTCCTTGAAATAGAGTGCATCGGGCAAGTTCTCGAACAACGTGCTGAGAAGATCGCGTTCGTATGCGAGGATGGCCTCGACGCGCCGCCGGTCGCTGACGTCGCGCAAGATACTGAAGACCGCCTTACCGCCCTGACCCAGGTCGACAAAGCAACTGGAGACCTCAATATCCTTTTCCTGGCCGTTCAGGCACTTCAAATGCATGGCCATTCGCGGCAGGATCTTTCCTGATTGGAACTGTTCCGTGTAAGATGCCAGGTCGTTCCCCGAGCCTTTACTGTTGCCGATCACAGTGAACAACTGGCCGACAAGAACCTCCCGCGATTGCCGAACCAGTTGGCAAAATGCCTGGTTCACATCGATGATTCGTCCTTCACGGTCGGTAAGCTGCATGCCGTCAATCGAATGTTCCCATACCGCTCGGAACCGCTCTTCGGAAATACGCAACGCCTCGTCGGCCTGCCGGCGCTCCGTCATATCGATTACAAATCCCTCCAGAGTGCGCACCAGGCCGTCTACGCCAATGACCCCAAGACCCTGTTCCCAAACCCAGCGCTCGACCTGGCTCTTGTCGACAATTCGGTACAGCAATTGAAACTTTCCATTCCGGCTGATGGCCTGCCGAATCTCCTCAGCGACCCGCGCGCGGTCGTCCCCGTGGATCAACTTATTATAAGGGGTGCCCCCTTTTTCCAGTAACTCCTGCGCGGAAAAACCGGTCAACGCAACGCAGCCGTCACTCAGAAATTCCATGGTGCGGTCCTGGTCATTGCGGCACCGGTAAGCCATGCCCGGCAGGTTGCCCATCAAGGTCGAAAGAGCCCGTTCTTTCTCGACCAACTCAAGTTCTGCCCGCCGTGATTCAGTAATATCCCGGCTGAATCCAACGAGTCCGATAATATGCCCGCGGTTGTCGCGCAAGGGCACTTTGGTGGTTAGAACCAATCGCTCGTGACCGGCCCCGTTCAGCAGTTTCTCTTCGCGCGAAAGAACTTCGATGTCCCCGCTAAACACTTTGGCGTCGGACTCGGCGAAAGCGCGTGCTGTGTCGGGAGGAAAGACGTCTTTGCCGGATTTGCCGCGAAAGGCTGAGGGCGAAGCTACGCCGTGGAAACGGGCGTGGGCCTGGTTGCTGAGAATGTAACGTCCACGCCGGTCCTTCACATAGACGTTGTCGGGCAGATGATCGATCAGCGTGGTCAGGAGCGCCTTTTCCTCGTGAATGTCAGAGGTCTGTTTTCGGACCTGCCGGCGCAGAGAGAAAACCCAACCCAGGCCCAACAGCACGGCGGCTCCCATGATGGCCAGCGCAATCAATGTCTGGCGCTGCGTCCATAAAGGCGGTGCGCTTAGAAACTGAACGTCCTCGGGCGAATTGACGAGCAACCGCAACGCTTCAGCCTGATGGCTTGGGCCCGCAAGCAGAGAACACACCCCGCTGACGCGCAACATGCTCCCGGGCCGCAATGCCCTGATAGGGTGCATGTCACCCTGCCCCATGATGCGAGCGCCGAAGATGATGGAGCCGCTCTGGAGAATCAGTTTCGGGTGCGCGGACGAGGCCACCCGCTGCAACAAGCGGCCTTCGATTTGAACTCTGACACAATCTTCGGAACCCCTCGAGAGGAGCTCCTCGGCCGTTGCTGGTCGCGCCCGGGGCAACTCGGCAACGTCCCCTTGCTTGAAAATCGCCTCGTCCAGGCGCGGCGCGAAATCTCCGATGGCGGCAAACCCGAGGGCTTCCACTCTGCGGCCTACTGTGATTTCGTTGGTCTGCGCGGTGCGAACACGAATGCCACCGGCGGAGTCCTGCAGGAAAAAGCCCTCGCCTGGAATAACCATCGAAACGGTGCCCGCAACCTTCACCCGGCGCGCCACCACGCCGGCAGAATCGAACTGCCCCACAGCCCGCGTCGAGGTCGTCTTGATTGAAAACGGGTCCGCCGGAGCCGGCTCGACAACTGCCAGGTTTTTGATCCGAGGCACGTCGACGCTAAATCCAACCAACTGGCGGCGACTGTTAACCTCGTAACAGCATACCCCGCGCAACCGCACCAGGCAGTCGATGAGCCCGCCTGGGACTGTTTGTCCCGCGAAATCATTAATAACGGCCTTGAAGATGCCTTTCGACGACATCAGCGTCATGAACAAGTGAAACCCGTCGGTGTCGACGCGGCGAACGACTCCTTCAATTTCAATCCAGTGAGAATCCAGACGCCCGTTATTGAGGTCATCCAGATCTACGCGCGTTGCCGTCGGCGGGTTGGTCCAGCCAAGAATCCGCCCCGACGAACTGGTCACCATAGGCGCAAAGCCCCCGGGATCAGTAAAGCCGGTCAGTTCAATCCATTGTCCCGGCTGCAGATCGCGCTGGCCCAGGTCAAAAAACACCGCCCCGGTCGAGTCTTGCAAGAAACCCGCTTGCCAGTCTGGATCCGTGTAGGTAATCACGCCGCGTAGCTTCACTGGCAAACGTTTTGCAGCTTCCGAACGGCTTAACCCCGTCACTTGTTTCGATTCGGTAAGCAAAACACCTGCGGGCGCCGCATTTGTGAGGTTCGCATCGTGGGCGGAAAGATCGGATTTTTGGGCTCGAGGCCCGACCAACTCGAATAATCCATCTTCGAGCTGAACCCCGTGAGATGTCACGGTGAGGTAACCCCAGAGATTGACGCGCTCGTCCGGCGCGGCGCGGGTGACTTGTGAGACGCGGGCTTTGATCACACCAGTAGGATCTTTGACGACAACAAAATCGCCTGGGCTATACGCGGTGATTAAGCCGTTGACGTGCACCGGCAGGTTTGTCCATGCGCCAAGTTCCCGGTCAAATAATGCGTCCACCGCCGTGACAGGCGCGGCAAGGAAGTCGGCGGTCGCCTGGCGATCGACGGTGATGTCGTCGAGGGCGTTGACGATGATCAAGGGGCTGATCACCCGGTTTTGCATCACCTGACTGGTGTTGATGCCGCGCACATGAACAGTGCATCCGACGAATTGCTGGTATTTGCCTTTGGCCGCATCGCCCAGCACATAAAGCCGCGTCCCGGCAGAACCGTCTCGCAATGTGAGGCATAGCCGGCCTCGACTTGTTTCCGCCGAGCGCACCTGTCCGGCAACTTGGATCCATTGCCCGAATTGCTCCTCCAGCTTTGTCAAGGGAAGCAACACCGGGACAGGCAAAGCACCTTCCCCGAGGATAGCCACCTCGAGATTAGTCCAGCCCGGCCCGCCTTGAGATGCCTTGGTTTGGCCGGTGAGTTCAACCACTTGGCCCCGCTTTAATCTCGGCCAGGTCTCGCCAGGGTGTACGTAGGAACAACTCGCGCCATCGTGCAAATAAAGCTGACTCCACCCCGGATCGGAGCAAATCACGGTCGCCCGAACACGCAAAGGCAGACGCCCGCCGGCCTGGTCGCCCGACAGAGCGTAGAATTGGTTAAAACTCGAAATCTCGTGGGGTTCAGCCTCTGACCGGACGACGACGGCGCACAGTAACCAGGCCAAAAAGACAATGAAGAAGCGAAGAGCAGCCAGGAACGGCCGTGAAGTGTACCGATCCAGGACAAAACATTCCCTCGGCAGATACGTGACGACACGGCCCGCCCTGTTCTTGAGCCCGAACAGTTTCATTTCCCGGTGTGAGCACGCCCGATCCAGGCAAACGGAGCCTGGAGAACGAGTTCCATTTGCAGGGAGCAAGAAGCATGCAAAACTCCTCGATTTACGTCTTTTCAGCCTCGTTCCACCGGATTGCGTAGCGCACCAGTTCCCCGCCGCTGGGCAACTCTAGCTTCTTGCGGATGTTGGCCCGGTGCACTTCGACCGTTTTGATGCTCAGATGCAAATGTTCGGCAATCTGTCGCGTGCCCCGACCCTGCCCCATGAGTTGAAACACCTCGAACTCCCGATCGGAGAGCTTTGCGACGGGTGAATCCGAGCCGGGACGTTTCCCCGAAAAATTCTCGAGTATTTTGGCCGAAATTTTTTCGCTGACGTAAATCCTGCCGCTCAGCACCTGGCGGATGGCTTGCATGAGTTTCTTGCCGCCCTCCTGTTTCATGATGTAGCCACGACCGCCGGCGCGCAGCACGCGCTCGGCGTAAATCGACTCGTCATGCATGGACACAACCAGGATGGGCAGCTCGGGGTGCAACGTCTGCACATCCTTGATGACCTCCAATCCGTTCTTGTCCGGCAGCGAGATGTCCAGCAAAAGAAGGTCTGGGACCCCACCGCCGATGCTCTCGAGGGCCTGTCGCGCTGATTCGGCTTGTGAAGCGGCGACCAGGTCCGGTTCATGATCGATAAGTTGCGCCAGGCCTTCGCGCATCATGGGATGATCGTCGACAATTAAAATTCGATGCTTCGGCTGGACCGGCTTTTTCATTAAAATTGATGCTGTTCTTGCAATAGTTTACTCCGCCGATGGCAAGGGAGCCTCAGCTGGTTTGCTCTCGGGTCGTGTTCGCGTCGGCACTTCACAGCTGATGACGGCCCCGCCTCCGGCCCCGGATTGCGTGGACAATGTCCCCCCAATGATGCCAGCGCGGTAGCGCATGATGCGCAGACCCATGCCGCCTGAGGAGGCCACTTCGGTTGGAAAGCCCTTCCCATTGTCCGTTATGCTGAGGAGCAATCGGTCCGGGTCGGTTCTGAGATCGATGACAACCCGGGAAGCATTACCGTGCTTGACGGCGTTGGATAATGCTTCCTGCGCGATACGGTAGAGATGCGTGGCAACCGCGGGCTCAATTCCGATTGGGTCCTGGCCGCATTCGATTTTGCAATCGATTCCAAAAAACATTTCGGCATTGGAGGCCAACTCGCGCAGAGCCGCCGCCAGGCCTTCCGATTCCAGTGTAACGGGCGCCAGGCCACGGGCCAGGGATCGTGTTTGGCTAATTGCCTCGCGCACATTTTTGCCGATATCCTCCGCGCGCGCGGCGGCGGCTTTGTTCCTCCCCGCCAGCTTCTGTTGCAACACCTGGCTCATCAGCTCGATTCCGGCAAGGTGCTGACACAGCCCGTCGTGGAGATCCTGGCCTATCCGCCGCTGTTCTCGGTCGCTGATTTCCAGGACTTCACGTTCCAAGCGCCTGTGCTCGGTGATGTCCCGAAAGATAATCAACCAATGCGTCGTCTGGCCGGAATTGTTCTTTACAGGTCCCAGGCGCCACTCACCCCATCGTTCGCCCTGGCGCGTGTGGTATGCCGAGATTTCCTCCAAAAAGAGTGTGTTCGAAGGAAAATCAGCACGCAATTTCTCGGCGACGTGACTCAGGCCTCGCAGCGAGCTGAGGGGTTTGCCGATAATTTCCCGGGCAACGTACCCGGTGGCCTCAGCAAAAGCGGGATTGGCGAAAACGACCTTCGGATCCGGCGATTCAGCGCTGACAATCAGGACCGCGCTAAAGCCCTGCTCGATGACACCGCGCACCAGGCGGACCTGCTCCTCGGCCTCGGCAAGCCGGCGCTCGTTGTTGAGCTGGTCCAGAGCCCGTTTAACTACGGCCGGAACAAACTGCAGAAAGTCCACGTCCTTGACCAGGTAATCGCGGGCGCCGCGTTTCATCATGTCCACCGCGACCCGCTCGTCGCCTTGCCCAGTGATAATAATGAAGGGAGGACACCGGTCCGCGTTGGTAAGGCGGGCCACGAGCTCAGGTCCCTCCGCATCTTCGAGTTTCAAATCGAGAAGCATCAAATCCGCCCGATTGCCTTCGAGCCATTCCATTGCCTGCCGGCCGCTCTGGGCCGTGGCGGCGATAAATCCTTCGCGTCGCAGCGCTCGCTCAATGAGCCGCAACAGCCCGTCGTCGTCGTCGACGACTAATACCGTCTCAGGAGGCCTTTCCACCATTGATGTCGGGCACCTGCACCAGCGAAATGAACAATCCCAGTTCCTTGATCGCTTCGGCGAACTTGGAGTAATCGACTGGTTTCACGATGTAGCTGGAGCAACCTAGCGAATGACATCGTTCCACCTCGCGCGGATCATCGGTGGTCGTCAGGATGATTACCGGGATCTTTTTCAACTCCGGATCCAGTTTGATTTGGCGCAACACCTCCACTCCATCCACGCCCGGCATCCGAATGTCCAACAGCAACAGGTAACCCATTTCACCGGCTCGCTTCGGACCATTCCCGCGGCGGAACAGGAAATCCAGCACGGCCTCCCCGTTGTCGAAGCGCATGATCGAATTGCTCAGGGCGGCGCGCGTGAGGTTCTTTTCAATCAGCCGCGCGTGCCCCGGGTCATCCTCCGCAACCAAAATCACCACTGGTTTGTTGCCGTTCACGGTCGAATGCTAACCGCCCCGGGCATCGGCAAGGAAACAAAAAAACAACTCCCCGAGCCCAATTCAGATTCCACCCAAATTCTCCCGCCCAATCGTTCCAGGATCCGTTGAGCTATGGTCAACCCCAATCCTTCTCCGTCGCCGGCCGAGGGATTCAATCGGTGAAAGATTTCGAAGACTTTGGCCCGGTGATGAGAGGCAATGCCGATTCCATTGTCCTGCACTGAATAGACGGACTGATTTTCTCGAGTGCTTCCACTCACGCGGATCAAAGGGGGCCGTGACGGATTGCGATATTTGATGGCGTTGTCGACCAGGTTCGAAAAGACCTGGTTGACTTGAAGGGCGTCGCCCATGCAGTCCGGCAGCGGCTCCAGGATCACGGTCCCGTTCGTCTTTGCGATCTGAAATTCCATGGTCTTCACAATGGTTTTCAGCAGCGCATTCATGTCCAGCCGTTCAATGCGCAATGCGGCTTTGCCCAGGCGCGAGTAACGCAAAAACCCGGCCAGCAAGGCGTCAATTTTCATCACGCCGGCCCGGATGTAGTCCAACGCCTCGGGAATATCCTGTTTCAGGAGTTCGGAAATTTCTTTGTCGAGCACGGGACCGGCTGCCGTGGCATCGGCTTTCCCGCGCGCCTCGGCGCGCAGCCGTTCCTGCAACTTCTGACACGCCTGGGTCAACTCCTGGCTGAAGCCCTGAATGTTCACCAGCGGCGAACGCAAATCGTGGGAAGCCACGTAAACAATGGTTTCAAGTTCCTTATTCTTTTCGGCCAGGGACTGCGCCAGGTCCGCCAGTCGCGCTTCGGCTTTTTTCCGGTCGCTGATATCGCGGACAAAGCCGGTAAACAGCCGCCGGTCGGCCAGAGCAACCTCGCTCACGGCCAGGTCCATTGGAAAAACCGTCCTGTCCTTGCGTTGCCCAACAACCTCCCGGCCAATCCCGATAATCTTCGCCTTTCCGGACTGAAGGTAATTCGCCAGATACATATCGTGCTCCTCGCGGTACGGAGACGGCATGAGCACGCTCACATTATGTCCGATGAGCTCCTCGGCTTTGAACCCGAAGATCCTCTCGGCCGCCGGGTTCAGGGATTCAATAATGCCGCGTTCATCGATCGTAATGATGCCTTCAACAGCAGTTTGTAAAATGGCCCGCAAACGCTCCTCCGTATCACCGGGCCGGGTTTCCTTCCTGGGATAAGCGGCGGATGCCGGGCTCACGGGATCCAGGGCCCGCAACTGCTCGATTAATTCCTCCCGCGTCATGTCCGAATACGGCTTCATGGATTGCTCTTAGTGTCACGGCTACGGGCCTCGGTGTCGAGCGCGATGCCGGCGCGGCAGGTTCATTTATGATTTTCCCTGGTTTTCCCCGGCGCAGATGGATAGCGGCTTGACTCCTTTGCCCGAAAAAGCAATACCGGACGCCGCGCATGCCTTTTATGTCTTCTATAAACAAAACTTCAATGTTGTTCCTGCCGGCCATTGCTTTGTCGCTGTGCGCCAACTCGTCCTTTGGCGCCGAGGCTCCCATCGCGTTGCAACCAGGCGACCACGTCGCCCTGGTGGGTAACGGCCTGGCCGAAGGCTTTCAACACGACGGCTGGCTCGAAACGCTCATCCAGGCCCGTTTTCCCGACCTTCACCTCAGCTTCAGAAACCTGGGATTTGCCGGTGACGAATTGAGCGTCCGCATGCGCTGCGAGAACTTCGGGTCCACCGGCGATTGGCTCGAGCGCACAAAGGCCACCTGCGTCTTTGCTTTTTTCGGATACAACGAATCCTTTGCCGGTCCCGCCGGCCTCGACAAATTCAAATCCGACCTGGATGCGTTTCTTTCGGAAACCCGTCACAAAAAATACAATGGAGCCGTTACGCCGAACATCGTCGTCTTCTCTCCGATTGCCCATGAGAATCTCCATAACCCGGATCTCCCTGACGGAACTGCGAACAATGCGGACCTGAAACTGTACACCGAGGCCATCGAGGAAATCGCGCATAAAAACATGGTGCGCTTTGTGGACCTCTTCACCCTTTCACTGGATCTATACCGTCGCGCCGATGCGCCCCTCACCTCGGATGGCATTCATCTCAATGAGCGCGGCAACCGCCGGATCGCCTCGGAAATCGTGACGACGCTTTGGCCCGCGCACCTCCCCGGAAGCGCCGATCACCCGGAGCTTGAAAAAATCCGTGCCGCGGTCCTGGAAAAGGATTTTTACTGGTTCAATCGCTACCGGACGGTCGATGGGTACAACGTGTACGGGGGCCGCTCCCAGTTGAAATACGTGGACCAGGTCAGCAACTGGGACGTGCTCCAACGCGAGATGGAAGTGCTCGATGTGATGACGGCAAACCGGGACCCGCTAATCTGGGCAGCGGCAAAAGGCCAGGATTATAAGGTCGACGACAGCAACACCCCGCCATTTCTGCCGGTCAAATCCAACAAGCCGGGCCCCGGACCCAACGGCGAGTATACGTTTCTGGATCCCGAAGAGGCGATTCATCACATGAAACTCGCGACTAACCTTCAAGTAAACCTGTTCGCGTCGGAACGGGAATATCCGGACCTTGCCAAGCCGGTGCAGATGACCTGGGATGCGCAAGGCCGCCTGTGGGTGGCGGTGTGGCCCTCCTATCCGCACTGGAAGCCCAAAGACCCGATGAATGACAAACTGCTCGTGCTTGAAGATACCGACGGCGATGGAAAAGCGGACAAGTGCACAGTCTTCGCCGACCATTTGCATTGCCCCACCGGTTTTGAATTTTACAACGGCGGCGTTATCGTCGCGCAGGCTCCGGACATCATTTTTCTCAAGGATTCCAAGGGCGCCGGGAAAGCCGATACGCGTGAGATTCTCCTGAGTGGAATCGGAACTGCGGACACGCATCACACCGCCAACAGTTTTGTTCTCGATCCCGGCGGCGCGCTTTATTTCCAGGAAGGCGTCTTTCATACGACACAGGCTGAAACGCCGTACGGCCCACCCGTACGAAACGCCAATGCCGCGGTCTACCGGTATGAGCCCCGAACTCACAAATTTGAAACATACGTCTCGTACGACTTCGCCAATCCTCACGGGCACGTATTCGATAAATGGGGTGAAGACTTCGTCATGGACGGCACCGGCGCCGAGCCTTACATCAGCGCCTGCATCTCCGGACGGACTTATTTTCCCACCCGGCATAAACGGGCGCCGAAACTTTACGAACAGCACACTCGGCCTTGTCCCGGGATGGAAATCCTTTCGAGTTCGCAATTCCCGGAGAGCATGCAGGGAAATCTGCTTGTTGCGAACGTCATCGGTTTCCTGGGAATTCTCCAATACAAAATCAACGACAAGGACTCCGGGTTTGTCGGGGAGGAAACAACCCCGTTTGTGCAATCCGACGATCCAAATTTTCGGCCGGTCGATATCAAAGTGGGCCCGGACGGCGCCGTTTACTTTTTGGAATGGCAAAACCCGATCATTGGCCACATGCAGCATCATTTGAGAGACCCGAGCCGCGATCATATTCATGGCCGCATCTACCGCGTCACCTATGCGAACGCGCAACCGGGCAAGAAGCCCGCCATCTCCGGCCGGCCGGTGCCGGAACTGCTGGACCTGCTTCGCTCTCCCGAAGACCGGGTGCGGTACCGGGCAAGGGTCGAGCTGAGTTCACGGCCTTCGCGGCAGGTCTTGTCCGCGCTGGACAAGTGGGTTGCCAGGCTGGATTCCAAATCCGCGCAAAATCAGCATGACCTCATGGAAGCCTTATGGTTATACCAGTCCTGCAACGTGGTGAACGAACAGCTGCTCAAACAAATGTTGCGTTCGCCCGATTTTCACGCGCGAGCCGCCGCGACGCGGGTGCTCTGTTACTGGCGCGACCGGGTCAGCGCCCCGCTGGAACTGCTGAAAGTCCAGGCAGGAGACGAACATCCCAGGGTGCGGTTGGAAGCCGTGCGCGCTTGCAGCTTTTTCACGACACCGCAGGCGGCCGAAGTGGCTCTCGAGGTTTTGAACCATCCAATGGACGAGTATCTCAAGTATACGCTCGATGAGACGATGAACACCCTGGATCGGTTCCTCAAAGTGCCAAAGCCGTAGCGTTCACAGCAGTCACTCGGGACCCCATCGCTGCATGTGTACCAGGTGTCGGATCTCCCGCCGTTTTGCGGCGCGCAAAAATTGCCTTAAAACGGCATGGCTTCTCCTGCTGCTCACTCCCAGTTTGGCGGTCTCCCAAACGAACTTTTTTCTACCGCAAAATCCGGTGGCTGCAGCATACATTCTGGGACGACTCTCCAACCGGGAGCTGACAGAAGCGCCGCGCGGTGAATTCGTCTATACCGCGCTTTTGCAACGCAGCGGGTTGGACAGAAAGTATCGTGTCGAGGCCCTGGATGGCCTGGCGAAGATCCGCGGCACAAATCGGATCCAGGAACTCCTGCGGGCTATCAACGAACTGGATCAAAAGGGTGACGACGCCCGAGAGCCAATACGAGAACTGGCTTCGTTCTTACTGCAATCGGGCCAGGACGAACTCGCGACGCATGCGGATTCTTTTGAAGCATTCTCATTAAAAGGCCGGCTGGCAATTACCAGGCAAACCGGCTGGGCTGCGTCTGTGACGGCCACCAAAACGACCGAGCCCTGGTGGAATAAGGCCAAAGATAACCCAGCCCTTCTAACGGACCTGGTCTATGCCGTCGAGTGGATTCCCGACGTGAACCTCCGATCGACTTGTTATGAGAAATTGAAAGCGTTGGCGACCGGCCATGAACCGGCGGAGTTACAACGCGCAGCAATTTCGGCCCTCTCGGCCGTGCCCGGGCACGATGCCGAAACGTTTGATATCCTCGCCGGCCTGGTCCGAGGCGCCACGAACGTGCGGGAGAGCATCGAAAGTCTTCAACGCGTTCAGGCCGGGGCGTGGCCACAGGATCTGCTCCAATCCACGGTAGAGGCGATCGTGGGATACCTTCAACAAGTCCCAGCCTCGCAACGAACCGACCCCT
>DATGLT010000344.1:0-17451 GCA_035294005.1 Verrucomicrobiia bacterium
AGCCGTCCCTTCGGGACTCAATCTCGTCAGCCACTGAACCCAAGGTTAAAACCTTGGGCTATGGTCATCCGTCCCTTTCGGGACGCGACGGACCCGAAGTAAAAAGGGCGTCGACCGCGGGTTCCATTGAAATGTTTTACAAAGCCATGCTCCGTTCACATTTGCTGGCACTTGTTATGGCTGTCCGTCAATTCTGCCGTGCCAATGGTGCGCAGCGTTGGGCGAAGGGAGTAAAGCAGTGAAAAACCCGTCCAACTGGAGGTATGAGAATCAAATTTGCCAAGATCGTCGGACCGGCCGTGGCGCTCTTAGCCTTCGGGTCGGTATGTTTCATTGGAGTCCGTGCTCAACAACCGACCGGCAATTCGAGGTCATCCACGGTGACAACGAATTGGGTGGGACATTTAGTAACCGGACAGACCGACGCCTTCGACCGTATGACGCCAAGTCCATCTCCGACGATTATTCATCAGGCGGAGATTGGGTTGAGGAGCGACGGCCTCGTTGTCTGGCGAGAAACACCCAAGACCCAATAGTGCCGAAGAAAGGCGCCGGCTACTCACCTTCGGCCAATGCCGCTCCTTTAATCGGATTGGGAACGTCCCACGGTCTTCCTCAACTGGCTTGTTCCCGAACCTTCTATATTCGCATTGGATCTCGTCGGGACGGTTGTGGCGTTACTTTGCCGGCGACGGACTTTCGCCACTCAGCCTGTTCCACGGAAGCGCCCTGTGGATGACGGTGTAGGTAATTGACGCGATCAGTCAAAGCTTGTCGAATCCGTTAGCGAAGTGGCCTGTGAATCGCCCAATGGGCACCCTGCACAGCACGTGCCCGATGAACCGTGACGCCGATGAAGCTGGCGCGTGACTTTAACACAGCTTCAGGTAGGTTTTTTCGAAATCCTATGGCAAATAATGCGGACAACCTGCCGCTTCGAGAACAAGGATCGCGCGTGTTTGCGTTTTCGAAACATGCGCGCTCTTCAACAAATGAGCGCGCGGCCAAGCGCCGGTCCTGCGAACCCCCTGGGCCGGACGGGTCGATGCGCTTCTGGCGGATGCATCAGTTGTGGGAAATGGCCGAAGGGCTCCCGATCAAGAGAGTAAAGGTTTGTGAGTTGGACGGTTTCGATGAGGTTCACTGGTTTGGCGGACCCAGGAAAATTCAGCCGACGTGCCGCGCCATTGCCGAGCACGCCAGGGATATCTTCAATGCGGACCTGGCGTATCCCATCATCATGTCGCCGACGGGTGAGGTGCTGGACGGCTGGCACCGGATCTGCAAAGCGTTTATCCAAGGAGTTGACGAACTCGACGCCGTTCAGTTGCCGACTTTGCCACCTTACCGCTGGCGAGTGCTCATTACGGGTGAGGAAGTCGAGATTTTGGACCAACCCGAGCAGCCGCCTGGAACCTAAGGGGTGGGTTTTACTCCTGATGCGAGCCTCCTTTCAATGGGCGAACGCAAGGGGCCTGGGCCTATGTCTGGCTGCGTTTGTGTTCAGCGCCGCGACCGTGTGGTCAGCCGATGTCCGCGATTTGTATTCTGACACGTGGGTGGGGCACGACGCCCTGGGCCGAAATGTTCCGCCCTTGTCCGTGGTTGGGCCGGTCAAGAACGACCATCGCCGGGTGGTTGGGATCTTCTATATTACCTGGCACAGCGATTCACTGCACAAACTCAAGAGTCCTTATGCCGCTGACGTAAGCCGGGTTTTATCAGCCAACCCCGCTGCGCGCCTTGACTCCAATGACCCGCTTTGGACGGAGGGTTCTTATCACTGGGGCGAGCCTGAAGCCGGGTATTTTCTGAGCAGGGACGAGTACGTGATACGCAAGGACATGTCGATGCTAGCGGATGCGTCTGTCGATGTGGTCATCATGGACGTCACCAATGCGGTGCGGTACTGGGACGAGTGGGAAACCATATTTTCAGTCATGGACCGGATGCGAGCGGAGGGGAACAAAGTGCCGCAATTTTGTTTTTGGGCCTTCAATGGTCCAGTGATCACGGTGGTGCAGGATCTTTACGAAAAAATATACAAGGCACAAAAGCATAAAGAACTTTGGTTCATGTGGGACGGCAAGCCACTGCTGCTGTACAACGCCACACCCGCCGTCGATGCGAATGGAAAAGGGCCGCCAAACCCTAATCCGCATTATGAAGCCTTAGCCAGGACGGATCCCAAGAACCCGCATTTCGGTGACCCCGCCTACACTCAGGAGTTCTACGACGATTACACTCCCGAGGTGAAAGGCTTTTTCACCCTGCGCAGCATGTGGTGGGGGTATTGGGAATGGGCCGGCAAACGATTTGTGGGCACCGAGGACAACTGGAGTTTCGGCCTGGACTTGGGGGACAAACGGGTCGCGGGGCTCAGTCCAGGCGAGTTGGTTTCGCGGCACAACGGCCGTAAGGAAGAGGCAGCGGTAACGCCCGCACAGCACCCTTCCAGCTTGATTGGAAAGTCATGGACGCGTGAGAAGGGCGAGCCGCCTTTGAACAGGTTCGATTTGCCGGAATCGGCGTTCGTGCCATGGATGGGCAGCAAGGTCGATCATCCGGAAGGCTACGGCATTTATTTTCAGCAACGCTGGGACGAGGCGATCGCAGGCGACCCGGAGTTTCTTTACCTGAATGATTGGAACGAATGGACGGCGGGCAAATATTCCCCACCCGGCGGCGGCACTACGCGCTTTATGAATCGGGACAGCCACTACTTTTTTGTGGACCAGTACAATGCGGAATTTAACCGCACGATCCAGCCGATGAAAGGCGGGTACACTGATAATTACTACATGCAAATGGTGGAGAACATTCGCCGCTACAAGGGCGTTCGGCCCATCCCCGAGCTGGTTGGTTTGCACTCGGTCAAGATCGACGGCCGGTTCAATGATTGGTCGGGCATCGATCTGGAATACCGTGACACCATCGGTGATACGTTCCACCGGGATTATGACGGCTATGGCGGGCTGCATTACACCAACAACACGGGCAGGAATGATATCGTGAGCAGCAAAGTCGCTGTCGATCGCCGGAACGCCTATTTTTATGTGGAGACCCGGGAACCCCTGACACCCCACACCGGCAGCAATTGGATGCTGCTGCTGATTGATGCTGACTTGAACCCCAGCACCGGCTGGTACGGTTACGATTATCTCATCAACTGGCGCGTCATCGACGAAACCCAAACGACGCTCAGCCGTTTTGTGCCGGGCTCCCCTGCGGGGCGATGGTTGGAGTTGGCGCGCCTCAAGTACCAGTATGCCGGCAACACGTTGGAAATGGCCGTGCCGCTGAAATTGCTAGGACTCAAAGGCGACCATTTCAGCTTCGATTTTCATTGGTGCGATAATCCCGTCAATTTGGACGACCCCATTTCGTTGTGCACCAGCGGGGACAGCGCTCCGAACCGGCGTTTCAACTATCGTTGTAACTGGAAGTGGAAACCGTAGTTCGTTGCGGTGCCTTGAACGAATCCCGGGGTAGCAACCGGTTGAAGTAGTAGCCGCCGAAGTCATGAGGCGGACGGAACGCAACCCGAGCGCCGAACTCCGCCTCATGACTTCGGCGGCTACGCCGGGTCGCTCGGGTCGCACGTCCCAAGTTGTTCTGCACAGAGTTCTTGGCTCTAATAGGGGTATTTGCCTGCTTTGACATGCCGGGGCCGGTCCTTATGTTTGGCCATGGAGGCAGTGTGCCTGCAGGATAAACTCGATGGACTGGGTTCGACGGTCGCTGCCGCGCGCGGCTTGGGGCAGTTCAAGCAAGTCCGCCCCGGTTGAAACGACGTTTCACACAATATGAAACGTTCCTGGTTTCGAGATCATCCCGGTTGGCGCAGGCTAGGCGTCTTTTTATTGATTCTCGCAGTATTGCTGGGAGTCGGACGTGCTTTGATGCCATGGGCGTTGCGCGATTACGTCAACCGGACTCTCGATCGCAATCCTCTGTACGCCGGCAAGATCGGACCGGTAACAGTTCATCTTTGGCGCGGGGCCTACTCGATCGATGACGTGCGCATCAGCAAGGTGACTGCAAATGTCCCGGTTCCCTTTTTCCTGGCGAAACGCGTCGATTTTTCAATTCAGTGGGACGCCCTTCTTCACCATCGCGTGGTCGGACGAGTCTCGATGGATGCTCCCCAGATCAATTTCGTCGACGCTCCCAACGACGACGAGAAGCAGACCGGGGCCAATACACCATGGCTGCAGATGCTTACGGACCTGTTTCCGTTCAAGCTCAACAGCGCGGTCATACGAGACGGCTCAGTCCATTTCCGGCTGTACCAGGCACAGACTCCGGTGGATGTTTACCTGTCACGGCTGTCCGCGACGATAGATAACCTGGGTAACATCCGGGACGAAACCAAGCCATTGGTGGCCACGGTCCAGGCCCGCGGACTGGCTATGGACGAGGCGAAATTTGAGTTCAAAATGACGCTCGACCCGTTTTCGTATGAGCCCACGTTTCACATGGCCATGAGGTTGATTGGGCTGGATGTGACGAAAATCAATTCGATGGCTTTGGCGTACGGGAAATTTGATTTTAAAAGGGGCTGGTTCGACCTAGTGGTGGAAGCCGATTCCAAGGAGGGTCAGATCTCCGGGTATGTAAAACCGCTGTTCCGAAATCTCCGAGTATTCAGCCTCGCTAAAGACATCAAAGAGGACAACGTTCTGCAGTTCTTCTGGCAAGCGCTGATCGGCGCCGCCACCGCCATTTTCAAGAACCAGCCGCGGGACCAGTTTGGCACGCTTATCCCGTTTTCAGGGTCTCTGTCGGGCGCCACCAGTGCCGATATCCTGGCCACGATTGGCAATCTGCTTCGAAACGCTTTCGTTCGAGCGTACCTCCCCCGCCTAGAAAACGGCACTGAATCTGTCGATGGCCTCAAGTTTGATCCGCCTGATATTGCGTCACCGGTATCGGCCGGCGACGGTTAACACCTGGGAAAGAAAGGGAAATTATGAACGCGTTCGGTTTGATACTATTAACAAAGCGCCTGCACTTGCGCGGCCCGCTAACGGCGGTGGCGCTGTGGCTTTGCGCCGGCGTTGCCTTGAGCGGTTGCGGGACGAAAAGCGCCCCGAACAAAAGCCAGTCCTTCTTTACCTCTGGCAGCAGCGAGGCCGACCAGCGCGCGTCGCAGCGCATGGCCCAGCAGCAACAATTGTCCGGCACCGGTGAAAGCTCGACCGGGAAGGGAAAATCCAAAGATAAGGAGGACGATTCCGGGGGACAGCCCAAAGTGCCCACCAAGCGGACGCTTTTTGACCGCCTCGGTGGCCAAACGGGCCTGGTCGCCATTGTGGATGATTTTCTGCCGCGCGCGCTCCAGGACCCGCGTGTTAATTGGGATCGCAAGGGCACCACGCACACCAGCCTTTTGCATCCGAGCAAGCCGACAACCTGGGATCCAAATCCGACGAATGTGGCGACGCTCAAAAAACATATTATTCAGTTCCTTTCCCTCGCCACGGGAGGACCCTCCCGGTATGAGGGCCGTGAAATGAAACCGGTCCATGCGGGCATGCACATTTCCAATCCCGAGTTCGACGCGGCGGTGGGAGACTTAAAGGCCAGTCTCGACAAGCTTCAAATTCCTGACACAGAGCAGAAGGAACTCCTGGCCGTCATCGAAAGCACGCGTGCTGAAATCGTGACGGAACGCTGAGATTTCCCGGTTACTTAATCGCCTGACGAGAGACCACGGGCGACAGCCCGGTTGACCGGCAATCTCGTCGGTTGGATCCAAATGCCTTGTTTCGCTACTGCGGCAATGCAAAGGCTACATAGGCGTCGCCGTATTCGCTTTGTTTGCCCAGTTTGTTTCCAGTCGAGGCGATAACCACATACTGGCGGCCGTTAATTGAGTAGGTCGACGGAGGCGCGCTTCCCACCCATGGCAGGCTTCCGGACCACAGCTCGGCTCCGGTTTCCTTGTCGAACGCGCGAATTTTGGAGTCACGCGTTCCCGAACAAAAAAGCAAGCCGCCAGCGGTCACAATCGCGCCGCCATAATTTTCAGTTCCGGTTTTTGGGACTCCTTGCGCGGTCAGGGCCGAGTACTCTCCCAATGGAACGGTCCACACCAGTTTGCCGGTATTCAGGTCGAGGCAATTGAGGGTCCCCCACGGCGGTTTGCTCGCCGGGTAACCTTCGTTGTCCAGGAACCTCGGGTACCCGGTGAAACTGTATCTCGGGCGCGCCGATTTTGTAATCGGCGGGGCCGCCCCGTTTTCCTTCAACAGCAGGTAATCGGTTACGGCTTTGACATCGCTTTCGCTCATGGTTGGAAAAGCAGTCATGCCATTGGTCCCCGTGCGCACCTGTCGGATAATGTCGGCTTCGGTCAAACGGAAGCGCAACCCGCGCAAGGGAGGGGCTACGCCAATCCCCATCTTGGTAGGTCCATGGCATTGGGCGCAGGCAGTTTCGTATACGAGCCGGCCGTGTGTTTTGGGCGCTTTAGGATCATCCGGCGGATCGTCATCGCGAAACACCGAAATCATCCAGCCGAGGCGATTGGCGCTGACATAAAGCCGGCCGGTATTTGGATCCACGCAGGCTCCGGACCACTCCGCGCCGCCGTCCATTCCCCAATACAGATTCGGACGACCAAGGCTTGCGGGGCGAAAGAAACCCGTAGTGACACTCTTGAATTGGGCCTTGGCGAACTCAGCCGCTTCCGGTGTTCTATCCGTGAGATCCTCGGCCGTGAATTCCATTTTGCCAAAGCGCTCGGGCAACTCCAGATCCGGCTGGTATGGAGCGGTTACTTCGCCCGGCAAATCACTGGTCGGCGCGCGACGCATGCGATACGGGAAAATCGGTTTCCCGCTGACGCGGTCCAAAAGCAGGGTGTCGGCGTTCTTGGTCGTAACCGCAACCACATCGATCTTTTTTCCGTCCCGTGTGATTGTCGCCAGGTTGGGCGGCGCGGATATGTCGCGGTCCCAGAGGTCGTGGGGAATTTCCTGGAAATGCCAGAGACGTTTTCCGGTGCGGGCATCCAGGGCTATCAGACAATTTGCAAAGAGGTTGTCGCCCAGGTGAGTTACCCCGATAAAGTTGGGCTTGGCCCCGCCGGTTGCGATGTAAGCGATGCCGCGGACCTCGTCCATCGCCATGCCGGTCCAACAGTTCGCACCGTATTCCTCGGTTTGATCCCACGTGTCATAGCCGAATTCGCCGGCGTGCGGCACCGTGTGAAAAGTCCACAGGTGCTTGCCGCTGACAACGTCGAATCCCCAAACGTCCTTTTCAAACCCGGGCACGACGATGATTTGTTCAAAAATAGCGGGACCGGCGGTTGCTGCTCCAAAACCCCCCTGGGGGCGGCCCGGCAGCAGCGTGTGACCGGCCTGGCCGAAGCTCGCGATGGGTTCGCCGGTCGCGGGGTCCAGCGCATACAGGTATTTGCCGGCGCAAAACATCACACGCCCTCCAGCTGCCGCTGACCCCGGCCAATAAATCAGGCCGCGGAACGCCGGGCGGCCCTCGGGTTTAAAACGCCACTGTTCTTTTCCATTCTCCGCGTCGATGCCCACCATGAATTTGCCTGGCGTGGGCGCGATCATTGTTTTGCCGACAATGATCGGATTGCATTGAAGGTTATTGCTCCCGTCGCCCGAATGGTAGATCCATGCCTGCTGCAGTTGCGCTACGTTCGTCCGGTTGATTTGGTCCAGCGCCGAGTAGCGCATGCCGCCGTTGTCGCCATGAGAGCGGTGCCAGGTTAAAAACGTCTCGGGTTTTGGGGACCCGTTTGCCGGCGTCAATTCTTCAGGTTTGGCCGCGGGAATGATTTTGTACAATGGCAATTTTTCGCGTTCTTTGGGATCCTCAACCGCCCAATAGTCGTGTTTGAACTGGCCGGACGGCGATTGAGCACTCGCCTCCGTTTGTGGTTCCTGCTGGGCAGAGCTGGCCACGGCCAGGAGCATGAGTACGGACGAGAAGAGCTGCCAATTGCCTTTCATAAGGTAGTGTTGAGCGGATAATTCCAAACGTTCCGGGCGTTTACAATCAAAACAGCAAGAAAGACTTCGGTTAGCCCGATTGACGTCGCTTCCTGCGCTGATAAGGTTTGGAATGCGTTTGCTTTGCAGCTGCCGTGCCGTGTTGGCGTTGCTTGCATGCCTTTTTTCAATCTCCGCGTCGTCGCAAACGACTCCCGTCCTTCATCAACTCTCGCCGGCTGGTCTTTGGCAGACGCTTGAGTTTCGAATCGACAATCTGCCTGCGGTTTCAAATCCGTTCGATCCCGCTGTCATAAAAGTCGACGCGGGTTTTGTGCTGCCATCCGGGCGGACCGTGATTGTTCCCGCGTTTTGGTACCAGAATTACCAGAGAGCCCTTTCGGGCGGCTCCGAATCCTTGAACGCAGTCGGCGGGCCTGAGTGGCGTTTGCGCTTTGTTCCGCCGGAACCTGGCGCCTATTCGGTAAGTGTGACCGTGCTCACCAACAGCCAGAGTGCCGGTCCGGCGTTTGGAACCAATTTCACGGTGGGAACCCAGGGTCCTGCCGGCCGGTTCGGCTATGTGCAGATCGCTCCGGGGCGGCAGTATTTTCAGACCGGCGACGGGCAACCCCTGAAACTGATTGGCGAGAACGTTTGTTGGCCCGGAAACCGGGGGACCTTTGATTATGATTCGTGGTTTGGCGCCATGCAGAACGCCGGGGAGAATTACGCTCGAATGTGGATGTGCCCGTGGTGGCTTGGAATTGAAACCGACAGCAATTCGCTGACACATTACCGGCTCGATCGGGCGTGGCAGCTGGATTACGTGCTTCATTTGGCCGAACAACGCGGCATCTACCTGCTGCTGTGCCTGGATTACCATGGGATGTTCGAGGTCACGCCGGATTACTGGGGAGGAGGCAATTACTGGCCGGCCAATCCTTACAATGCCACCAACGGCGGCCCTTGCCTGAACCAGAACGGGTTTTTCACGAACAGTATCGCCAGGACGATTTATCAAAAGAGACTGCGCTATCTCACCGCCCGCTACGGATGCAGCCAAAACCTTTTGGCGTGGCAGTTCCTGAATGAGATTGATAACGAGTACGCTTACCTGGTTCCTTCAGACGTGGCCGCGTGGCATGGGGTAATGGGGACATGGCTGCACGCCAATGATCCATTCTCTCACTTGGTTACGACCAGTCTGACGGGTGGAAGCGACCGGCCCGAAATCTGGAGCATCTCAGCCTTGGATTTCGCAGCTTACCATTCCTATGGCGAGGTTTCTCCGGCATCGAGACTCTCGTACGTTGTTCAATCGTTTCTGCAGCGGTACCAAAAGCCGGCATTGGTGGATGAATTCGGCACCGATTGGCGGGGCTGGAACCGGACAAATGACCCGTACCTGCGTGGCTTTCGGCAGGGCCTCTGGGGTGGAGCGCTCAGCGGTTCAGTGGGCACTTCGATGTCCTGGTGGTGGCAAAATATCGACTCCGAAAATGTTTATCCCGTTTACACTTCTATGGGGAAGATTCTCAACCGGACCGGTTGGGCTACCGGCGCCTGGACCAATATTGGATTTGTAACATCCGGGCCGCCGCCGACAACGGTCGGCAACGTCCTCACCGGGACCGTGCCGTTCTCCGTCTCTCTCCCGCTGGACGGAACCTGGGGTTCAATGGCGCCCGGCCGTCTCGCCGTTCCCAACGTATCCGCCGCGGACTACTCAGCCAGCACCTTCAACTGCTTTGTCCATGGAGTGGCGCACGCCAATTTCAAGACCCCATTTTTTTTGAGCGCGTGGTTTACCAATGCCGCGAGGCTGGTCATGCACCTCAACTCCGTCTCGAGCGGCAGCACCATGGTTGTTCGCGCTGACGGAGCGGAATTGTTCCGCACGAACCTGCCCAACCTGGATGGGGGATACGCGGTCAACAACGAGTACAATATGGACATTCCTGTGAACCTGCCTGCAGGAAAGAGAATCATCGAAATCACCAACGCGGGTGTGGATTGGTTTTACCTCGATTGGGTGCGGCTTGAGCAGGCGCTGCCTGCGTTATATTCGAGCAATTGGCAACCTTCCTGTCAGTCGATCGGCGTGCGCGGCTCTCGTGAAGCCCTGGTTTATAGCGTTGCCCCGGGCGTCTCATTTCCAGCGGGCGCGACGAATTCGCCTTTGCCGCTTCAGCATCTCCAAACTTTGGTCCTGACCAACTGGCCCGCGGGGCGTTTTGTGTCGGAATGGTACGATCCCGCGACCTCCTCTCCCCTCGGATTTAGCGGCGCGGTCAGTTCGAATGGCGTCCTGGTGCTGAACCCTCCAGACTTCACCGAGGATATTGCGGGGCTGGTTTATCCCCCTCCGACCCTTGCTCTGGCGACTATGCCGTCCAATTCGTTGCAATTGCGACTCGATTCGGAACCTGGAGGCCGATACGTCATTGAACAAACGACTGACCTAACCAATTGGTCTGCTGCGGCGACGCTAACCAATTCTTCCGGAACACTGTTCTGGACTCTGCCGCAACCAGGCGATCGAGATTTATTCTTCAGGGCAACGAAGGCCCCATAGCTGCTCCGGCCGAGATGGGAAACACTCACAGCGTACGGCCGTCGAGCCGTATTCTAGACCGAGTTTTCCTGCTAATGCGCCACAGCCCGCCAGAACGACACTGGCGACTGAGTATTTGTGAGGGTGATTCGCTGCTGGTTGTTCGTTAGCGTTACCGACAAGATCGTCTGCCAATTGGTCGACGGCAGTGACAATGCCTGCTGGAAGTCGTGCACATGGCCGATGCTGCCGCTGACTGAAATCACCACGTTGCTGGAGGTCCAGGTGAAACTCAATTGAGGAGTGCTCGGCGGCAAAACCGTCTGCGGGTCGTCGCTGAAATCTGGAATGCCGTTGTGGTTTGAATCGTTGGTGTCATCAATGGACCACAGCCAGGCCAGGTAATCGGGGGCGGCTGTCGAAGGGTCGCCGTCGCTGAATTCCAATAAACCCCAATAATTTGTGGTCCAGGGCAAGTCGCGCCGGTACAGGTCGTTGGTAAAACTCAGGGGCAGGGCCGACTCGTTTGTCCAAAAGCCCGGCTGCAGAATCAGCCGGTTGAAATGGTTCGTTGAAACTTTGACGAATTGATACGGCCCGGCCAGCTGGCTGTTTGTATCTCCGGTTTTGAAGAGGTTAACCGTTCCCGAAACAGAGTTGGACCCGCTCACGTAGAGCACCGCCCCTGTGTATTCCAGGATCGAAAAGATGTGATTGAATGTGCCCAGGTCGCCAAACGTGCTGTCGACCAGGTGCAGGGCGCAACTGCCGTCCGAAGTTCCCGCGCCTCTCTGCCATGTGGCGGTTACGGACCCGGTTTCCGGTCCCGCCGTGTAAGAACCCGAGGTCGTGGCGGACACACCAACTGCGCTTTCAAAGAAGTCGTTGAACCCATCACCGTCGGTATCCTGAAACGGGGGGAGGTTGAGTTGCATCGTCCCGAAGATCGGCATGCCCGAGATGTCGAGGGTAAACCCGGAAATGTAGGTCAGGTTGTTATACGGCTCGAGTTCTCCATTGGGTGTCCCGCTGATCGTGCTCAGGTCCAATGTGTCTCCAAAGGAATCCGAACCCTGCTGAAATTTCAGCGAAAGGCACCAAACACGTCCCTGGGCGGTCTCCGCAGATAGAGCCGTCGACCCGTGAAATGAACAAGCAACCAACAAGGTCAGGATCAACAGTCGCATAGCCGCGCAAGTGGGTTCGGTTTCAGGTCATCAGGTTTGATTCAAGCAGGTTTCGGTCAGCGAATATTTTTGGCTGAAGGGCAGGGCAACTTTATAGCTTGATAAACCTTTTCCGGCCTACGCATTTCCGAACATCGCCTTCCAGTTGTCCAGGCAACGCTTGGCGGTTTCAAATTCCGAGTACCGACTGCCTTCCTGTTCGATCAGGAAATACTCCAGGCCGCCCACCGACTCGGCGGCAGCAAGCAATTCCTTCCAGGGTGTGACGCCTTCATTGAACAGGACGCGGTAACCCTGCTTTTCACCATTGCCGGCGGGGGCCCAGTCCTTCAAGTGCATGCATTTGATCCGACCCGGGTTGGCTTTGACCCACGCGACCGGGTCAGCGCCGGCTTCCTCGCAGGTGCCGACGTCCAGTTGCAAAACAAACTCCTTGGGCGTGTTGGCCGCGATAACCTCGATAATGCGCCGGCCGTTTTCCAGCCGCGCCCACTCCGCCTGGTGATTGTGGTACCCTGCGCTCAATCCGTGTGGTTTGAGCTCTTCGACGGCGGAACTCAAACGTTCGCAGAGTTTCTTCCAGCCATCCACGCCATTGGTGGAAGGCGCGCTGGCCAACACGATATAACGAGCGCCCAAAATCTGGTTCAGCTCGATCGCGTGCGCGAGGTTTTCAGGAGAGCTAAACGATTCAAACCCGTTATGAGTGGAATAGCAGCGCAGCCCAACATCGTCCAGTTGCGCGCGGACTTCTTTGGCGTAGGGGGGCGTCCACTTGAAGTAAGGAGAATAGAATTCCACCACTTCGTATCCCATTCTGGCGACCGTCGACAGGGTATTATTCAAGTCCCGCTGCAACTCATCACGAACTGAGTACAGCTCAAGACCGATTCGGTGGCGCTTTAGCGTCGTGCCTGAGGATTCCTCAGCACTTGCGCAGCCGACTTGTAGACTTGTTGCCAGGGCGGCGGGAACCACGCCCGACATTGCGATAAAGTTACGCCTGGAAAGAGAGGAGATCGGGGAGACCTTTTTCATAGGATGAGGAAACATACGACGGGTTAAATTTCGCCGTTCCGACGCCATCATAGTGCTCTTCCCCCGGTTGCCAAGCCTAACCGTATCGAGTGTTTCGAGGGTTGGACTGCCCTCAAAGTTCGAGCCATCCAGGTATGTTCGAACCCTTCCCGCCGCGTATTAGGAGCTCTGCGTTCACGACAGATTAGTATTTGATAATTAGGAATTTAAGAAATTAATGACACCCTGGTGCTAAATCTAAAAAGATTTAATATAATTATCACGATTGACATACTGTACTTTACGGTTATAATCGGCCTTGATTGAACACTGATTTATATATGTCAGCCCGAAACGTTGAGGTCCCCAGACGCGCGCCGCGGCGCAGCGTCGCTGAGGTCCTGGAACCGTTGAACGAATTAGCTCGGCGATCCAGCAGCCTTATCGCCGCCGAGAGTGGGAGGTTGGAAACAGAACAGGAAACCTGCGAGTTGCCGAGGTATCTGTTCATTGGGCCAAAGGGCGGCGGAGACACTGTCCGGCTTGGACTGTTTGCCGGCATTCACGGCGACGAGCCGGAAGGGGTTCATGCGCTGATTCGGTTTGGCCAATTGCTCGATGCCGAGCCCCAGATTGCCAAGGGCTATTGCCTTTTCCTGTACCCGATATGCAACCCGAGCGGATTTGAGGATCGAACAAGAAACGCCCGCAGCGGCAAGGATCTGAACCGGGAATTCTGGCGTAATTCGTCCGAGCCTGCAGTTCGATTGCTGCAATCGGAGCTGATTGCGCATGCCTTTGACGGGATCATCAGCCTCCACAGCGATGACACGAGCAATGGGTTCTATGGGTTCGCGCATGGCGCAACCCTGACCCGGCATCTGGTTGAGCCGGCACTGGAAGCGGCCGCGGAGTTTCTGCCGCGTAACCCTGGCGGGATCATCGATGGCTTTCCTGCCCGGAACGGAGTCATCCGACAGGGCTACCAAGGCATTCTCAGCGCGCCGCCGAAGGTGCGGCCGCGCCCGTTCGAGATCATCCTTGAAACACCGGCGGCTCCTCCGAATTTCTTCAAGGAAGCGGCCCTTGTCGCTGCTTTAAGAAGTATTCTCGTCCAGTACCGCCAGCTCATAGCCTACGCGCCCAACCTGTAATTGCGTCGGCCACCGGCTCCTCCAGCCAAACGGGCGCTGTATTCAGCCGCCGCAGACGGTCTCCTAATCGAGAGGTGGCTGGAAAACTACGCCGAATTACCGGCTGCCATCCGGATTGTTCGTTCCGGCGTTCGTCGACGTTTCGGATTTGGGAGGTTCGCCGGTTGTAGGACCTCCACCCTGGTCGATGCGTCCACTGCCCGGAGTTTCCGACCGGGAAATATTGGGCGGGCCTCCGCGGTCGTAGGGTTTGCCGTTGCCGCCGCTGTCTCCGTGCTCCCCAGTGCCACGACCGGTCACCGTCGAGTTGTTATCCGTCGACCCTCCACGGCCGTTATCCCGATTGCAGCCCGCAATCACAAACGACGAGAAGACCAGAATGACGCCGGTCCGAGTCAATCGGGCTATGGCCTGATAATTCTCTGAACACTTCATGATAAAAAACTGCTGTGAGGCGGGGTAATTTCAAATCAGGTTTCGGCCGGTAATTTTCGGGCGAGTGTACCCCACTCAGGACGTGGAAGGGCATTTTGGTTCAGCAGAATCTATGGGGTTGATTGCGGTTTGGGGGACGGACCGAGTCTGCTACGGGCTGTGTCAAAACGCCGCTCTTCGTTGGAAACTTCGCGCCTGACCTTTCAGTTCCACCACTATCCTTCTCGACGCCCCGGAAGCAGCGTGCTCACTTTAGAGCGGCGGCAGGCCTCATAATCAGGTCTGAGCTATTGACTCACGATTCGATAGAAAGCTTGAGAATTCGAAGGTGTTATGACGAGGTTATTGCTTGAAACAGAAAGGGCTAGTGCTTGCCAGGTTCCGGCTGAGAGATCCGTTGAAATCTGGACCTGGTATGGAGGTGCGCCGCCTGACCAGTTGAGCATGGGTTGCCCGTTTTGGAGGCTCATACTTGCGGTGATGGCCGGCGGAGCAGGAACAAGCGTCATTGCGAGGATCTCGACATTCGGATTATTGGGCAGCCGAATGCTTTGAACTGTTTTGGCCCCGTTCAAAGGCATTGCGTAGCCATACAGGGAGAAGAGCCTGTTGTCTTTGGACCCGGCGCTGCTGTTCCTGTAGCTCATCGGAAAGGCTTTTGATTCGCGGGAATAATTTTGCGGCGTGAACCAGTCGCTGAAGTTCTGTGTCAGAACGGTCGTGGTGGCATCCGAGTAAGTAATCAAGAACGACTGGGCCGCCTGATTGCCCTGCACGGCCGTGGCGAGCATCTGGATTGACGCGAATTGCCCCGGCTGGAGTGGGATAGTTTGGCCCACGCAACTGATGGCATTACTGGAATTGGGCGAGCCAAAATCGAAGATGCATCCGTTCCATTGTTGAGCTCCCCCGAGCCACGCGGCGGAGTAGCCGTAACCGCCACCGTCCAGTCCCGATGTGGCGGCAAACATGGTGCCGTCAGCGAATATCCCGGCCCGATTGAAGGCCGAAGCCAGGGAAACCGGCGCCGGAGCGTCTGCCACAGCGATCGCCAGTATCTCGACATTCTGATTTGAGGGAAGGCGAAGGCTCTTCACGGCTTTTGAAGGATTTAATGCGAAGCAATAACCGTAAACATTTACGGCGGTGCCGGTGTCGCGAGTTCCATTGTTGGAATTCCGATACGGTGTTTCAATAGCAACGGATTCGCCGGGAAAATTCTTCGGCCCCGCCCAATCGCTGAAGCTCTGTGTAAAGGTTTGCGTGGTATTGTCGGTGTAAGTGACGCTGAAGACCTGGGAAGCTTGGCTCCCGTTCACCGCGGTGCCCAGGACTTGTAAAGTTGTGTAATTACCGGCCGGCAAAGGGACGATTTGCCCGGCGCAGCTGACAAGGTCGGCGTTGTTTGGGGAGCCCAATCCAAATAGGACGCCATTCCATGACGGCGCGCTACCCAGCATTGTTGCCGAATAGGCAAATCCCACTCCGTCTGCCCCCGAGCCAAACGTCGTCCCATCTGTTGCCATCCCCGTTCGGTTAAACGACGGGGCTAAATTCACTGCCCGCTGGATGGGCAAAGGCGATTCAACAACCAGAGTCAAAGCCATGCTGTGCGCCAGGCCACCAGAAGTGGCCGTCACCGTCAGGTTGAACGTTCCTGGGGCTGCAGTATTGGACGTGGTCAGGGTTAAAACGCTGGTCATTCCGGTCGGCGGATTGAGAGTTGCCGTAACGCCGGCTGGCATGCCGGAGACCGCAAAACTCACGTTCCCTGCAAACCCGTTTAATGGGAGCACTGACAACGTCGTCACGGCAACACCGCCCGCGACGACCGGTTGCGGGCCGGGCGAGGTGTAGAAGCTGAAATCGTTGGTCCCCGTGCCGATGAGCGCGTTGAACGTGTTGCTGCCGGTTGGGCTTCCCCAGCCGGTGCAAAGATCATAGCCGGAAACAGCAGGATAGCGTTGATTGCTGCCCGTCGAGATATCGTGAAACGCAGCCCGATAAGAAGCCGCGGGCCCTTTACCGAGATTGTACACCGCTGGATTTAGAAATCCGACCGGACGCTGTCCGCGCGCCGCGGCTTCCTGGTTCATCAACGCGGTGAACCCCGCCCAGAGCGGCGCCGCGGCGCTTGTTCCGCCCACTGTCCCGGTCGAGCCGTTCTTGAAAACCCAGTAAATTACCGTGTCGGCCAGCATCGAGACGTCCGGGATATTTCGAAAAGCAGTCGAGCCCTGGTTGGCCTGCATGCTGATGCCGCTCTGCCAGGACGGGATGCCCCAGCGAGCGCTGACGCCCCCGCCGCTTCCGCCCCATGCCGTTTCCGAAATCCAGCGGCCGCCCGGTCCGCTTGTTGTCAGTGACGTTCCTCCCACGATAGTCAGGTAGGGGTCCTCAGACTGCGGTGAAATTGCCCCGGCCGAACCTGGATAAGCCCCGCCGTCACCCGAGGCGATAAACATGGATTGGCCCTGGGCCGCATATTGCTGAAAGATTTGTTCCGTGGAAGCAGGCATGGGGCTATAGCCGAAGGAACAACTCATTTGTTTGGCGAGGTTATCGGTCGCCATCCGGTTAAAGATGTTGTTGCCGTTGTTTCCCTCATAAACCAAAACAGTCGCCCCTGGCGCCATCGAAATGACCATGTCGATGTCGAGCGCCTGTTCGCCGTCGTCGCTGTTAGTACCTGGGGGGATGCCTGTGACGCCGTCGATCAGAACGTTGCTGATCACAATCGAAGTTGGCAGGCCTGCATTGGTTTCGTACCGGTAGATGTCGTTGGTATAATAGGAACCGAATTCGAACAGGCCCACGACCTGTCCCGAGCCGTCGTTTGTGACCCCCGGCGCGTACGCCGCACGAAAATCTTTGCCCATGAAATCGCCGCCCGGACCCGAGCCGGTAGCATTGGTAATGATGAGCGTGCCGGCCGTTCCGGAGTTTTTGGGGCGCAGGTCCATCGGGCGCGGAGACGAAAAGTTGTCGAGGCCGCTCAGATCCTGGATTGGCACACCTGCCGGGACTGACGGTTCGATATCCGGGGAATAAAACTGCCGCGGTTCAGTCGGGTGCGGGTAAACACGCAGGGTCGTTCTGAATGCTTTTTCGATGTTGCTTGCTGGCCCTCGCAC
>DATGLT010000345.1:0-4976 GCA_035294005.1 Verrucomicrobiia bacterium
GTTTGCCGGCCGCGTTTCTTGCCTCAGGAGACTCGCAGCCGTGGTCCACCGCGTTGCGCAACAGGTGCGCCAGTGGCGCTTCGAGTCGTTCCAGGATGTCGCGATCCACCTGGGTGTTCTCTCCCAGGATCTCAAAGCGGATCTCCCGTCCAAGCGAACGCGCGAGGTCGCGGACCATTCGCGGGAAACGGCGCACTCCGTCGCTGAAAGGCCGCATGCGGGTGCGCAGGACTTCCAGATACAAGCGTTGGGAAAGTTGAGCGGAACGGCGGTCGAACAGGTCGAGTTCCTGCATGCGGTCGCCGAGAAATTGCCTGGCCTCGGCCAGTTGCCTGAACAGTTCGATGAAATAGGCGTCGGTGCGCTCGGCCAGGCCGGCTCGTTCGAGCGCGTGGCGCAACGCTTCCAACTGCTCCTCAAATTGCATTTGATGGCGTTTAACCCGTTGCAGGGACTGCGCAAAAGGGCCGAGCCACCGCGAATCGACCAGCGATTCGCCTGCAAGCGCCAAAAGCCGGTTGAGGTTCTCCGCGGTGAGCCGGACAACGCGCTCCTGGTTTTCCTCACGCAATGGGGGCTGGAAGGGGATTTCAAGTTGGGTGGGATCGACCAGGGCGGGCGCAAGGACTTCTCCGTCGTTGGTTGGCTGCAGCGCTGGACCCGCCGATGCGAGCTGGGATTCGGACGGCTTGTCGGTCGCAGGTTCGAGGTGCGATTGCGTCCGGTCGATTGCCGTCAAAGTCTTATTCGTTGGCGTGGCGCCTTGGTCAAACGCTTTGGCGAGCAAGCCCAGGTAAATCTCCACTGCTGCAGGCGAGCCTGTTGTGTCGCCGGTGGTGGCGTCGATTTGGCGAGCCAGCTGTGAAAGAAGATCAACTCCTTGCAGCAGCACATCGATCTGGGGACGTTCCAGATGCAGACGGCCGTGTTGCGCAGCCACGAAGCAGTCTTCCAGCGCGTGGGCTACGCGGACTACGGACTGGAGATTCACGATGCGCGCCGCGCCCTTAAGTGAATGTGCTGCGCGCATGAGCGCTTCAAAAGCGTGAGAGGATGGTTGGCCGCGTTCCAGTTCCAACAAGCCGCTGGTCAGCAATGCCGTTTGGTTTTCCGCCTCGGCCCGGAACAACTCGAGCATGGACAAACTGCTGAGATCTTCCTGGGGTCCAAGGTTCATGCGAGCGATCGTTGCAAGCCGGACAACAGTTGATCCGGGTCGAGTAATCCCGCCGAATGTTCCTGCCACCGCAGCAATCCGTGAACGAAACGTGAACTCGCCGGGCTCAGCGACCCCGGGCTGTTCTGAAGGTCGTGCGGCGCAAAACGGTGAGGCCCCTGCACCTCATCCACGGGGAAAGCAAGGCGGCCGGACTCGCATTGGATCACCAGCAAGCGCTTGTGGTTGAGCCGCAGGGAGCCCATCGAGGGCACGCAGTTCAACTGCAGCAGATGTCCCAGCGAAATGCAGATGACCAGTTCGCCGCGAACATTGGCCAGCCCCAGGATGATGCCTCTGTGGCCGTGGGGCAGGGAGTGCATTGGGCGTTTTTCGGCGACCTCTTGAAAATTGCGGGTGGGAAGCGCCAGCCAGTCGTTTTGAATCCGGAAGAGAATCACCGATGCATTGCCGGTTTCGGGAAGCCGGCGCTCCTGCGCGAAGTGCTGCGTCCATTCACGGCGGTAATCCGGAGGCAGCGCCTTGTCGAGCAGCCTGAGCCCCGCCGCGGAATAGACCGGACAATTCCTGCAGTGAACAAATTTGCGCAGTTCGAGACACCCACCGTCGCCGTAGACACCAATCTGGCTCCAGCAACCGGTCACTTCAGAAAGAGGATCCGGATGGGCGGTTGTCTGTGGTTGAATGCCCTGCGAGGTTGAAGAATCTGAAATGCTCACAATCCGGTCCACCTCCCCCAATCCGTGTCCAAAGCCGCAGTGTGCCCAGAGCCATCTCGTCCGGGTGCGTGCTTTTCTGGCAGCGCCTTCCGGTTCATGGGCAGGAAACGGGCAACCCCGCCGATAACAATTCGCGGATTGGCTCCGAGATAAGCCGCTGCGCGTACAGCCATCGAACAGGGCCTTTATGGTCCATGAACACCGGTCCCAAATAGGGAGCTGAAGAAAGGGAAACACCGGAGTCGATGAAATCCTCGGTCTCCTTGCGCACGGTTTGGGTCACTTGCTCCGCGATAAGCCCAAGCGGACGGGATTGGCCTGAACCATCCGTGTGTTCAATCACGATGATGCGGGTCGTCAGTCGTTCGCGCGATGGTGTGCCGAAACTTAGTTCGCTCAAATCCACCGCAGGCACCGGCCGACCGCGCAGGTTGAAGATGCCTGCCACCCCTCGTGGAGCGTGCGGCAAGCTTTTGAGTTCGACCAGCGGCAGCACTTCAATGACCCGGTCAGCCTCCAGGGCATAGCGATCGTTGCCAAGCTGGAAGATGAGGAAAAGCATTAGATCCCGATGCTGAAGGCGTCCACCGGGACGGAGTTTCTGCCCACTTGCGAGCTCAATTTGAAGCGGGCGACGCTTGCCTGCAGGCCGCGCGCGGCGCCGTTGAGTTGTTCGATGGCGAGATTGGATTGCCTGAGGGACTCGGCCGTTTGTTGCGCTGCTTCGCTCAGTTGCGTGAGCGTCTCGCTGATCTGTTCAGCCCCGCTGGCTTGCGCGTGCATGCCCTCGTTCACCGTTTGGAAACGAGGTGTTAGCGTTTGGACCTGGTGAATTATTTGGGCCAGTTGCGTGCTCACCTGGCGGACCTCGGCCACGCCGCGCCGGACTTCATCCGAGAATTTATCCATGCCCATGACGCCCGCCGCGACGGCTGAATGCATTTCCTTGACCATCTTTTCGATGTCGTAGGTGGCCACCGCCGTCTGGTCGGCAAGCCGCCGAATCTCCATTGCGACCACGGCAAAGCCCAGGCCGTATTCGCCGGCTTTTTCGGCTTCGATGGCCGCGTTGAGCGAAAGCAGGTTCGTTTGGTCAGCGACCTTTGTGATCGTCGTAACGACGGAATTGATGTTGGTCGTTTTCTCGCTCAGGACAGCGAGTTTCGCCGTGATCGACCCGGAAGCTTCCATGATTTGGTGCATGGTCGATTCCATGCGCGAAATGGACGCCTGGCCGCTGCCGGCCAGCTTGGCAGTTTCCTCCGCCACATGGTTCACCTCGTTCATGGTTTTGACGAGTTGCTTGGAGGTGGCTGAAATCTCCTTTGAAGTCGCCCCGATTTGGGCGGTGGTGGCCGCAATTTCGTGCGCCGTGCTTTGTTGTTCTTTGGCCGTGGCCGCGATCTGCGTCGCGGTGGTGTTCACCTGGATGCCGGAGCGTTGCACCTGGCCTACCAGTTCGCACAGATCATCGGCGAGCCGATTGAGACCCTGGCCGACCACCCCGAATTCGTCTTTCTGATCCAGCGAAAGCCGCTCGGTAAAATCCCCCCGCCGCATCCGATCCAGGTTCCCCACCAGGCGGTTCAAGGGCTCCGCGATCGCGCTGGATTGCTGCCGTCCCACAAAATACGCGATCAAGGCCACCAGGATGATGCACGTGCCCCCGATCAGGGTTACGGTCAAGGCCCGCATGGACTCAGCTGTTTGGATCTGCTCCACCTGCTGCGACAGATCTCTGAAAAGCTTGTCGCGTTCGCGGCTGATTTCCGGGTAATTAATCGTGAAGTAGCTCAAAGCGCCGGCCGCGTCGGTTTTGGCGATGTCCAAGACTTTTTTGTCAAAGGCTCCCAGCTTGCCGGTTTCGCGCGCGAAACCTTCAATGGCTTTCACTGCCGGGAGCAGGTCAGGGAATTTCCGTTGGATTTCTTCGAGCGTTTGGGCCAGTTCCTGTTCTGCCTGGTGATGGCGCTTGCGCTCGAGTTCGTCGCTGGGGTCGGCTGACATTCCCCTGAGCGAATCGATCATCAGCATCACGTCGTAGAAGACGCGGCCGCGATCGCGGTCAAGACGGTCGCTTCGTTGCGTTGAGTTGGACCGTTCCAGCGCAACCCAAAACGCAAGACCGACGGCCACAAACAGCAAAGAAATGAGCAGCAGCAAGGCGCGATCAAGGCGCTGCCAAATGGTCATTGGTTTCATGAGTGCCTGTTTCTACAGCCGTAATGCATACCGGGTTTTATGCGGGAAAACAAGGCTAAAGCGGTGCGAAAACCGCTCAGTTCCAGGCAGTTCCTATTCCCGCGGCGAGGGGATGACGAAGCTTAGCATGCCGCCAGCCATCGCCGCATCGTTTCCGGGTTTTCTTTGAACATCAGCGAGCCCGGCACGATATAATCCGCCCCCGCCGCTTTGATGAGCGGAACGGTTTCGCGCCGGATCCCGCCGTCTGCCTGGATCTCAACGCTCAAGTTCCGCTTCGCGATTGCTTTGCGCGCCTCGCGGATCTTGTTCGGAACCCTTGGATCCATTGAAGCGCCTTTAATCCCGAGTTCTGTGCCGATAATGGTCAACGTATCCAGTCGGTCCAGGATCGGCATGACCGCTTCGACGGGCTGCGCGATGGAGAGCGAAACACCCACGGCCTTGCCTCGGGCTTTGATGGCAGTAATTACGCCTGTGGGATCGCCTGTGGCATCGAGGCAGAAGATCACACGATCCGCTCCGGCATCCACGAACGGTTCGATCCAGTCCAAAGGGTTGACCGTCATCAGGTGCACTTCCAGCGGCAACGTGGTGTGCGGGCGCAAGGCCCGCACCTGGTCCGGAAAAAAGAGCAGGTTTTTGACGTAATGTCCGTCGGCGACATCCAGGTGAAACATTTCGGAAAAGGGGGCCACGCGGCGAATCTCGGAGGCAAGATTCGCAAGGTCGGCCGACCAAAGAGATGTGGAGCATTTCAACATGAGCCTTAATCCTTTCCTGGATAGTTCGCTGCCAGAAAATCGCGCAATGCTTCGTTCAATTCCCCAAGATATCGAGTGACGCTGACGCATTTTGGCGTCAGTTCCTTGAATTCC
>DATGLT010000346.1:0-8023 GCA_035294005.1 Verrucomicrobiia bacterium
GCCAGCACCATGAACCCGAAAGAATCCGAGCCCTTAACGTAAGCGTCTGTGTATTGACCGACCCCGCCACCGACGGACTGGATCCGTCCCGCGGCATAGCCCGCATTGGAATCATAGAAGGTCAGGAACGGCTGGTAACCAATCATGCGCAACGCGTCCTGGGCCACTACCTCCAGTTTGCCTACCGGTTGCGAGGAGCCGATACCGACGTTGCCGTTGGGTGCGAGCAGCATGAATCCGAACAGGTCGGTGCCCTTGAGGTACGAATCGGTGAAAAAATTCAAGCTGCCGTTCACCGACTGAATCGAGCTGCGAGCACTGCTGTGATTGGTATCGTAAAAAGTCATGAACGGCTCGTAGCCGGTGATATGGAACGCGTCTTGTGAGCCTTGCAGATCCAGCAAGCTTGCCGGGTTGCTGGTTCCGATGCCGACCTTACCCGCCGTGTAGTAAACGTTATTCCCACTAACTGACCACACGCTGCCCGCTCCGCCGCCGACAGCCGACAAAGTAATGGTGTTGCCATTCGGGGTGAGGGTCACGTTGGCGCCGGCGGCGAGAGTGACGTCGTCATGCAGCCCGTTGAGGCTTTTGACCACCGCGCCAGCCGCAAAGCTATCCGCAACGCCGGCGGCCTGTGCCCGGATCGCATACGGTGAAGACGTCAGTTCCAAACGCGGATCCAGCGTGGAGAAGTTTCCATTGCCCGCCGGCCGAAAACTAATCTGCAACCACCTCCCAGGCCCGGTAAAGACGCCAGCTCCGAAATCCAGGCGAGTCACGAACAACCCTACCGTGACGCTGATGGAATTGACCGTGAGCGGTCCGGCAACGAGGTTTCCCGCTGCGTTCGCGTCGTAAACCGCGAATTGGAAATCATAGTTGCCGCTCACCGGCGCACCGTTGTTATTGAGCCGCCCTTGATAAGTGAACGCCGTGCTTTGTGCGCGGGCGACCGTTAACAGGGCTGTGCATTGGAGCAAGAACACCCACAGTGTCACTTTTGTCTTCATGAGTCGGTTTCTAAGCGCGTTTTCTATATTCGCAGGCCGCTCTCGTTCCGTTGCTGTGGAATCCGGCTTGCATTGCGGTCCTAAGCAAAGCCGCGCCAGGATTACAAAGAATTTTCGGCCTCGGTTCAAAAGCCGGAAGAGGTCCGCCTCCCAAGGCTGGCACAGCCGGTTTTTCGTCCTGATCCCGCGTCCTTTCGCGCGGTTGAAAAGCTTCGACGGGAAGATTTTGTTTTTAGGCGGTGAGCGGTTGAGGTATATTTGTCGATAATCCACTGGATTGCGCTGGCTTATGTCACATGCGCTGGCCTCGTGACAACGCTGCGAGGTTTCAGTGGTCTGGTTTTATGTTGGGCAGATTGATGCAAGAAGTCGGAACCGGCTCTCCGCCAACGGGCGAGGCAGGGGCGACCCGGTTCAGCATTACCCGCTGGAGCGTGGTGTTGCGCGCGAGCCGTCCCGGAACTGCCGAAGCCGCTGAAGCATTGGAAATCCTGTGCCGGACGTACTGGTACCCGGTTTACGCTTACGTTCGGAGCAGGAGATACGGACCCGAGGACGCCCAGGATTTGGTTCAGGAGTTTTTTGCCAGGTTGTTGGAAAAGAATTGGCTGGCCGGCATTGAGCCGGACACAGGGAGATTTCGTTGTTTCTTGCTGACTGCAGTAAAACGGTTTCTGCTTAATGAATACGACCGGCGAACGACGCTGAAACGCGGCGGGGACCGAATCATTGTGTCGATCGATGACCAGACCGAAGGACGTTATTGCCAGGAACCGGCGACGCACGAAACCCCCGAAGAGATCTTCGAGCGGCGCTGGGCGCTGGCGGTTCTGGACCAGGCGCTCGGGAGCTTGCGCTCCCAACTCATTGCTGCCGGCAAGGTGAAGGAATTTGAGCTGCTGGGACGGTTTTTGTCCCGAGAGGCGGAACCGGGGGAATATGCGCAGATTGGCTCAGAACTTGGATTGAGCGGCAGCGCCGTAGCGGTATCGGTGCATCGGCTGCGGCAGAGATATCGCGAAGTATTGCGCGAGTGCGTGGCGAATACCATGGCTGAACCGCTGCAGGTGGACGAGGAACTGCGCCAGCTCATCGCCGCTTTGCAATAGTCCGAATGAAATCGCCGACACGTTTTGCTTAGTTCCCCATTGTGACGCAACAATGCCGAACCTGCGGAGCAGCGCTGCCCTCGAATGTGCTGTCTGGGCATTGTCCTCATTGTCTGGTTCAGATCACGGTCGCCTCTTTGCCCTCGATTGACCCCGACCGACAATCTGCCGAGGCCTTGCCCAGGATGTTTGGAGAGTACGAGTTGCTGGAGGAGGTGGCGCGTGGCGGGATGGGGGTGGTTTATCGGGCGCGTCAGAGATCCCTCAGGCGCCAGGTAGCCCTCAAAATGATCCTGTCCGGATCCTTCGCCGGCCGGGCGGCACTCGAACGATTTCGGGCCGAAGCCCGTGTGGCGGCGAGTTTGCGGCATCCCGCAATCGTCGCCATTCATGAGGCGGGAGAAGCAGAAAGTCAGCCGTATTTCACGATGGATTTCATCGAAGGACGGAACCTGGCCGATCTTGTTCGAGACGGTCCGTTGCCTCCGAAAAAGGCGGCGCGGTACGTTGAACAAATTGCTCGCGGAATTGCCTATGCACATGAACGCGGCGTTCTGCACCGGGACTTGAAACCCGCCAATGTGCTCATTGATCATGCCGAGCAGGTGCATATCACGGATTTCGGATTGGCCAAGGAATTCTCCGTTTCACAATTTGCAAGCGCTGGGCACGGTTTAACTCTGACCGGCCAGGCGCTCGGCTCGCCAAATTACATGGCGCCCGAACAGGCCGGCTCCAAAACGGAGGCCATTGGCGTCGCGGCCGATGTCTATTCTCTTGGCGCCGTGCTCTATCATTTGCTGACCGGCCGGCCTCCGTTCGCCGCCGGGACCGTTGCTGAAACGTTTCATCAGGTCCTGCATAACGAACCTGCCCGCCCGCGAGTGCTGGATCCGAGCCTGTCTCGAGATATCGAAACGGTTTGCCTCAAATGCCTGGAAAAGGACCCGGCGCGTCGCTTTGCGTCGGGGGGCGAGTTGGCGGATGAATTGGCGCGGTATATTCGCGGCGAACCCTTGCTGACCCGCCCGATCACCTCCGTCGAGCGCGCAGCGCGTTGGTGTCGTCGAAACCCGACAGTCGCGGTGTTGGCGGCGCTGGCGGGACTGCTGCCCCTGGCGGTCCTGTCTGCCGGCGTGCTGCTGGCCGCCAGCAACGTTCGTATTCGCGAAGAACGAAACCAAAAAGATCGGGCTCTCCAGCAGCGTGACACTGCTTTAGCCACCGCGCGCAGCAGCGAACAACAAGCCCGCCAGGAGCTCTTCGAGGCTCTGCGCAACGAAGCGCGAGCGCGCCGCTTCAGCCGGCAAATGGGCCAGCGCCTCGATAGCCTTCGCGCCCTGTCTCAGGCCGCCCGCTTGCGGCCCGATGAAAGCCTGCGGGACGAAGCCATGGCCGCATTGGCCCTGGCGGATGTTCAGCGTGGACCAAGTTGGCCGGAGATAAATTTCCACGGGAGCATCGCCCTGGTTTTCGACGATTTGTACGAACGATATGCGCGCCTTGAGAAAGATGGCAGGATCAGCATTCGCCGTGTGTCTGACCACGCCGAATTGCGTAAGCTCGACAGCGTGAGGCCCGGATTTGAGTGGAGTGGCCGATCGTGTATTTTCTTCAGCCCCGACGGTAATTTCCTGGCGGAGTTGAACTACACCAACAGCTTTCGCGTGTGGAGACTGGCTGATGGTCACTTAATGCTCTGCCACCAATCAGGGATGCCCCTGACCGCCTCGTTCAGCGTCGACAGCCGTAACGTTGCCGTTGCTACAATCGATACCATGACTCGTTTTGACTTAACCACCGGCCAATTGATAAACCAGTGGGCTTTGCCCACCGCGGCGTGTTCCATGGCCTTCAATCCGGATAGTCGACGGCTGGCGGTCGGTTATTTCGAGGCGGAGACGGTTTCAGTCTACGATGTTGAAAAGGGGATTGAAACCGCCGCTCTGCCGGTCGGTCCGTGCATCCAGGAAATCGTGGCCTGGCACCCTGATGGCAGGCACCTGGCAGCCGCTGGTTCGGACCCGCGCATCCAAATATGGGACCTCGAAACCGCCAACCGCATTGCGACTCTTGAAGGTCACGCGCAACAGATCACCGCCTTAACTTTTCACCCTCGGGGCGGTCTTCTGGCGTCCTCATCCTGGGATGGCGGGGTCCGTTTGTGGGATCCGATCGCGGCGCGGCAGGTAATGGAGATTCCTTTCGGTCCGGCCGTGCGGTTCAGCCAGGATGGTGGCTGGCTCGGATCCAGCTTCGCCTTCGAAAAACTCCAGCTGTGGGCCGTGATCCCCAATGAAGAGTATTGCACCTTGAGCCAGGGCTCGACTTTCAGCGGCGAGCTCAGTCCGGATGGCCGGTTTTTGACATTGGGCATGGAAGATGGCATGCGTGTGTGGGATTTGCGCCAGCGAAGAGAAGTCGCATTCCGCGCCCTGGACCGTACCTCGAGCGCGTTTTTCATATCCAACGGCCGCGAAATACTGACGTGCAGTTTCCAATTTGGACTGCAGCGCTGGCCGGTCGTGGTGACCCAGGCGAGTGCTGGCCTGGCGATGCGCCTCGGGCAACCGCTTTCGATTCCTTTGCCCTGGGCTCCTCAAGAGGCGGCACGGAATGCAGGTGGCCAGACCGTTGCGGTAATCAGCGAAGCCGCCGGTGAAGCATTGGTTTTGGATCTTAACTCGAACACTCCGGGCCGGCGCCTCCCCCACTATCGAGGAAACTCAATCGCAGTCAGTCCTGATGGGCGCTGGGTTGCCACTGCTGGTTGGCATTCACCTCTTGTTCGATTATGGAATTCGGCGGGTAATTGCGTTCATGAGTGGTCCTTAGGAGGTCAGAACGAGGTGACTTTCAGTCCCGACAGCAAGGACCTGGTCATTTCCTCTCCCGGTCAGTTTCGTTTTTGGGACCTCGAGACCCTCAAACCCAGGCTCATCTTCAACCACGAGGTGTTATATCCCAGCCACCCGGCCTTCTCCAGTGACCAGAAATTGATGGCCATGGAGATGTCACCGGGAATACTCGAACTCAAAGAAGTGGCGACGGGCCACACCATCGCAAAACTGGAAAACCCGTTCCGCGACCGGTCCACCTGGATTGCGTTTAACTCCGGCGGAACTCAGTTGATAGTGGCTTCGCGCTATTCCAGGACGATACACCTTTGGGATCTGGCAAAACTTCGCGCCGGCCTGAAGCCCATGGGCCTCGATTGGCAGTGGCCCGAGTTCTTCGGTGTCGAGCACGACTCCAATTTGTCCCCAGCCGCGGTCTTCGGAGATAACCACGACTCTCGCCTGGTCCACCGGTGACGTTTGGCTGCAATTCGTGTGACCTAAGCGCGCACAGACTAATCGGCGCGGATTCTCGTCATTTGCCAGCCACTCCACCTGGCGCCGACTTGCCATTGATGACCGAAAAATCGAGCGAACTGTCTCTTTTTTGACGGTGGATACGATTATTGCCCGATCTTTTTCTCGAGTAGATCAAAACTTCTCAAATACGATGCGATGTAGAAGTTTGGAACAAGGTTCCGAATTCGACTTGCGTCATGCCACCTTGTCGTGGTTAATTCGGGCTCAGCTTGAAGCTTTCGAGCAAATCAAAGCGTCTGCGCTTCGGTGGTCGCATGATGACCATCGCGGTGATGCTCCTGGCATGGCTCGGAGTGTGTGCCGCTGAGGTTTCGCCGGAACTTCACACTTTTCTCCATAAAGATGCGCAGAGCCCTGCGCACACTTGCTTAGTCACTCAGCTCCAGAAGCATTCGATTGATTCTGGTTTTGCGCCGGCAATTTCACCCGCGCCGCCTGTCACCTGGAATCTGTTAGTCGCCAAGTGCGAATTTCGACTCTTCACCTCTTTCGATTATCGGCTGTCCCCCAGCCGGGCTCCTCCTCTGGCTTAGTTATTCCGTTACGCCCGATCCCTGCTGCTTTGGCGCAAGGGATCTGCGCGTTAGCTTAAACTGATCTGCCTGTCACACCCCGCTTTTGCGGGTCTTTTCCGAGGCATTCAAGCAGCAATTCGCCCGTGATTGTCACCAACAAGAACTTTGAATTGTAAACGTTAGCTTAACTAATCCATATTATGAATCGTCGATTTCCAATCCACCGACCCGCTTGTCCCGCGTCCCTCGTCACACTTCAAAATGCCCGCATGTATCGCGCAGCGATCCTATTGGTTTCGCTGGCCTGGGGCGGCACGTCTTTTGCTCAAAGCAGTAACTCCGTACCAGCGAGCGCCGCATCAGCATCCGGCAGCGATAGCAACGTCGTCAAACTGGCTCCGACCACCGTTGTCGGAAAGCTCGACGAGGCTCGCGAGCAGATTGTTCCGGAGCTGGGAGCAACGGTTTACAACATTGACCGGGCGCAAATTCAAGCCTTGCCTCAAGGCGAAAACTCGAGTGTCAATCAAGTCCTGCTGCGAGCACCAGGGACTGCGCAGGATTCGGCCGCTAACGGCGGTCTGCACCTTCGGGGCGAACACGCAAATCTCCAGTACCGAATCAACGATGTACTGTTGCCCGAGGGAATCACCGGCTTTGGCCAGGAGCTGAGCCCGCGTTTTGTCGACCAATTGCATCTGATTACTGGCTCCCTGCCAGCTCAGTACGGCTTCCGAACGGCCGGCGTCGTGGATATCCACACCAAGAGCGGCGCCTTCGAACCAGGGGGGGTGATGTCAATTTATGGCGGCAGGTACGACACCGTTACCCCAAGCTTCGAGTATGGCGGTTCGCAGGCCAACCTGAACTACTTCGTCGACGGCAGCTATAACCATAACAACATCGGGGTCGAAAACCCGACCTCCAGCTGGGATCCCATTCATGACATCACCGACCAGTACAAGGCATTCAGCTATTTATCCTACGTGCTGGATGACACCAGCCGGATCAGTTTCATGGGCAGCCTTTCATATAGCGACTTTGAGATTCCAAACACTCCCGGGGTGCCAGCCGGAACATCGCCTGGAGGAACTCAATGGGTCCCCGGAAGCTTTGATTCAACGAAGTTGAATGAAAATCAGAACGAACAAAACTACTATGCGGTTCTGGCTTACCAGAAATCCGTAGGTGATTTGAATCTTCAAGTTGCCGGCTATGGTCGGATCAGCAGCGTCCACTTTCGACCGGACCCGGTCGGAGATCTTTACTTCAACGGGGTAGCCAGCGATGTCGAAAGGCGGCTCTACTCGGGCGGGCTCCAAGCGGATGCCAGCTATGCGTTGGGCGAAAAGCACACGATTCGCGCGGGCACAATGCTGTTGGATGAATCCCTCTCCTCACATTCCACCACCACAGTATTCCCGGTAGACGCCAACGGAGACCCGACCGGGCCAGCCTTCCCGATCACGGACAACAGCGTGCCGCACGCGCTCTTTTTCGGGCTTTATTTACAGGACGAGTGGAAAATCCTGCCGAAGGTCACCCTGAACTTCGGCGTGCGCTGGGATTTATATTCCGCCTCGTTCGACAATGAGAACCAGGCTAGCCCGCGTGTGAACCTGATCTATCAGCCCACTGAATCGACGGCGCTGCATGCGGGCTATTCTCGCTATTTCACGCCGCCTCCGCTGGAGAATGTGAACTCTTCAACCATCCAAAAGTTCGACAATACCTCCAACGCCTCCGCGACCGATCAGAACGACCCGGTGAAAGCGGAACGGGCCAACTATTTTGATATCGGCGCAAGCCAGAAGCTTCTACCCGGGTTGCAGGTGGGCTTGGACGGTTACTATAAAAATGCGCGGAACCAACTCGATGACGGGCTGTTTGGCCAAACGCTCATCCTTTCTTCCTTTAACTACTATCGAGGCGAGATCTATGGCGTGGAATTTACCAGCAGTTACACCAGTGGCGGCTTCTCCGCGTACGCCAACGTGGCTTACTCGGTG
>DATGLT010000347.1:0-7136 GCA_035294005.1 Verrucomicrobiia bacterium
TGGCCGAACGGTTATTGACGGACGATTTAATGCCTCGCTCAACCCGTCGCAATCGTGGAATGCCGGGAGCAGCAGCAACTACTTCACAACCTATGTCAGCCCCGGCGGCACTGTGTGGGACCTGGCCAGCGCGTCCAATAATATCTGCCCAAATGATTACGTGCACAGAACGCAGTGGACCGACATCAGTGGCGTAGCGCGTTCCAATAGCGGTCAAGGCAATCCCGGTGAACTCTGGACGGGCAGCGGTTTCGGCCCAACCTACGACGGCCGTTTTGGAGTGGACTTAAGCGCACCAGGTGACAGCGTTTTCACGTGCTACAACACGAATTCCTATTGGGCAACCGCCCGGTTCAACTTGATCCAGGACGGCCTCGGGCTTTATGGCCGGGCCAGCGCGGTGAGCGCTGCCAGTCCCCTGGTGACCGGGATCATCGCTTTGATGCTGCAGGCGAATCCTCAACTGGATGCACCGACCGTGAAAGCGATTCTCCAAAAAAGCGCTCGCGCGGATTCCTTCACCGGCGCCGTGCCCAATACAAAGTGGGGTTATGGGAAGGTGGATGCCTATTCTGCAGTCGCCATGGCCGTGGCAACACTCCCGCCGTTTTCACTGACAGTTGATCCCGGCCCACCTCTGCAGGTGCGAGTCGCACCGGCTGCCATCGGAAACAAATACGTTTTGCAGTCTTCTACGAACCTGCTTTCCTGGACCTCTTTCGCCACCAATTCGGCCTCTACGAACGCAGTCGTCTTCCAGGATGGAACAAGCGCCAGCAGGACCCGGTTCTACAGGGTGGTACGCGCCTTCTGATGCCACGCCGAAGAGAGCGGCTTTTTAACGAGACCGCCGTTTCGGCGAACTCTCAAGCTTAAAGCCGGACATCCCAGCCCCGGCGGTAAACGGCCGTGTCCCGCACCGGCTTAATACCCGCGCCTGCCCGACAACTCTCACCACCTCAGAAATATTCCCGGGAACCAGGAACGCCTCGTTTGCCTCTTACTATAGTAAGTCGGTCGTCGGGTTAAAACGGGAGTCAATCAATAGCCATATGAAAAAAGCATTCACGAAGCCTCTCTTCAAGAAAAGCGGCCGCCGGCTCTGGATCGAACTTGGAATGACTTTACTCGGTTGTTTCAGCGCGGGCGCCATGACCACGAACGTGGTTTTCCAAAATTTTGCGTTCACTCCGCAAACGGTGTCTATTCAAGTCGGCGACACGGTGGTGTGGACCAATGCCGGTGGAGTGCACACGGTCACGGGGGATGGCCAGGATCCGTTTTGCGGGTCCAATGCTATCCCTGTTACCTGTTCGGAGACTTTTACAAAAGCCGGCACTTTTCCGTATCATTGTCAGTTTCACGGTTTCCTGGGCATGGTTGGCACGGTCATTGTCAGCTCCGGCAGCAATACCAATCCGCCTCCGGATACCAACCGCATCGTTGACCCGATACCGGGCAAAATCCCCAAGGGGACTGTCCGCATCGAACTCCAGACCGTGGCGCAGGGATTAGTCGCGCCGATTGGGGCTGCAACACCGGACGACGGGAGCGGAAGGATGTTCATCTATGATCAGACCGGGATCATTTATGTTCTTCAAAATGGGAGCTTGCTACCCACGCCTCTGCTGGATGTTCGCGATCGCCTGGTCCCGATTAAGCAGGGGTACGATGAACGCGGCTTGATAGGATTGGCCCTGCACACCAACTTCTCCCAGTTCCCTTTCATTTACACCTACACGTCCGAAACAAATGGGCCGGCGGCCGACTTTCCCATTGCAATGCCCGCCGGCATCACCAACGACCATCAACAAGTCATTGCGGAGTGGAGGATCGATGCCGCCAACAGCAACCGCGTGGACACGACCACACGTCGCGAGTTATTGCGATTGGACAAGCCTCAGTTCAATCACAACGGCGGCACGATGCGCTTCGGTCGGGACGGCCTTTTGTACTTTGGAGTGGGGGATGGCGGTGCGGCGGATGACCAAGGCCCTGGACACTCACCGGGGGGCAACGGACAGGATCTCACGAAGATTTTGGGCAAAATCAATCGCATAGACGTCGATGGGCGCAATTCCACAAACAAGCAATATGGAATCCCGGCGACCAATCCTTTCGTTGGTCAATCCAACGCTGTTGCCGAGATCTACGCGTACGGATTCCGCAACCCGTATAGCTTCAGCTTCGACAGAGTGACAGGCGACTTGTACGCGGGCGATGTGGGCCAAAACGATGTGGAAGAGGTCGACCGAGTAGTCCAGGGAGGGAACTTCGGGTGGTCAATCAAAGAAGGCGGCTTTTACTTCGACGCAAATGGGACCAATAACGGGTTTGTCACCAGCGTCCCGGTGAGAGAAGTGCCGCCTGGACTGATCGATCCCATTACCCAATACGACCATGATGAAGGGGTGGCAATCATCGGCGGCTTCCTCTATCGAGGATCGGTCATAACGAACCTCACTGGGAAATATGTCACGGGGGACCTGGGTGGCACAAACCTCGGCCGTCTTTTCTACATGGAAGGAACGAATCTGACCGAATTCGTAATTGGAACGAACGACAGGCTCTTGGGAATGTACCTCAAGGGTTTCGGCGAGGACGCTTCCGGGGAGCTATACGTTATGGGCTCGACCAACATCGGGCCGTCGGGAACCGCGGGCACGGTGTTCAAGATCATTCCAATCCCGCTCGCAAACCAATCTCCAAATCAGTTCGTGCAACGCAACCTCGTCTCTGATCAGCCCGGGCTGGCGGACCAGGTTGACACTAATTTGGTGAACGCATGGGGACTCGCTTTCAGCGGAACCAGCCCTTTTTGGCTGTCCGACAACGGGTCCGGTGTGTCGTCGCTCTACAACAGCACCGGGGGAGTCCAGTCGCTGGTCGTCACCATCCCCGGCCCTGCGGGTGCCACTTCGCCCGCCACCCCCACAGGCATTATCTTTAATGGGACGACAAACTTCGCCGTTGCCGGTGGTCCGGCGCATTTCATTTTCGCCACCGAAGATGGCACAATTTCGGGCTGGAACAACGGAACCAATGCCGTGCTGACGGTTGATAATTCAACCAACGGCGCGGTTTACAAAGGCCTGGCGCTGGCGTCCAATCTCCTCTTTGCCGCCAACTTCCACGCCGGGACCATCGATGTGTTCGATGCCCACTTTCAGCCCATAAATCCACCGGACGCGTTCAAGGATCCTAACATGCCAACCAACTACGCCCCCTTCGACGTGGAGGTGTTTTTTGGCGACAAGCTTTACGTAACCTACGCTCAGCAGAATGCGGAAAAGCACGACGACGTTGCAGGGCCGGGAAATGGTTTTGTGGACGTTTACGATCTGAGCGGAAACTTCCAAACACGCCTCATTACCGGCGGGCCGCTCAATTCGCCCTGGGGTTTGGCAATGGCCCCCGCAACCTTTGCCGCATTCCCAGGAGCCCTGTTGGTCGGCAATTTTGGCGACGGAGCGATCAATGCCTTCAACCCGACCAACGGCACATTTCTTGGGACTCTGGCCGATGCGGCTGGCAACCCGATCTCAATTGATGGCCTGTGGTCGATCAAGTTCGGCAATGGCAAATCAGGCGGGGACCCGAACGTGCTCTATTTCACCGCGGGTCCGTCTCATGAATCGCACGGTCTTTTTGGCAGCATCGCCCCCGCCAGCTACCTGCGGATTACAGCAGTAAGTCGGAATCCGAACGGCGTGGCCTTGACGCTGGTTGGAGGGACACCGCCATACGTCATTGAAACAAAATCCGACCTGAACGATACTAATTGGTTGAATGTGCTGACGACTACAAACCTCGGGGCAGTTTTGCCGCAGACAAACAAAGCCGGTTTCTTCCGTGTGAAGGACCACGCTCCTTAAACGGCAGCCCGGGCGGTTACAAGCGTCAAGCAGGGCGCACGCAGCAAAAAGCACGTCCGAAGTCGGACGTGCTTTTTGCAATCCTGAACGAGGCTTTACTTCTTTGCGCTATCGTAACGTTTCTCGACTTCGCCCCAGTTAACGACGTTCCAAAAGGCCTTTAAATATTCAGCGCGGCGGTTCTGGTACTTCAAGTAGTAAGCGTGTTCCCACACGTCGCAACCGAGCACCGGAGTTCCTTCGGCGCCACTAACGGCCTTTCCCATGATTGGGTTGTCCTGGTTGGCGGTGGAAACAATCTCCAGCTTGCCATGATTGACAACCAGCCACACCCAACCGCTGCCGAAGCGACCGACGCCGCCCGCCTCAAACTTTTCCTTGAAAGCCTCGAAGGTGCCAAAGGTCGCCTTGATGTCGTCGGCAATTTTGCCCGTGGGCGCGCCGCCGGCCTTCGGCGCCAGGATTTTCCAGAACATGGAATGATTGGCGTGGCCGCCGCCGTTGTTTCGCACCACACCGCGGATGTCCGCGGGCACAGCGTCCAGATTGCGGATCAAATCTTCAACCGACTTCGATTCCAGATCGGCCTTGCCGGCAATGGCCTTGTTCACGTTGGTCACGTACGCGCCGTGATGTTTATCGTGATGAATTTCCATTGTCTGCGCGTCGATGTGGGGCTCCAATGCCTCTTTGGGATAAGGAAGTGGAGGTAGTTCGTATGCCATAGTTTTTCCAAAGTTAATTGTTCTAACGTGTTCCGTGATGCCCTGTTGAAGCCTGGGTCAAACCAACCGATATGAGAAACATAGCACGTTTCCGGCACAGTCAAGCCTCAGGATGCGGTTTGTCATGGGCTGCATTTCAACAGTTTGGACCCGACTTTGATGCCTCAAGAATCGGCGTTGCGGGGTCAACCGCGCCGGCCCCTGCTCTTTCATTACATCCTGGCGATTTCCACAAAGTTACCCAGCAGCCGGAGTCCAATCGACTGGCTTTTTTCCGGGTGGAATTGTGTAGCGAAAACATTATCGCGCCAGATTGAGGAGGCGAACTGTTGCCCATACGTAGTTCTCGTGGACACAATGGAATCATCCGCCGGTTGGGGAAAAAAGCTGTGCACAAAATACGCATAGCTGCCTTCGGGCACGCCCCGAAACAAAGGGCAGTCTGTCCGAATCTCTTCGAGTTGGTTCCACCCGATTTGCGGAATTTTCTGCCCGGACTTCTCGTCGAAACGCACAACCTTCCCCCGAAACACTCCCAATCCGGGCGAATGGCTGTTGAACTCCTCGCTTCCGTCGAACAGGGCCTGGTAACCGACGCAAATCCCAAGAAAAGGCCGGCCTGAAGCAATAAAATCCCGTGTTGCTTCGAGCAATTCCTGCTTGGAAAGCGCCTGCATGCAATCGTCAAATGCGCCAACACCCGGCAAAACCGCCGCGCGCTTGCCCGACAGGTCCTCGGGTTTGGTGACGAGTTGAACGTCGGCTCCAACCTTCAACAGGGCCTTATGAACGCTGCGCAAGTTGCCTGAACCATAGTCCAACAAAGCAATCACGCCCAAATGTTAGCGTGAAATCCACCGAAAACAACCCGCGCATGATAACGATTAACTTCCATAACGATCGTTGATAGGCTGGGACCGCATGAAAAGCTTCGTTTCTTTGGCTACCCAAAAACTGAGCCGATGCCACCCGGTTGCGCTCACGCTCTCGACGGTGTTGTACGAGCTGGGGCTTGGCACAGTGGATTTCACGACGCCAGAGGAAATGAGCTTCACGATTTTTTACCTGCTCGGGGTGGTGTTTGCCGCATGGTCGGTCGGGCCGCGGGCTGCCATGCTGGTGTCGGCGCTTTCGGCTGGGCTCATGGCTTTCCATGAGGGGGCGGCTTATTATCAGGCAACGTTCGGTTACGGAATAGTGCTGTGGAACGCATCGACGCGCCTGCTCCTGTTCTGCGTCACCGGGTGGCTGACGGCTGAAATCACGCGGCTGAACCGTCTTCTGCAGAGCCTCGTGACCTCGCGCACTGCCCAGTTGCAGGCCGAGACCGAAAAGCACCGGGCGACGTCGGCTCAGCTTGAGGACGCGTTGGGACGGTTGCGCGCGATCATCGCCGGAGCTCCAATCATTATTTCGGCCGTGGATCGGAACGGCGTCATTGCCTTCGAAGACGGTCGCGCCCTCAGTTCGTTGGGCGTGAAGCCCGGAGAACACGTCGGTCAGAATGTGCTGAAGGCTTATCCCAATTCCCGGCAATTCGCCGAACACGTCCGGAAAGCCCTTGATGGAGAGGAATTCAGTTCACATGTCGAAATTGGTTCCGTGGAGCTGGAGACCTGGTACACCCCCAGCCTGCATGCGGACGGTTCGAAAGCCGGTTACACAGTGGTGGCGGTCAACGTCACCGAACAACGGCGGCTGGAACGTCAGATTCTCGAGATCAGCGATCGCGAGCAGGCGCGAATCGGACAGGAAATCCATGACGGCTTATGCCAGCAACTGGTGAGTCTTGCGTTTGACGCCAACGCGCTTGAGAGCGAATTGGAGGCGCTGAAATTGGCGCAGGCGCGCACCGCCAATCGAATCGCTCATTTTCTGGATCAATCAATTACCGAAGCGCGGCAACTGGCGCGTGGGTTGTTCCCAATACGGCTGGAAGCTCAAGGGCTGCCGTCGGCCCTGGAAGAACTCGCCCGGAGCACCCGGGACCGCTTCAAAGTGGAATGCAAGTTCGAGTCGGGCCAATCCACCCTCTTGGAGTCCAAGGCGATGGCCACCCACCTGTACCGGATTGCGCAGGAAGCGGTTGTTAACGCCGTGAAACACGCCAGCCCGGGTCGCATCGCGATCAAACTGAATGTTTCACCTGAGCGCATTGTGCTGGAGGTCCAGGACGATGGCCGTGGGATGGCCTCGACCAGGCTCAAAGACAGTCGCGGAATGGGGCTGCACATCATGGCATACAGGGCCCGCAGCATCGGAGGGACATTTGTTGCCGCGCCCGCGAGCCCCGGGGGGACTTTAATTTCGTGTTGCGTGCCGCGGCGGGTGCATTAGAACATCAGTAGATGGCCGGATCCCAAACGGTTACGCCAAAAGCCCGCAAACGGGTGCGCATACTCCTTGTGGATGATCATCCCATGGTGCGAGAACGCCTCGCCGAGATTATCAATCGGGAACCCGATCTGATGGTCTGCGCAGAAGCCGAAGACCGGCACCAGGCTATTGAAGCCATCAGCGCCAGGCAACCCGCCCT
>DATGLT010000348.1:0-38018 GCA_035294005.1 Verrucomicrobiia bacterium
GCGATATCGTGGGCGACACTCTTTTTTACGGGCGCGGCGCAGGCAAAGACGCCACCGCTAGCGCCGTGCTGAGCGACCTTGCCGACGCCGCCTTGGATCTTAAATTCGGCACGAAACATCGAGTCCCGCCGTTTGTCCCGCACGAACTGGATGGAGCCGTGGCGGGAATTGACGAGGTGATTTCACGCTACTTTGTTCGGCTCGATGTGGTTGATGTCCCGGGGACGCTGGCAAAGATCGCGCGTATCTTCGGCGATGCAAAGATCGGCATCTCATCGGTGTTCCAACCTGAGGGCCACGAAGGCGCGAGCGTGCCGCTGATTCTAATGCTCCACGACGCGCCCAACGGCGCGGTGGCCAAAGCACTCGACGAGATTGGACGCCTGAATGTGGTCAAGGGCGCGCCGGTCATGATCCGCGTTGAGAACTTCGATTAAGATCCCGATATGGCGCTCATCGTTCAGAAATACGGAGGAACCAGTGTCGGCAACACCAGCCGCATCAAAAATGTCGCCGAACGGGTCGCCAAGTACCGCGCCAGCGGGGACCGCGTTGTGGTGGTCGTTTCCGCCATGAGCGGGGTGACCGACAACTTGATCCGGCTTGCCAAGGAGATCATGCCCTTGCCCACCGAACGTGAAATGGACGTGCTTTTGGCCACGGGCGAACAAACGACCATTGCGCTGACGGCGATGGCATTGCATTCGATGGGCGTACCAGCCGCCTCACTGACCGGCGCCCAGGCAGGCATCGTGACCGATGGCGTGCATACCAAGGCCAAGATCCAGAATATTTCACCACAGAAAATTCATGACCTGCTCAACGACGGGCAGGTCGTCATTGTCGCCGGGTTCCAGGGCCAGACCAGCGAAGGCCAGGTCACTACTCTGGGCCGCGGCGGATCCGATTTGACCGCGATTGCCCTCGCGGCCGCCCTTAAAGCCGACCTCTGCCAGATCTATACTGACGTGGACGGAGTTTACACCGCCGACCCGCGCGTTGTCCCCTCCGCAAGGAAGTTGCAGGAGATTTCCTACGACGAAATGCTCGAGTTGGCCAGCCTGGGCGCCAAAGTCATGCAATCGCGTTCAGTCGAGTTTGCCAAGAAATTTGGAGTCGTATTCGAAGTGCGCTCGAGCTTAAATGCAAACCCAGGAACCATCGTGAAAGAAGAAGCCAAGAACATGGAAGATATCGTCGTGCGCGGCGTGTCGCTCGACAAAAACCAGGCCAAGGTGACGCTGGTGGGCGTGCCGGACAAACCGGGTGTCGCGGCCAGGGTTTTCAAAGCCATTGGCGACGCCAATGTGAATGTCGACATGATTGTCCAAAATATCAGCCACGGCAGCGGGGCCCCGGCGACCGACCTTTCTTTCACCGTGGACAAGTCGGATTTGCTGAAGGCGCAAAAAGTAATCGACAGCCTCAAACCCGAGATTGGATTCGGCAAAGTGATCGCCACCGATAATATCTGCAAGCTCTCGATCGTGGGCGTCGGCATGAAGAGCCACACCGGTGTCGCCGGCAAGATGTTCGACACTCTCGCCCGCCAGGGCATCAACATCGATATGATCTCCACAAGCGAAATCAAGGTATCGGTGGTTATCGACCTGGCCAGAGGCGAACAGGCAATGCAGGCAGTCCACGCGGCTTTTCTCGGCGAAGCGATTTCTTAGCGATACGCTGTCGGGGCGAACCACGGTACTCGGGGCACACGGGAAAATCGAAGTGGCGGTGGCAACTATTGCGGTCCGCGGTCAGGCTTAGCCCGTTCGTCGGTGATTTAGCTACGACGCTCTGAACCGGTTGACGAACATGCTCGACGCGGCGGGCACCACGACGTACAGTTACACAGCTGGCAACCAGCTCTGGACGGAAACTCAGCCTTTTGCCAGCAGCACGGTGACCAACAGGTACGTAAACTGGCTCAGGACCAGCATGGTGCTGCAGCAGCCAAGCGGGTTGTGGACGAACAAATTCGTCTATGATGCGGCCGGGCGGCTCACCAACGTCACTTCACCCTCCGGCGTGTTCGGCTACGGCTTTGGCGCTCGCCCCTCGACCCTCGTTTCTCGACTCTCACTGCCCAACACGTCGTGCATCACCAACACCTTCGACAGTGGCGCTCGTCTGACCGGGACGTACCTGGACAACAACTCCGGGACTGTTCTGGATTCGTCAATTTACGGATACAACGCGGCCAGCCAGCGGACAGCCTTCACCAACGCCGCCGGCACGTACGTGCAGTACAGCTACGACAACATAGGCCAGCTCAAGGTGGCAATCAGTTCAGCGAGCACCGAGAACCGCGGTTACGCTTATGATTCGGCTTGGAACGTCAATTACACAACCAACAATGGCTCGCTCGCGACGTATACCGTCGACGTTAAAAATGAACTGACCAGTGACAACGGAATTGCAATGGTCTACGACGCCAATGGCAACCGGATTACCAACAACGCGTACCTGGCGTATTTCTACGACGGCGAGAACCGGCTCACGGAGATCTCCGACGTGGTGTACCACAGTTTCCAGACTATCTTCACCTACGACGGATTGAGCCGGCTGCGCACGCGGCTCGAGCAGACCTGGACCGGCTCGAAATGGGTGACCGGCAGCACAGTAAACTACATTTACGACGGGACCCGGGTCATTCAGGAACGGGGCGTGAGCAACAACCCGCTGGTGAGCTACACGCGGGGACCGGATTTGAGCGGCAGCCTTGAGGGGGCGGGCGGTATTGGCGGACTGCTGGCCCGTTCGAGCGGTTATTCCGGTGGGAATTGGACGACCAACCACGTTTACCATGCTGACGGCAACGGCAACATCATGTACCTGGAGGACAGCAGCCAGGCCATGGCCGCGACGTACCGCTACGACCCGTTTGGAAACATGCTGTCCTCCAGCGGGCCAATGGCAGGGCTCAATGTCTACCGTTTCTCGAGCAAAGAGCAGCACGCCAACAGCGGATTGTATTCTTACCTTTATCGCTGGTGCGATCCAAGCGTGCAAAGGTGGCTAAATCGGGACGCTTTAGGTGAAATCGGTTTTGAAGCCGTACGGTCCCGAACCATTCGCTATCGGAGCCCGCAATCGATAGGTGGCGCCATCGACCTATACGAATGTAACCTCTATGACTGCATGCGCAACAACCCCGTGAATGGTTACGACCCTCTTGGTCTTTTTTTTGTCCTGCCGAGCCAGGATGCCCTTCGAGCACGGCAGTTAGCAATATTGCTGCCGGCGCGTGTACATGTATTCCGTGGGTCAGCGCGACACCCCCCCCCGGCGGCTGCGCGATTAGGTGCCGGTGCGTCTTTAGCGATGGGAGCAAAGATGACGTTGTGGTCGATCTCAATCCTGTGTCTTGTGCCATCTGGTGGAGTTTCGGGCCGCCCATAAAAATATTACCAGTACCAAAACGGTAACCCTTAAGTCAGCCATTCGAAGGCCGCGTTCTTATGCATCTTTTTTCCTCTTACACAAGGATTCCGGAGCTTGCTCAATTATCAATTAGCGAGAAACGTCTGATGTGGCACCGCGCCTTAGAACATTTCCGTCTGACAAACCCATGGTCTGTTCGTCTGCCTTTAATACTGTGTGCTCTTGGCGCTGTTATTGGATGGTTTTCGTCCGCTTTTGTCGTTGCAACGTTTTGCAATGCGGAACCGCGCAAGGTCACTCAGACTCTAATCATGTTGTCCTTCATCTGTTCTACAATTGGATCGTGTGTCGGTGGTCTCTTAGGAGGCTTTGTCGGACAGCAATACCTAATTGGTAGAATCCGGAAATGTTTACAAGACTGCAAACACTGAAAAGGCGCTGAAGGGACATACCTGAACAATTGACAAGGAGGGGGAAGAAGAAACGAGGTGCAGAACGAGGTAATGAGGTGGGGTCACGTCTCAACAATTGACACTTGCGAGCTTGACTTTCTGCGAGTGTTTGGGTAGCTGGCCTTTGGGGTGCGACCAGATGTTCGGGCCGCAAAGATAATTGTTCAGGCTTACGGGGGCGCGATCAACCGGGGGCGCTCCGTTTAGCTTGCAAGGGAGCCCGCGAAGCGCCTGACCGAGGGAAGCGCGGCCTTCCAACGCTAGAGTAAAGTCGGAAGGGGAACAGCGCGGTATTCGAGCAGAAGGGAAAAAGCTTCTCGCAGGTGTTGAAAGTATCGAGTGTCGGCAGGGGTGAGGGGCCGCCGACCGACTATCACGAGGCGGACGGGGAGCGCGAGACGCGGTGTTGTGTAGAAGGCGTATTGGAGGAGCTGACCCAATGCGTGACGAATAACGACCCTGGGGTCGAGGTCAGATTTAATCTCGAACAGGAGAAGCTCGTTGGCTGTTTCGACGCTGAGATCAATGAAGTTCTGCTCGCGTTTGATATTGGCTCCTGGGAATTCGACGCAAAGCGCTGCGTAGAGCTTCTCCTGCATTCGGGCGTGCTCGGGCTCGCATGTTGTTGGGGATGTGCGCGCAGGTGGGGGCTCGTTGCTGGCCAATTGCTTCCCGGCCATTCTCGCGCCCCGAGCGTGGGGACCTGCCGCCTGCCTTTGGCCACGGTTCATTGAGTGAAAACAGGCGGAACCGTTACTGTTGATGATCCATGCGGTGGCATGCTGCCACCGATGGGTCTCAACCAAGCGCCCATGTATTTTAATTTCGTGAATTTCTTTCGGCATTCAGAGTGGCATTCTCCTTTTACCTGTTCCGGAGCCCTCGGTCTTGAGTCTGGAACTCGCAGGCACCGTGCTGTTCTTGGCTCGCCTCTATGACCGTATGGGAAAACAACCATGAATCTTTTTTCGCCCTTGTTCCCTTTGCGACCTTCCATTTCACCCGCGCCTTCGCAACAAATCACAGGGGCGCCTCTGCGAAGGCCTGGACCTAACCTGGAGCACTCTGCCTGTCGAAATAGCCCTGGATGGGTTTGAGGACGCCGGCCTTTACCAGCACCACAATCAGGAGCGTGTAAACAAGTGAAACCAGGATGTCCTTGGCCAGGTCCCTTTTGGAATAATTTTTAGGTTCCTTTGCGAACGCCTGCTGGGCTCCTTTGTGCATGAGAATGAAGCCCAGCACATTGGTCAGCCAATATCCCAGGACTAGCGAAGGCGTAAAGGCCGGTTTGTAGAAAAGGCTGATGAGCCAGGCAAAGGCCAGGGCCAGTGGAACATTGACGAACATGTCGTTCCACCAGGAAAGCGGCGAGAGCATGTAACCGGCCAGGGCGAGTATCCCGCCGACTGTTTTGCGTTTCCATGCCATGACGCCCCACAGTAAAGGGGCCAAAGGCAAACGCAAACGAAGGTTGCGCGCCGGCAATGTATCCCGGCGTTTTCGCCAGAGCTCCGCCAAAAAATCGGTTGACCTCCCCCACCCCGCCCATTAGTGTTGGATCGTGACTTTGAACCTGAATCTGCTGCTATCGAAGGCGCTGCTGAGCGGCGCGGCAGGCGGGTTCTGATTCTTTTCTGGAATTTATCGAACCCACTGCCTAATCGGGCAGTGGGTTTTTGTTTGCCTTTTGCCCGACGGCGCAATCAGCACAGGAAACATTATGCTCAAAGAACCATCGACCAAATACAGGCCGTTTCCCCCTGTGGACTTGCCGCAGCGGCAATGGCCAAGCCGCCGGCTTACCCAGGCGCCACGCTGGTGCAGCGTGGATTTGAGAGACGGCAACCAGGCGCTCGCCGTCCCCATGAATGTCAGTCAGAAGCTGGAGCTTTTTCAAGCCCTGGTGAAATGCGGGTTTAAAGAAATCGAGGTTGGCTTTCCATCGGCATCCAACACGGAATTCACGTTTAACCGGAGGCTGATCGAAGAAAATCGCGCGCCCGCGGATGTTTGGCTGCAGGTGTTGGTCCAGGCGCGAGAAGATTTGATCGATCGCACGTTCCAATCCCTCATCGGGGCCAGGCGGGCCATCATTCATCTCTACAATTCGACCTCCCCGGCTCAACGCCGGGTCGTCTTTGGCATGACCAAGGAACAAATCCTGGGAGTCGCGGTGCGCGGAGCACAGTTGATCCAGGACCGGTTGCCGCAGCTCAAAGGGACGGAGGTAATGCTGCAGTACTCGCCCGAGAGCTTCAGCGCCACGGAGGTCGAATTCGCCAGAGACGTCTCCGAAGCGGTGATGGACGTCTGGAAACCGACTCCGCAACGCAAGATGATCCTGAACCTCCCGGACACCGTCGAGGTAGCGACCCCCAATGTCTATGCCGACCAAATCGAATGGGTGTGCCGGAACATCAAAAATCGGGATTGTCTCTCGATCAGTCTCCACACGCACAATGACCGTTCGACCGGCGTGGCCGCCACCGAACTGGGCCTGCTGGCCGGAGCCGACCGCGTCGAAGGCACCCTGTTTGGAAACGGCGAACGCACGGGCAACCTCGATATTGTGACCGTTGCGTTGAATCTGTACATGCAAGGGATCGACCCGAAACTGGATTTCAGCGATGTCAATGCGCTGCGCGAAATTTACGAGCGCTGCACGGGAATGAATGTGCCGGCCCGCCACCCGTATGCGGGCGAACTGGTGTTCACCGCGTTCAGCGGATCGCACCAGGACGCGATCAAAAAAGGCCTGGCTGAATGGGCGCGCAACAGCGGACGCCAGCATTGGGACGTTCCTTACCTTACCATCGACCCCGCGGACATTGGGCGCGAGTACCGCGAAGTCATCCGCGTCAACAGCCAATCGGGAAAGGGCGGCGTCGCGTACCTCTTGGAAACCGAATTCGGCATCGAATTGCCCAAGGAAATGCAGCGCGAGTTCGGCCCAATCGCAAACGACCAGGTCGACCGGATCGGACGCGAGGTCAGCGGCGCCGAACTCAAAGCGATGTTCTGGAAAGAATACATCGAGCGAACCTCACCCTGGCAACTGCACGGATTTGAAACTCAAAGTTCGGATGGAAAAGTGCGATGCCGGACCCGGTTGACCCGGGACGGCAAGGCCGTGGAATTCGCCGGTGAAGGCAATGGTCCGCTCGCGGCCCTGGTGCATGGGTTCGGAACGGCGGGTGTTCCGCGATTCGAGATTACCCATTATAGCGAACACGCGCTGAGCGCGAGCGAAGAGGCAGCCGCCATCGCTTACATCCAAATCAAGCATGGCGACGGCCGCACACGTTGGGGAGCGGGCGTCGATACGAATATCGAACTGGCCTCTGTCCGCGCTGTACTTAGCGCTCTGAACCGATCCTGAGGGGAAGGCAAATACCCCATGGCTCACGCCCCATGCTGACCCCAATTTGGGAGCATGGCTGAGCCTACTCAAACCAGGACGAAACGCCCACCGGGCGCTGCGTTCATGAAACCGGTCAAGCCGGATGAAAAGCTTTCTGCGATTATCGGGACCGAACCCCTGCCCAGGACTGAAGTTACCCGCAAGGTTTGGGAATATGTCCGCGCCCATAATTTGCAAGACCCTCAGAATAAGGCATATATACAGGCCGACACCCCTCTGCGCGAGGTGTTCGGCGGAAAAGAGCGCGTCAGCATGTTCGAAATGACCCGCTTAGTTTTCGAGCATCTTAATTAAAGCGTAAGCTTTTTCACACTCAACCTGGTTTTGCCGATTCTCCAGGCGCAGCGACATGCTTAGAGGGGAGGATTTCCTGATTCGGACACTCAAAAGGCCAGTGTTTTTCTGGGTTTCCGGCAATGTTGCTCGTTGCAAGCGACCGGAAGCCAGAGAGTTATGAAAAAATGCAATTTTTTCGATTATTTTTCACTTTTTTGTAAGGACCCCCCCTTCTCTTACGTTTGATGCGTGTAGAGACCATGGTCCTGATGAATCTCTACTTGCTCGGTAACTGAGCCGCCAAGGAAGTGGGTAAGGGACTTTAAGAATTCTTCGGCCAAATCGAAGTGCCCGGTCGAGAGTTGGGAGGTGCAAGCTGCTGCGCGACGCGCAGCAGCTTTTTTTTGCCCAAAAACGTTTGACCCGCGTGGGCTGGAGGGCCTTAATCCAATCCTAATCGAAGGCGCATGAAAACACCCAAATTGACCACAATCCGGATCCTCTCACTCCTGCTGGCATCCCGGCTCCTGACGCCGGCGGAGGACTTTTCAAAGGAGCAGGCGCGAACCGCGCCGCAATGGTTGCGCGAAGGAGTGGTATACGAAGTTTTTCCACGGAACTTTTCCAAGCAGGGAACGTTTGAGGGAATCACCGCGCGACTGGACGAGCTGAAGGACCTGGGAGTAAACGTCCTTTGGCTCATGCCGATCCACCCGATCGGCCAGAAAATGCGCAAAGGAACGGTGGGCAGTCCATACGCGGTCCGCGATTACTACGCGATCAATCCCGAATACGGAACCGAAACCGATTTGAAGCGCCTGGTCTCCGAAGCGCACAAGCGCGGCTTGAAAGTGATTCTCGATATCGTAGCCAATCATACCGCGTGGGACAACGTCATGATCGACCACCGGGAATATTACAAACAGGACGCGAACGGAAAAATTATTCCGCCCGTCCCGGAATGGACGGACGTGGCGGGGCTCAATTACGGGAATGCGGAGCTTTGCGACTACATGATCGGCATGCTGAAGCATTGGATTGACCCTTCAACCTTTGACGTGGACGGCTTTCGTTGCGATGTCGCGTCCATGGTTCCCACGGCCTTCTGGGAGCGGGCACGGGAAGAGCTGACGCGGGTCAAGCCGGACATCATGATGCTTGCCGAGGCCAGCAAGCCCGAGTTGTTGGTCAAAGCGTTCGATATCGACTACGCCTGGCCCCTGCACGGGGTCCTAAACGAAGTTCTCCTGAATAGCGCGCCTGCCTCCGCTTTCAAGAAATCGTGGGATGAGAGCCGGGAACAGTTTCCAAAGGGAGCGTTGCACTTGCGGATCTCGGATAACCACGACGAAGCCCGGGCAGTCGCGAGGTTTGGAATCAAAGGCGCCCTGGCGGCCTCCGCCCTGATGTTCAGCCTCGACGGCGTGCCACTGCTGTACAATGGAATGGAAGTGGGTGATGCAACCGAGTCCGGCGACCCCGCTTTGTTCGAGAAGCTGCCGGTTTTTTGGAACCCGAAAGGCCGGCCGGCGCTGCGCGACATCTACCGCGACCTAGCGCGGCTGCGCAAAGACAATCCTGCATTCCGCAACGATCAAGTTATTTGGCTGCACAACTCCGACGAAGCCAGCCTCGTGACTCTGATGCGGCTCGACGACAAAAACGAATTTGTCACCGTAATTAACTTTTCAAACCGCCCCATCACCGGCTGGGTAGAGGTTCAGCATGAACAGGACTTCAAACCCGTGAAGATCAACGGAATCAATGACGCCCCAAGCGGCGGTTTTCCTTTGTTCCGATTGAGCGGCTTTGAATGGAGAATTTACCGGCGCACGCTTTAGTAAACTCTGGAGCGCGCCCGGGTTGGTGGCTACTTCGACGCCAGGTTGGCGATGGGCGAGTCGGGAGCTCCAACCGTCATTGGCGTTTGCTGCACGGCATCTTTGACGCGCATGGTGAACGCTGCCGCAATGAGCATTGAAACGCCCCCCAGCATCACCACTTTGACCGGGTTGTTGCCGAACAATTCCTTGACGACCGGTTCCAACGCAACCGACGCAACGATCTCGGGTATTACGATGAAAAAATTGAAAATGCCCATGTATACCCCAGTCCGCTCGGACGGAATGGCGCCCGAAAGCATGGCATAGGGCATAGCCAGGATGGAGGCCCAGGCAATGCCGACTCCGACCATGGTGCATTGCCAAACGACTCGATCGTGAATAACGCCGGTCGATAAAAGGCTAATCCCGCCACACAACAGGGCGACTGCATGGACACTTCTGCGGCTCGTCATCCTTGCAAAGAAGGGAAGCGCAAACGCGACGAGGAAACAAACGATCGAATACCAGGCGAAGGTGCGGCCTCCGAAAGCGGTTCCATCGTCAAACTGAGGAGTCTTCGGGTCGGTCGTATGAAAGATTTGTTGAGCTGTGGCGAGGCCGAAAAACATCCACATACAAAAGAGGCCCAGCCAGGTGAAAAATTGGACGACGGCCAACTGCTTCATGGTCGCAGGCATTTCGCGAATGGCCGCGCCGATATGCGGGCCGCTCAGCACCGCCCCAATCGCCAGTCCAATCCCCGCGCCCGCCATCAGGTGCCAAACCGTCAGGTGATGATCAACCAGAACGCCGCGCGCGGCCCCTACCGCCATCCCAGCCAAAGCGCCGCCCAGCGGAAACCCGGGTTGGAAAACAAATCCGGAACTCGCGCGCTTCTGTCGCCGAAATTCTTCGATATTTTCGGGCGGATATTCGGTGGAAGAAAAAACGGTCCAGAGAACAGCCAGGAGGAACACAAGTGCCCCCAACCGGAACGCGTATTGGACGGCTAACGGCACGCCGTTCGGCGCGTTGCCGGTCACGCCGTGCTGACGCAAAATGTCCGGCAAGGCATTGGCAACAGCTGCTCCAATCCCAATGAAGAAACTTTGCATGACGAACCCGGCGGTCCTCTGTTCGTCGGGCAGTTTATCCGCCACAAACGCGCGAAAAGGTTCCATGCTGATGTTAATGGAGGTGTCGACCACCCACAGCATGGTCGCCGCCGCCCAAAGAGCGGGCGCGTCAGGCATGAGAAACAAACCGAGGCAGGACAAAATAGCCCCGGCCGTGAAATAGGGCCGGCGCCGCCCGAGCCAGCACCAGGTGCGGTCGCTCATCGAACCGATAATCGGTTGAACCAACAGGCCGGTCACGGGACCCGCCAACCATAGAATCGGAATCTTCGAGGCATCGGCGCCCAACTTCGCGTAGATCGCGCTCATGTTGGCAAGCTGCAATCCCCAGCCGAATTGGATGCCCAGGAACCCGAAGTTCATGTTCCAAACCTGCCCGAGGCTTAAGCGAGGCTTTTGCATAGAGGACCGCCCCAATGCACCATTGTTCCATCGCTCAGGCAAGCCCAATCCATGCGCCAGGGCACGACGGCTGGTCCAATAGTTCACCTTCACAAAAACACCTGAGAGTCGCGCTCGCTCATGCAGAAATGCGCGGAAGCGGATCCAACCTGATGTAATTCGGGGTTTAACCCACTTTCCTCATGCTCAGCATGAACTAATGAAAGGCTGTCATGAGCAAGTCTTACGTGATCGAGTGGAAATCTCTGGTCAATGGGCGAGCGGGTCGCGGCACGAAAGTGTTCGAACTGGAAGAAGCGCGCCAATTGGCTGAGGAACTGAATCGAGAATACCCGGGCATCCATCACGAGCCCGTAGAGTCTCCGGAATCGCAGCCGGCCCCCGTGCCCGCAGAGGCCGAGATACCGCAAGCACAGGCTGAGCCCGAAGTGGCCCCGGGCTTGCCTGAGCTTAACCATAGTCCCGACCACGCGTTTTCCTTTGAGTAGGCAATGTCGCGCCGGCTGAAGGAGGCCCTCGCAAACGGCGAAGGTAGCGACATTGCCCCGCTTGCATGATTCCGCCCGACGAGTCCTGCCCCTGGTCTCCGCCTTCCGATGGGTTAGCTTGACCTTGCCGAGGGCCTGCGGGGCCTACTATTTCGCTTTATCCCCGGGAGGTGTAGACTAAGATGGAATGGATTTGGATCAGCTTTCCAAAGATTTCCATCTAATCTGGCAGAGCCAGCCAGTGGCGATCATTTTATTCGGCCTGGGTGTCCTGCTGTTCATCTACCTGGTAGTGGATGCTTGGCGGCATAAGCGGCGCAAAAAGCGGCCGCGCTTGCATTGAACCTGCCCGGGCCGCGCAGAGTGGGCCTGGGCCTGATGGTAATGGACCGTGGTGACCACGGTTGAACAGAACTCGGTGTGCGGTCCCGGTTTGTCCTTGAACGCTTCTGCGGGCTGCGGCACATTTCGCTGGCCAGGGCCCATGGAATGTGGACTTACGAACCCCGCCAGGGCCGGAAGGCAGCAACGGTAGTTTGCTCTGCGTCTGCCGTGGTCACCCTGGCTCTCAATTTACAAGTCGCGAATGAGTTATCAGGTCATTGCCCGAAAATATCGGCCGCAGCGTTTCAGTGATGTGGTCGGCCAGGAGCACGTGACCCAGACGCTTTCACGGGCAATCGAGCAAAAGCGGATTGCTCATGCCTACCTCTTCTGCGGTCCTCGAGGCACCGGCAAAACCACCATCGCCCGGATCTTTGCCAAATGCCTCAACTGCACAGGGGGGCCAAAAGTCGACTTTGATGAAACCGACCCACGCTGCCAGGAAATAGCCGAAGGCCGTTCACTTGACGTGCTTGAAATCGACGGCGCCAGCAATAACGGGGTCGAACAGGTTCGCGAGTTGCGCGAGACCTGCAAATACGCGCCGGCCAGCTCGCGTTTCAAAATTTACATCATCGACGAAGTCCACATGCTCTCCACGCCGGCGTTCAACGCGCTCCTCAAAACGTTGGAGGAGCCTCCGGAACATGTGAAGTTCATGTTCGCGACAACCGACCCGGAGAAGATCCTGCCCACCATTCTCTCCCGCTGCCAGCGGTTCGATCTCAGGCGCATCCCCGCCGACGTTATTGCCAGGCAACTTACGAGTATCGCGCGGCAGGAAAAGGTGACGATTGAACCCGCGGCTCTGTTTGCAATCGCCCGCGGCGCAGAGGGAGGCATGCGTGATGCCGAGTCCGCGCTGGACCAGTTGATTAGCTTTTGCGGTGATACAATCCAGGAAACCGATGTGCTGTCGATGTTCGGTCTGACCGCCCAGTCCCAACTGCTGGAACTCACGCGAGCCATCCTGGCGGGCGAAGTCGAAAAAGCGCTGCGCCAATTGCACGAGTTGGCAACGCACGGCAAAGACCTGGGCCGCCTCGTATCCGACCTGCTGCATCACTTCCGCAATTTGCTTATCTTCAAGGTTTCCGGCGGCGATTGGAAGATGCTCGAAGTTTCCGAAAGTGAAGCGGCTGCCCTCACGGAACAATCAAAACAGATCGAGTCAGCGGCCCTGAGCCGGATAATGGAGGTCCTGGCCGAGGCCGAGATTCGTTTGAGGGAGGCTTCCTCGAAGAAGATCCTGGTTGAAGTGACGCTGTTGAAAGCCATTGAAGCCCGGCATGCCATGAGCATCGAGAGTGTTCTCGAGCAACTGCGCAAGCTTCGCGACGAAGGCGGAGGGGAAGTGGTCACCGTACCACCGCCACATCCTGGCGTAGTAACGCCCAATCCCAAGCCATTCCGTGCCGAGGCGCCCGTTCCGACAACCCCCACCATACAGGCCGCCGCGGCGGAATTGCGTGAACAGCCCAAGGTCGCGCCGGCTGCTTACCAGGGATCCCTGGCTGACTTGTGGACAACTCTCATCGATGCGGTGGGCCGCGCCAATTCTTTTGCCCGTTCTTACCTCCTCAAGGCCCACCCGGTTTCGTTGGCAAAGAACGTCCTGACAATTGGCTTCGATCCCGAGTTCGAAGATCAAATGGAGCTGGTCGACATTCCGAAAAACCACGTGCTGCTGCAAACCAAGCTCGCGGAGCTGGGTCACGCGGGCATTCAGATCAAATTTACAAAAGCAGAAGCACCGGCGGAGTGGAAAGCGCCTGCCGTCGATATGCCCCAAGCTCCCCCGGGGCCCAAGCCAGCCGGGGCAAACGCCGGGGCCAACCCGCCTCCGACCGCTAAAGCACCGCCCGCTGCTGCGTCTAAGGAAAAGCCAACCCCGGTTGCGTTCAGCAAAGACGATTTCAAGAACGACCCCCTAATACAAAAGGCCCTGGAAATCTTTAAAGGCCAAATCGTGGAGGTCCGCGCGTAGGGCCAGTCTTAACCTTCAACTCCAAACTCTCCAATGTCGAGCATCGGAAAACTCATGAAACAGGCTGCGCGCATGCAGCAGCAGATGGAACAGATCCAACAAGGCCTTGCGGCGCGCACGGTGGAAGCCACCAGCGGCGGCGGGGCGGTTAAAGTCATTGCCAAGTGCGATGGCAGCCTGGCTTCGATCAAGATCGATCCCCAGGCAATCAATCCCGCGGATGCCCAGTTGCTCGAAGATATGGTGCTGACCGCGGCCAACCAGGCGTTGCAACAAGCTAAGGAAATCTCGAATGCCGAGATGGGCCGGGTCACCGCCGGGTTCAATCTGCCCGGCCTGACCTGAAGACGGTGCGGCCTTTCTCAACGAACCCCGCTCCAGGCCCGCTCCCCTGCCTCCCGGGCCGGCGAGGAACAACTCACGGCAGACGCTGCCACCCAGACGGCTTTGCCGACCACAGATTATTTAACTCCCCGTGCCAATCATTCCTGAACAGGTTTCGGCCTTAATCTCGGCGCTGAGCCAATTGCCCGGCATCGGCCCGCGCTCCGCCGAAAGAATCGCCCTGTACCTGGTTCAGGCCGACCCGGCCGCGTCGAAGCTTCTGGCAAATTCGATCCTGGCTGCACGGGAGAAAGTACGGTTCTGCGACATTTGCGGCTCTCTGACCGAACAATCCCCCTGCGGAATTTGTTCGGACTCAAAGCGCGACAGTGCGCTGGTATGCGTGGTGGAAAGGCCGGTGGATATTTTGAGCGTGGAAAAATCCGGGATGTTCCGTGGCAAATATCACGTTCTGGGCGGCAAAATCTCCCCACTGAACGGGGTTGAACCCGAAGATTTACGAATCGCCGAACTGGAAGCGCGCATCGGTGCGGAGTCCTTTAAAGAAATCGTCATTGCTCTGAGCACGGATGTCGAAGGGGATGCGACGGGGTTTTATCTGGCGCGGCGGCTTGCACGGGATGGATTGCGCATCACGCGAATCGCGCACGGGTTACCTGCGGGAACAGGCCTTGAATTTGCCGATGAAATTACTTTGAGCCGGGCTTTGGAAGGGCGGCGTGAAATTTGATGCAACCAGTTCGAGCCATCGTTTTTGATTTGGGAAAAGTCCTCGTGGAATTCGATTACGGAATCGCCGGCAGGAAACTGGCCCAGCGCGCCACCATGGCGGCCGCCGAGTTGGGCAGATTTCTCGTGCATGTGCCGTTGATCGTGCGCTACGAGACGGGCCTGATTTCCAGCGAAGAGTTTTATCACGAGGTGCGCAAGGCAAGCGGTTACCTGGGAGACATGGAGGAATTCGCCAGCCTTTTCGCGGACATTTTCACGCCCATTGAACCGATGATTCAATTGCATGCCCAACTGCGGCGGGCCGGGTTTCGCACCTATATCTTTTCCAACACAAACGAGCTGGCGATTCGGTTCATTCGAAAGAACTTCGAGTTCTTCGCCAACTTTGATGATTATATTCTTTCCTACGAGCATCAGTCCATGAAGCCGGATTCGCGGCTATACGAGGTGGTCGAAGCCAAGACCGCGGCGCGCGGCGCTGAAATTGTTTACGTGGACGACCGTCCGGAAAATATCGAGGCCGGGGCGGCGCGCGGCTGGAGAGTTATCCTGCAGGAATCGCCGGAAAAAACCCGGGCCGCCATCGAACAACTCGGCCTGCTGACCAAGGCTTAGGCCCGGCGGAAACGCTCGCTATGGGCCAACTGGTTTGCTAGCTAAAAGGAAGTGACAACGACTCGAAAGCCCAGGACACCTGCCGCGAATCGCTCCGAGTCCACAGAGGACCACCTCGAACGGATCCAGGAGCTAATCGAGCAAAAGGGTTATGCGCGCGTGGCCGATTTGGCCGCCAGCCTGCATTTAAGCACTTCCGCCGTCTCCAACATGGTTCGGCGCCTCGCCCGGCGCGGTTTCGTAAACTACGAACGATATCGCGGATTCACGCTCACTCTGACCGGGCGGCAAGTCGCCCAGCACGTGAAGGCACGTCACCAAACGCTCAGCCAGTTTTTCGAACTGCTAGGGCTTGATTCGGACACCGTCAATCGCGAAGTGGAAGACATCGAACATCATTTGCGGCCCGAAACGCTGAAGACCTTTTCACAGTTGGTCGCGTTCTGGAGAGCTCAGCCTGACCAATTACAAGCCTTTCGCCGGTTTTCCGCAAAGCACGATTCGCGTATCAACGCGGCCTAGTCCGACAGCCTGCTCAAACAGCAACCGCCGACACGCGACATGGCGGACAAAACGCGAGTACTTCAGCCTCAAAGCTCACTTTCCTAAAACGACATGCCATGCCGATTTGAGCGAGTCCGGCAAACCCCAAACGTCCAAAGCAGTGATCAGCACCGCACTCCCCCAACCCGCGATCGTCAGGAACATGCCGTTCTTCCATTGCCCCATCCGCTTTTTCGATGAGGTGAACTGCAGAAGCGGAAACATCGCAAACGGCAACTGCAATGCCAGCACAACCTGGCTTAGCGTAAGCAGGTCATTGATGCTGCTATCCCCCCTTAACCCGATGACCACCACCGCCGGCAGTACCGCCAGGGTCCGCGTGATCACCCGGCGCAACCAGGGTTTGAGCCGCCAATGCATCAAGCCTTCCATGACCACCTGGCCCGCCAGCGTCCCTGTAATGGTACTGCTTTGGCCCGCCGCCAGCAAAGCCACGACAAAGAGAGTGCTTGCCAGGCCGGTCCCTAGAAGCGGTGCCAGGGTCAAATAGGCAATCCGGATCCAATCACTGTCCGGGCTGAAGTGCACCACCTGCCCGCCGGCAACCGTCACACTGGTTTTGCCGTAAAAAACCGTGGCGGCGAGCACAAGGATTGCCGCATTCACGAAAAATGCCAGGGTCAGGGCCAGGGTCGAGTCGATCGTGTTGAACCGAATGGCGCTTCGAATCGAGGCGTCGTCCTTCTGCAGTTGCCGGCTCTGCACCAAAGCCGAATGGAGATAAAGGTTATGCGGCATCACCGTAGCCCCAATCATTCCAATGGCGACATACATCATTCCAGGCTGATGAAAGCCGGGTTTGAAAAACGCCCGGGCGAGTTCCGCTACAGCCGGCCGGGTCTCAGGCAAGACGAACAGTTCGACAAAATAACACCCCGCTATGGTTGCCACCAGGACCAGGACCACTGCCTCAATGGTTCGCATGCCAAAGCCTTGCAAGGCCAGCAACAGCAAAACGTCGGCCGCCGTAATGATCACCGCCCAGAGCAACGGAATGTGGAACATCAAGTTCAGGGCAACCGCGCTGCCCAGAACCTCGGCAAGATCGCAGGCGCCGATGGCCACTTCGCAAAACAGCCAATTCGGCCAGCGCGTCCAGCCCGGGTACCAATCGCGACAACATTGCGCCAGGTCTTTTCCGGCGACCACCCCAAGCCGGGATGAAATCACCTGCATGAAAATGGCCATCAGGCTCGCCAGCCCGACGACCCAAAGGAGCCCGAACTTGAACTGGGCTCCCCCGGCAAGATCGGTTCCCCAGTTCCCCGGGTCCATGTACCCTACGCTCACCAGGATTGCAGGCCCGACGAACGCCCGCCATTTCCGCCAAAACCCCGCCTGCGCCGGAGGCACCGGGATCGTGCCGTGAATGCCCTCCAGGGATTGGTGATCCCCAGCAAGCGTTTGGGCTCGGCCGTTGGTCCCGGGGGCTGCAGGACGAGGATCCGGTCGTGAGTTCATGAACGAGCCGAACCCCGGCGATCCCCCATATCCTCTCGAAGATTCCTGCGCCTTCTGCGTTGCATAAGGCCGTTATAGCGCCAGCCTTGTACCCAGTCAAAAAGAATGTTTTACGATGGATACATTTGCGGCTTGGCGCGTGGAAAGACGCGCCAAAGCCCGCGATGGACGGGATTGGCCGGACGCAGTTCCGTATTCGTACCGTCTTGCGCAATCGGCCGCGGGTGCCGATGTTTGGCTCGGTTGAACACGACCATCGATCCTGGAATTCGATATCCTTTCGAGGAGTTCATGGAGCATGTCCGGGCCATGAAGACCGTTCGCACCTGGGAAGAAACCCAGCGGTTTGGGCACGTTGGCGCATCACAAACCAGCCGGGCCAACAGCGCGCGCGTACTTGATTATTTTTCCGATTGTTATTCCGACTCGAAAGAAGCTGTGCGCAAAGCGGAACTGTTTCTCTCCGTCTATGATTTCATCGGCCGCAACGCCGGATTTTTCTCAAGGAAAGGTCTTGTGGAACAGCTTGGGGAGGGGCTGTTCTCGGTAGATTCGGCTCTCCTGCGATCGGTTCATTTTGCCTATTCAAGCCCCGACCGGCCGGTTGACGTCAACCTGAAGAAGACCTACCACCTGGCTCGCGCGTTCAAGCAATTCGAGACTGTTTAGGCATCCGCGCGGTCAAGGCAAAGCAAATGCAACGAGTGCGTCGCTTTGATTTTCCTCACTGACTTTGGAATGTCCGCCCGCGGCAATGACCAGGTATTGTTTGCCTCCCTCTTTCAGGCAATAGGTCATGGGGGTGGCGGCGCCCGGCGCCGGCAACTCCGCATGCCACAACTCGGCGCCCGTCTCGATATCGAAAGCGCGAATGAACGAGTCGAGCGTCCCCGCAATGAACACAAGGCCCGAGGCGGTGACGATTGGCCCGCCCAGGCTGATAGACCCAGGAGGAACCGACGGATGATGCCCCACAAAATCCTGCATCGACCCGAGCGGGACCTGCCAGCGAATAGTTCCCCTGGCCAAATCAACGGCCGTCAGAAAACCCCAGGGCGGAGGACCGCACGGATATCCTGAATCGGCCTGGAGAAAGTTTCTGAACAAGCCGTAAGGAGCTCCCCATTGCTCGGTGTACTCGCCTTTCTCGGCGGATTTTGGACGATGGGTGAACTCTGCGCGAGGCACGAGCCGAACCTTTGCCGGGAGATTGTTCACGTTCACAACCAGAAGCGATCGATTCGGATCGAAGGCCGATCCGCTCCAATTCATTCCGCCAACATTTCCCGGAACGACCAGCGTTCCTTTGAGGCTGGGCGGTGTGAAAATTCCTTCGTTGCGCAGCTCACGCAAGCGAAGCCGGCACTCGTCGGTCTGACCCGCATCGAGCGCCCACGCGCTGTCCGGGGAGAGGCTTTGTGGCACCAGCGCCGGCGGAGCGGTAGGGAACGGCTGGGTAGGAAATGAGACTTCGCCGGGCACATCGCTCAGAGGCACGGACCGTTCTTCAACGGGAAACACAGGTGCGCCCGTCTCGCGGTTCAGGACATAAAGAAACCCTGTTTTATTCCCCTGAACAACAACCGGAATCGAGTGGCCGTCGCGCGTCAACGTTGCGAGCAGCGGAGGCGAAGCGCAGTCATAATCCCACAGGTCATGATGAACGAGTTGGAAACCCCATACCAATTTGCCGGTGGTTGAACTCAAAGCGACAATGGAATTCGCCCAGCGATTGTCGCCCGGCCGCAACCCGCCGTAGTAATCGGGACTGGCGCTTCCGGTCGGGACAAAGACCAGGTGCCGCTCCGGGTCCACGGCCATGATGGACCAGGAATTGCCGGCGCCGGTGCGCCATGGTTTTGAAGAGTCATTCGAGTTGGGCGGCAATGGATCCCAGCTCCAGCGCAAGGCGCCGGTGCGGGCGTCGAAAGCGCGGACAACGCCGCTGGGCATGTCGACCCGGGAATTGTCGTCGATGGCCGAGCCTACAATCACCACGTCATCAATTACGGCGGGTGGTGAGGTCATGTGGTATTGCCCTGGTATGTAACGCGGCACATTCCTCAAGCTCACCTGGCCTCTTTCGCCAAAGTCGTCTATGGGTTGACCGGTTTCGGCGTCGACGGCCACCAGCCGGGCGTCGAGTGTTGCCTCGAAAATACGGCCAGCTCCGCTGCCCGGGAGCGTTGGATCCCTCCAAAAAGCCACGCCGCGATTGATCAACCCGTCCCCGTAATTCCAGGTAAGACTCGTTTTCGGGTCGTAAGCCCAGATCTGCTTGCCGGTCTCCGGGTCCAGCGCAATGATGCGATTGAAGGGTGTCGTCAGATACAAACGTCCCCCAACGACCAGCGGAGTTGTTTCAAAACCGCTGCGCTTGAGGGTGCCTTTTCCGTCGGAGATGTCGCCGGTGTGGAAAGTCCATGCCACGCGGAGTTGGCGAACGTTGTCGCGATTCACTTGTGTGAGAGGCGAGAAACGCATTCCACCGGGGTCGTGTCCGTAGGCCGGCCAGTCATCGGCCGAGACAGGACTCCCGGCGTAACCCGGTAGGTGAAGGGCAAGAAGCAGGCTCGCAGCTAAAATGCGCTGATAAAGTGTGGGAACGTTACAGGGCATGACACAAGATTGCCCGCGGTTTTGCTATCATGCAAGCCGCTCGCAAACGCCTCGGATGCAGGAAGCGCCCGTCGCAATCATCCGTAGTAGACCCAGCCCTGAATCAGTACTGACCCGAATTGTCGACACGCTCTGGGAGACCTATGATGGACCCAGTTGAAAACCACAACTTGCAACACCTCAATCGAGGAAAAGTTTTTTGGTCAATTGGAGGAATTTTGCCGGCTCGTTCAGGAGGAGTTTTTGGCGCGCTTCGATGAAGTAACCGCGATTCCCGCTTCGGCCATCGAGGCGCTCGAATTTTCAGAAACGCTGATCTTATGTCCCACGCTCGAAGCCGCGCGCATCTCTGTCCGCAGGGAATTGGCCTCGGCCCTCAGCTTTGTGCTGGCGATCCAGGGAATGCAACGACGGCTGCAGTTGGGGCAATTCAAGCTGCCAACTCAAGCCCCTGCGTACCAGACGCACTTCTATCTCCTCGCTTGCACGGTCCAGGAATTCCTCCAAACAGCCCATTCCAGCCCGGTGTTGCCGTAGCAGGCCGCTAAAAGGGGCGTGCGCGCGGAATCCCATCAGCAAACCCCAGGCGGTCGAATTTCGTTTCCACGAGTGTTCGGCTGAAACCGGGCTAACCGGGCAGGTAACATTTGCCCGCGGACTTTTCATATAAGATGCCAGCAGGTAAAGTGAATTGCTGACACCCGAACAGCGCCGGCGTTTAGAACGGTTCCGCCAGGAGAACGCGGGTTTTTCAAATGCGCTAAGTTCATGGTTAGAATAAATTTGTGAATATTCTACTTTTCTAATAGTCCAACCATTGCAGCCATGATGCGTTACCTGGCGCCGCAGCACTCACGCGCTCCCGCCGGAGCGCGTTTTGCCCATTTCATGTCCCGGCTCCAATGGCTTTCGGTGGCCGGCCTGGTTTTGAGCCTTTGCGCGAGCACGCGTAGTTTCGCTGCGGAAGTGGCCGCCCAGCCAAAGCCATTGCGCGGATTTCTCGAGAAGCATTGCTACGAATGCCACGATTCCGATAGCGCCAAGGGAGGGCTCGACCTGGCATCGCTTAAATTCGACCTGGATAACACGCAGGACTTCAACAGGTGGGTTCGCGTTCAGGACAGGGTCGCCAACGGGGAAATGCCCCCGAAAAAGAAACCACGGCCCACGGCGCGCGATCTGGGTGCTTTTACCAACTCCTTGGGCCGTTGTTTGCTCAATGCAGACCAGCGGCGGGTCGCCACGGAAGGACGCGCCACCGAACGCCGCCTGAATCGCTACGAATACGAGGACACGCTGCGCGACTTGCTGTCGCTGCCTTACCTGGAGGTAAAATCATTCCTGCCGGAGGACAGTGAAGCGTTCGGGTTCAATAAGGTGGGGCAGGCGTTGGATGTGTCGCATGTCCAGATGGGACGTTACCTGGCGGCCGGCGAGTACGCATTGCGCCAGGCCCTGGCTTCCCAGGCCGAACGACCGCTCACCACTACCAATCGCTTTTATACCTGGGACCAGGGAGAATTCTTCGGCGCCATTAAGCTCGAAGGCCCCGAAAACCGGCGGACTTTTCCCCTGGTTGGATTGGAATTGCAGCGCGACCTCATGGCCATGGCGCATCCGAAGCGACCAGGGCCCCCGGAGCCGGGCCGGCGGGACCAGGAATCGATGGCTGTGGTCGTCAGCACCTACGAGCCAACGGAGATCCGTTTCGGGCGCTTTCGCGCTCCGATGACCGCCCGCTATCGACTCCGGTTCTGCGCGTACAGCATCTGGATGGGGCCCAAGTACGATCTGGTGTCCGAAGGCCGCCAGCCTGAGCCGGTGACCATCTACGCCGATACGCCCCCGCGTTTGTTGCGCAAGCTGGGAAGCTTTGACGTCAACCCCGAACCAACCGTTCGCGAATTGGAAGTCTGGCTCATGGCCGGTGAAACCATCCGACCCGATGCCGCCCGTTTGTTTCGATCCCGTCCTCCGGACCACAAAAATCCGCTGGCCGGTCCCGACGGAATGCCGGGGGTGGCGTTTGGTTGGATGGATGTGGAAGGGCCGCTTATCGAGCAATGGCCGCCGGTCGGACATCAACTGCTTTTTGGCGAGTTGCAGATGAAAAACCGGGTTGCGCCCGGTGGAGGCAACGCAGGTCCTGGCGTTGAGGTGATCAGCAGTGATCCGAAAAACGACAGCCAACGCCTGATCCGGCGATTTGTTTCCAAAGCCTACCGAAGGCCCGCGACCGACGCCGATCTCCAGATCTTTGCTGGCATATTTCAAGCGGCCCTCGGCGCCGGACACAGCTTCACAGATTCAATGATAGCCGCCTACACTGGCGTGCTTTGTTCGCCGGCATTTTTATACACACAGGAAAGTCCGGGGCGGCTCGACGATTGGGCCCTGGCAAGCAGGCTTTCTTATTTTCTTTGGAACTCCCCTCCCGACGAAGAGCTTCGAAACCTGGCCGCCAGGGGCAAGCTGCATCGAACCGGAGTGCTCTCGGCGCAAACCGAACGGATGCTCTCGGATCCCAAATCCAGGCGTTTCATCGATGCCTTCCTGAATTACTGGCTGGACTTGCGTTTGATCGAAGGCACGGCGCCGGACCTGGAATTGTATCCCGACTACCAACTCGACGACCTGCTGGTCGAGTCGATGATCGGGGAAACCCAGGAGTTCTTCGCGCGGCTTATCCAACTGGATCTTGGCGTCACGAACCTGGTTTCATCCGACTTCGCAATGCTCAACCAACGGCTTGCAACGCACTATGGAATCGAGAATGTCACTGGAGTTCGGTTGCGGCCGACTCCCCTCCAGCCCGGTTCGGTGCGAGGTGGCTTGCTCACCCAAGCAAGCGTGCTAAAGGTCACAGCGAATGGAACGACCACTTCGCCCGTCAAGCGCGGCGCCTGGATCATGACGCGGTTGCTGGGCAAACCCCCTCCTCCGCCTCCGCCGAATGTGCCCGCATTGGAGCCCGATATCCGCGGGGCCACGACCATCCGCGAACAATTGGCCAAACACCGCAGCCAGGAATCTTGCGCCGCCTGCCATAAGAACATCGACCCTGCCGGTTTCGCTCTCGAGGCCTTCGACGTTATGGGCGGCTGGCGCGAGCGTTACCGGTGCTTCGGCCAGGCAAACCCGGTCCAGGGCATCGGCCACAACGGCCTGAAATACCACTTCAGCCTCGGCCCCGAGGTCGATCCCAGCGGCGAACTTCCGGACGGACGGCAGTTTCGCAATGTCGCCGAGCTCAAAACATTGTTGCTGGCCGATGACCAGCAATTGGCCCGCAACCTCACCCAACAACTCATCGTCTACGCCACAGGAGCCCCAATCCAGTTCTCCGACCGCCCGCAAATCGCGAAAATCCTCGCTCAAACCCGAGCCGGAGGCTACGGTGTAAGGTCTCTGATCCGGGAAATCGTGTTGAGCGATTTGTTTCGAAACAAGTGAAGAAAACTGATGGCCCGCATTAATTAGCCAATTTCCCCCGCCCATCATGAAATCGCTCACCCGACCCTCTCCCGTCCCGCACCCCTTCATCGCCTCGCGTTGCGCCCTGTCCCGGCGCGCATTCCTGCGCGGCGCGGGGATTATCCTGAGTTTGCCCCTGCTTGAAGCCATGCTGCCAGCCTTTGCCGCAGAAGGATCCCCTGCCCCAGTCTCCCCGGCGGCCAAACCCCGGCGCATGCTGGCCATTTGTAATAACCTGGGCTTGTTGCCCGACCAGTTCTTTCCGAAAGATACCGGACGGCAGTACACGCTTTCGCCGTATCTCGAACTGCTCCAGGAGCATCGCGACGACTTCACGGTTTTCAGCGGTGTGTCTCATCCCGACGTCGACGGCGGGCACCCGGCCGACAACTGTTTTTTGACAGCCGCGCCGCACCCAGGGCGCGGCGGATTTCGAAACACGATTTCTTTGGACCAATTTATCGCCGAGCGGGTCGGGCACCTCACCCGCTTTCCGTCGCTGAACCTCGGCGTCAACGTGGAACAAGGCCAGCGAAGCCTGGCCTGGACCAGTTCCGGCGTCCTCATTCCGTGCGAGGAAAAGGCTTCTGACGTTTTCCGCCGCATGTTCGTGCAAGGCAGTTCGGATGAAATGAACGAGCAGGTCCGCCGGCTTCAACTCGGGGAGAGCATTCTGGACGCGGTGGCCGGCCAGGCCAAGGACCTTCAGCGAAGCGTGGGGCCCCGCGATCGCGAGCGGCTGGACCAATATTTTACCAGCGTGCGGGAATTGGAGAAGCGCATGGCCATGTCGCGCGAGTGGGAGAAACGTCCCAAGCCCATCGTGAAATGCCCGGTGCCTTTGGATCCGGCCAGCCCGCGCGAATACATGGAAAAGGTCAAACTCATGTATGACATGGCTCGCCTTGCGTTTGAAACCGATTCAACCCGCGCGGTCGCATTGCTGCTGGACAGCGTCAATTCCCCGGCCATTGAAATCGACGGGGTGAAAATCACCGACGGCTACCACAATCTTTCACACCACGGCCGTTCAGAGACAAAACTGGCGCAACTTAAGGCGATAGACGAGTGGCACATGAAGCTGCTGGCCAACCTCTTTTCGGAGCTCAAAGGAGTTCGCGAACATGACGACACGTTGCTCGACCGCACTATGATCCTGTACGGGACAAATCTCGGCAATGCCAACACGCACGTGACAACCAACCTTCCCACGGTGTTTGCCGGCGGCGGGTTTAAGCACGGACAACACCTAGCCTTTGACGAGCAACACAATTACCCGCTCCCCAATCTGTTCGTGTCGATTCTCCAGCGCATGGGCCTGGAGGTGGACAAGTTTGCCTCAGCCACAGGCCCAATGCGCGGACTGGAAATGAGTTGATCCGGTCGGGTGGCAAGTCGCGCGAAGTTGCAACCCATCGGGGTTTGGGCCGGAAGTGAGCGCCTTGGCCAGGAGACGATCACACGCAAATAACTATGAACCAAATTGTTATGATGAGATTTAAAGCTTGAACATGGATTGGCTTTCCTGTGTCCTATTGATGTAACAGCAAATTCGATAATAACGACTATGAAAATAAATACTGTTCTCGCAGGCGTGGCTGGAACTCTCTTGCTGGCCCTGGCAACTTCAACCACGGCGCTGGCTGCCGAAAAAGACGTCACTCTTCAGGGCGAAGCGAAATGCGCCAAGTGCTCGCTTCATGAAGCCGACAAGTGCCAGACCGTCATCCAAACCAAGGAAGACGGCAAAACGGTCACTTACTGGGTGAAACAGAACGATGTCGCCAAGAACTTTCACAAGGAAATCTGCTCGGATTCCAAGAAAGTAAAGGCCACTGGCAAAGTCGAAGAAGTAGACGGCAAAAAGAAGATCACGCTGGCCAAAATCACCCCCGCGGAATAATCAGCTGAAGATTTGAAATCAACCTGCGGCATCGCTCGACGGTGCGCGGGTTTTTTGTTGCTTTTTGAGGAGGATGACCCCGGCTTTGGCTCACACTTGGCGGGGCCCTGCAAGGCGCGGGTACTGAAGGAGCCGGCTGCCCTTAACTCTGCTTAGGCTGGGTGTCTACGTGATGCGCCTGGAGCAATGCTTCCAGCGAGTAATGGGTATCGCCCAGAGAGAATAGTCGGTCGGCGATGTCGTTCAGGGCTATGCGCGTTGCACCAAAACGCTCCGCCAGGGTGCTGTAGACCTGAGTTAGTTCGTAGCGCTGGGCCAGTTTATGATCGCTGGCCATGCGGTATTGAGCGCTGCCGATCCCCTCGTAATAACACAGGTCGGGGAATCCGCGCGCTTCGGCGCGAAACCGGATTCGGCCGGGAAACACGCCGGAAAGGAACAACGAATAGTTGCCCATGTGGACGCGGAGGTAAAAACTTGTCCGTTCGTCCGCGGTGTTCAGGGCTCCGAGCATCTCGAAGAAGTAGTCCAGCGGGTTGGGTTGGCCAGGCAAAAGGCAGCGGGCCCGCTCAGCCATGACGAACTCAGCGAGCAATTCAGCGACATAATCGGCGATGTTCCGCTCCTGGATGTCCGAGCGTCGAAACACATGCCGCACCAGGATGTAAAAATAGAACCGGCTGGAAACCTTGAGGCAACCCCTTCGCTCCAGCAGCGCGTGCAACAACGCTTCGTCGTCGAGAATCAAATCCCTGGACTCCTCATCCGCGAGGAGTTTGACGAGGCATTCTGCTGTTCCGATTTTGACACCCAGGACAGAAAGAATGAACTCGATGTCTTCGGCCGCAAATTGGGCGCGGCAATTGGGTTGGATAAGTTTCATCGATTTGCCTTCGGAAAGGCTAAGTACACTGCCCCAATGCGCCTGATTTGCCGCCGTCTGCTCATATTGTGTCGGCTACTTGACAATATATAGCAAGTGGCGTTCCACGCCACTGCCTTCTCACCCGCATTTTTCTGTCATAAAACACTCAATCAGCTCAAAACTTGGGTTCTTTGCCTGTAGAAAGCTTTTCAGCGACATGGTTTAAACCGAGGGCAATCCGCTTGGCCTCGTCCCGGGTCGCATCGGGGGTGAAAATGAGGAGCCCGTCGGTAATATGATTACTGATTTGCGGCGCCGCGAGCCACCGGCCCTGGTTTATCTTTTCCTCACCCGGATTTACAAACTGACTGAAAATCACCAGGTGCTTGGTGCGATTTGCCGAAGTGTATTGTTCCAGGAGCCAGCTTCCTTGACGGTCAAACTGGACCTCCAACGCGAAGCCGCCCATCACGTCGGTGACCTTGGCTTCTTTCACAAACGCTTCGGACAAAAACGGGGCTTTATCGATTGTAAATGTGACCGGACTCGCCCTGTAAACCTCCGCTGTCTCGGTTCGTCCCATCGGGTCAGGCCGGTCTTCAAGGTGCACGCGGAGCGTGCTGAGTATCTTTTTTTCAGCGCTCTTCTGCTTGCTCTCAGGGCTTCGGCATCCCAAACCCGGCAACAGGGCCGCGATGAGAATGAGATAGAGGTTGAATCCGGTGGTGCGAATCAGCATAGTGCGCGGAACAATCGAATAGCAGTTGGACATGAGCAAGCAATACAATAAAGCCGAGAAGCGCAAACGTCGTCGCGCCTATCTGAAGCGCAAAACGACAGCAATCAAATCGAAGAAACCCGCCGCGGCGGCAGCTTCGGCCGGCTAAAAGCGGCGCCACTTCCCCGGGCTCGCGCGCGAGTTCAAAGTCCTTTCCATGGTTTATTGATCTGAACCATGGCCATTCTCGAAATCAAAACACCCGGTTCGTGCCGTTACGACCTGGTTGCTTTGGGTGAAGTCATGCTTCGGCTCGATCCGGGAGAAGGCCGCGTGCGGACAACCCGCCGATTCAACGCCTGGGAAGGCGGCGGGGAGTACAACGTGGCCAGGGGCTTGCGCCGCTGTTTCGGGCTAAGAACCGCGATTTGCACCGCCTTTGCCGAAAATGACATTGGACGGCTCGTCGAAGACCTTATTCTCCAGGGCGGGGTCGACACGCAATTTGTCCTCTGGCGGCCGTACGACGGCGTCGGCCGGGATGTGCGCAACGGCCTGAATTTCACCGAGCGCGGTTTCGGCCTTCGCGGAGCTTTGGGAATTCCCGATCGCGGCCACACCGCCGCAAGTCAACTGAAGCCCGGCGATTTCGATTGGAACCGGATCTTTGGCGAGTTGGGGGTCCGCTGGTTCCACACAGGCGGGATTTTCGCCGCTCTGAGCGAAACAACGGCCGCACTTGCCATGGAAGCAATCCGGGCCGCAAAGCAACGCGGAGTGATTGTTTCGTACGACTTGAACTATCGCCCCTCACTGTGGCGCAGCATCGGGGGAAAGCGGCGGGCCCAGGAAGTGAACCGGGAGTTGGCGCGCGAATTGGATGTGATTATCGGGAATGAAGAAGACTTTACCGCGTGCCTTGGGCTTGAGGTGAAAGGCTTTAATGCGGCCGCCGCGAAGATCGATGCCGGGGCTTTCCAGGAAATGATTGGAAGCCTGGTGAAGGAATTCCCCAATATCAAAATTGCAGCCACGACACTGCGCGCAGTCAAGTCGGCTTCGCGGAATGATTGGGGGGCGATTTGCTGGGCCGCCGGAAAGTTTTACTCCGCCACAAATCGCGAGGACCTGGAAATCCTGGACCGGGTCGGCGGCGGAGACAGTTTTGCCAGCGGCCTAATCTATGGCCTGATGCAGACGGGAGATCCGGCAATTGCTGTTGAGTACGGCGCTGCTCATGGCGCGCTTGCGATGACTACACCCGGAGATACTTCGATGGCATCGCTTAAAGAAGTCGAGGCTCTAATCCAGGGCGGCGCCGCTAGAATTCAGAGGTAGCTGCGTTTGTGGGATCCTGAATACGGATTTGCGTGTTGATCTTCGAATGCCTCTCGTCGAAACCGCGCAGTCACATGCTCGAGAGCCCGCAGCCTCTACTTATTCGGGTCCCCGTTGCGTGAATTGTTGCCCGGTTTGTCCAGACACGCGCGGATAACCGCCGCCAGCTTGGTTGGAGAGTACGGTTTGGGCAGGAAGTTCACGCCTTCTTCGAGAGAGTACCGGGAGCCTACCACGCCCGGGCTGTAACCGGTCGTAAAAATCACCTTCAATTCGGGGTTGGAACGGCGCAACTCTGCGGCGACGTCCGTCCCCATCATTCCACCGGGCATCACCATATCCGTCAGGAGCAAATCGATACGGCGCTCTTCACGGTGCCAGACATCGAGCGCGTCAGGACCCGACCCGGCCGCCAGAACGCGGTAACCCTGCAGTTTCAAAACTTCTTGAACTGTTTCCCTGAGGGAAGGCTCATCTTCCGCGAGGAGGATGGTTTCGGTGCCGCGCGTGGGACCGATGGTCTCAGGAGTTTCGGGCTGCCTGGCGCAAGCTTGGGCGGACACTGGGAAGAAAATGGTAAAGGTGCTTCCCACTTTTACCTGGCTTTGAACTTCAATCCAGCCCTGGTGCTGTTTCACGATTCCAAAGACAGTCGCCAACCCGAGGCCGGTGCCCTTTCCTGCCTCTTTCGTAGTATAAAACGGCTCGAAAAGGTGTGTGAGTCCTTCGGCATCGATGCCGCAGCCGGTATCCGACACACTGAAACAAACAAAGCGACCGGCCCGGCGTTCAGAATCCGGAGGGACATCCCTTTCCTCGAGCACGATCTCGCGACAAGCAAGTCTGATCTGGCCTCCGCGCGGCATTGCGTCCCTGGCGTTGAGCGTGAGATTGACCGTGACCTGCTCGATCATACCTCGATCGGCAAAGACCGGCGGCAGGCCCCTGGGACAGTCGGTTTCGAGGCTGACGTGTTCACCGACCAACTGCCGCAGCATGCCGCTGACGCTTCGAATCACATCTCCCAGCTCGACGTTTCGGAATTGAAGGATCTGCTTCCGGCTGAACATCAGGAGTTGGCGCACCACGTTGGCGGCCCGCTCAGCTGAATGCCGGATTTCGCTAAGAGACTTGGCATGGGGACCGGTCTCGCCCAGGCGCATCAGCAACATGCTCGAGTGCCCGTGGATGACGGTGAGGATATTGTTAAAGTCATGAGCAACGCCGGCCGCCAGTTGCCCTACCGCTTCCATTTTTTGCGCCTGGCGAAGCTGGCGCTCCGCGTGCAGCCGTTCCTCGACTTCGCGCCGCAGGTCCTCATTTGCCCGCCGAAGCTCCGTCGTGCGATCGGCCACCATCCTTGCCAATTCGTCTAGTTTCAGGCTGGCCCGCCGCTTGAGTTCCCACTTGTTGCTGAACGCGCACGCCAGTTGCAGCACCTCAACATTGTCGAACGGCTTTTTAAGGATGACGAGGTTATCCGATGAGCCGAGCCGGCGGATCATCTCTTCCCATGAATAATCCGAGTACGCTGTGCAAATCACCACCTGCAAATCAGGGTAGATTTTCCAAATCCTCTGCACGGTTTCAATCCCGTCCCAGCCCGGAGGCATTCGAACGTCGACAAAGGCCATGGAATAAGGCCGCCCCGCGGCGAGCGATTGCTCGACCTTGAGCAGGGCTTCCTGTCCCTGATACGCGAAATCGATTTCGAAATTTGCTTTAAGCGCTTGCGGCGTTTCGCCTCCAAACAAAGCAGCCTCCACGCTCAGGAGTTCGGCCTGGGGCTCTCTCCGGCCCCCCAGCACTTTACGGAAGTCTTCATGAATCGCAGGATTATCATCCACGACCAGCACCCGGTTGTTCGACGGAGTTGGGCCCTGAGCCGCGCTGGGGACCGATTGAGAAACCTGGTCAGGGCTGACGCCGGCGCGGGCAGGAGCACCCGGGACATCACCCAATGCCTCGCCCTTGGACTTAGGTGCGGGTGATATTGTGGTCGTTTCCACCTGCATGATGAGTGGCTGTGCCTGTGCCCGTGGTCAGCGGCAGTTCAAGGCAAAACGTCGCTCCTTTGCCAATGCCGTCGCTCTTGACGGAAAGTTCACCACCCATTTCCGCGGCGGCCAAAACTCCGCTATGCAGTCCGAATCCGTGTCCATCGCGTTTGGTGGTAAAACCCTGGTGAAAAATCCGGGCCATGTTTTCGCGGGGAATGCCAATGCCATTATCCCGAACGGTAATGGCAAGCTTATCGGTTCCGCTCGCATGAATGCCGAGAGTAAGCACCTTGTCGGGCTTGCCGAGCTCGTCCATGGCGTACTTGGCGTTGCGAATGAGATTGACCAGGATTTGGAGGACCTTGTGTTTGTCGACGGTGATTGCCGGGGTCTCCGCGAATTCGCGCACAATTGAAACACCATGACGTTCAACCGCGGCCCTATTCATTTTGAGAGCGTCCTCGACGAGTTCCGCGGGCTTGAGGGTTTCAAGCACACCGCACTTGCGAGCATAGCTTTGCTGGACGCTGACGATCTCCTTCATATGCTCGATGCTGCGGCTTAGCAGGTCCATTTCCCTGAGCAACTCCGCGCGTTCCTCACCTAAATGACGTCCAAGCGTCTCGAGGTAATTCGGCAACATGCGCCCTTTTGGATCGTTATCCAGGAAGTTGCCCAACTCGCCCCGATGCTCGCGCAGCAACGCCAGCGCTTTGTCCAGGTTGCGAATGCGGGATTCCCGCAACCTTTGGGCAATCACGGAAGCCGAGACGTTCACCGTGTTGAGAACATTGCCCACGTTGTGCAACGCGGTACCAGCCACTTCCGCCATGCTGGCCTGTTGCATCGCCGCACTGAGACGGCTGTTTAAATCGGAGATTTGGCGCTCCAGCGCCGTGCATCGACAGAGACCCGAGTCTGCCGTTTCGCCGGGGTGGCTGCCTGGCGAAAGAACGTTCGAGTGTTCAGCGGTCCGGGCCCTGCCGCCCGGGCGGCGGTTGGTTTCTTCTTGCATTTAAGGTTACAAAACGAGTGTGCGGGCCCCTTCTGACGTATTTCCAGGCCCCGTCGTCTACGGTTCACACTGGAAATGTCTTACGATTGGACACAGCTGCCAGCGCGCCCGTTCGGGGCTCCTGAGGAGCAAATGGCGAGCCAAAAGGCCCTTCGCAATAGCGCGATGGGCTGCGGCAGCCAAGAGGCGCGCCGCCAGAATCCGGTGCCACTAATTCTGGCGCCAAAAATTGACTCGCTCGAGCCAGTGGGATTCGTCAAATTCAGAACACGGGAAGTTTTCCCAAAAAAATGTCCGACGAGGGTAATATTGAAAAAAGCAGCGCTGCACTGAATTCGGTAGGTGCAGCAGTTTTCCTAACAACTCTGAAAATTGTTGTAGGCCTTCTGAGCGGCAGTCTGGGAATACTGGCGGAGGCGGCGCATTCGGCGCTGGATTTTGCCGCCGCGCTCATCACGTTCTTCGCGGTACAGGTGGCGAGCAAACCTGCGGACCCTGGACATGCCTATGGGCATGGCAAGGTAGAAAACTTATCCGCGCTCGTAGAAACACTGTTGTTGCTCGGCACCTGCGGGTGGATCATTTATCAATCCGTGACGCGTCTGGCGACAGGCCACGTGGAGGTGATCGCATCGCCGTGGGCCTTTGGAGTCATGCTGATTTCGATCGTGGTGGACGTCACGCGATCGAAAATGCTTTACCGGATCGCAGCCAAGCATCGGAGCCAGGCGTTGGAAGCGGATGCGCTGCACTTCAGTTCGGATGTTTGGAGCTCGGTCGTGGTCCTTGTGGGCCTGGGTGGCGTCAAAGTGGGACAAAGCGTTCGGGGACTCGAATTTCTGAAAAATGCCGATGCGTTGGCGGGCTTGTTCGTGGCGGCGATCGTTGTCTGGGTCAGTTTAAAGCTAGGCGTGCGCGCGGTTCAGGCCCTGCTGGATGCCTCGCCCGAAGGCGTTGCCGATCGGATCAAATCACGCGTTGAATCTGTGCCCATGGTCTTCGATTGCCACGCGATTCGGGTGCGTCATTCCGGGCCACATTATTTCGTGGATCTGCACATCACATTGGATGGCAACCTGAGCTTGCGAACGGCGCATGAGTTAACTGAACAGGTCGAGCACGCTGTCAAAGAGGTCCTGCCGGAGGCGGACGTAACCGTGCATCCCGAACCCACGCCGGCTACCGGGAAACCACGGGCTCAATCCGCACCAAACCCTGGCGCTACGACATCCCTCCCTGGAGAGTCGGGGAATCGTTCAAAGTGAACCCGGAGGGTTCACAACGAGCAGCCGGGCGTCGCAGCGCAGCGGAGACGCCCGGAAGTGGCCAAAAATTTCATGAGCACCCGGAACGGTGCCAGCAAAATGTGAACGATGCGCGGCGGCGCGGAAAATTTCAATAACACCAGCGACGCAGATTTTGCCGCCTATGCTGGGATCCCTGGAGGGATCCAATTTATTTCTTGGCGCGGTTCCGTGGGTCAGGCGACCTGGTCGCCTGACCCACGGCTACTCGCTGCGAACCCTGCGGGTTCGGGATCCGTTTCAGGCTCGCGCGAGTTTGCCGAACCGGTTGGCGATCGCCAAAGCGGGATCCAACGGGACCTCCTGGCGCTCCACATTCTGAGGCACACTGATTGCCGGTATGGTGCGGAGTTTTTTGTTCGCGAACTGCGGCAGGTATTTGCGTTCGGCATCCAGCATTTCGGCCACCATGTCCCGTATTTCTTTCAGAGTCAGAACGGCTGAAGTCAACGGGTCCAATGCGACCGCTTGCATAACCAACTCGGGATCTCCGGTAAAACTGGCTTCCACGGTCATGCCCTGGACCAAAATGTTGGTCATATTGAGCGCGGCGCATTGAGGCGGCAGATTGCCCACCACCGTCGGATGCAACCCAAGCCTGTCGACGAAGATCGGAACCTCGACGCAGCAACCCGCGGGAAGATTCGAAATGTAGCCGTCGTTGCGGACGTTTCCATTCAAGCGAAAAACTTCTCCGGTTTCTTTAGCCTCGATGATATGAGAGCAGTACTCGGCGCTGCGAGCTCCCAGGGCCGTGGATTCGATGGACAAGGGATCCGTTTTCGCGAATTTTTCAGCCAGCATCGCGCAATACTTGTAATAAGCCCCGGTTTCCCCGCCAAAAGAAGGTTCGTCGCAGTAGAGGTCGAGCGCCTTTTTGTTTTTGCGAAAATAAGGCAGGTATTCTGACAGGTGCCCGGTGCTTTCGGTCATGAAATATCCAAAATGGCGCAAGACCTCGCCGCGAACTTTCTCGTTTACGTAATAGCCCGGTTTTTCGAAATTGGCTTTGAGCACAGGATAGAGATCGCGGCCCTGGTGCTGCAACTTGAGGAACCAGGCCATGTGGTTGATCCCGGCGGCAGTGAAGTCAATTTCTTCCTTCGGCACGCCGGTGTAGCTCGCAATCAGATCCATCGTGGTTTGGACCCCGTGACACAAGCCAACAAATTGGAGGCCTGGAACCCGGCCCAATGCCCAGCAACACATCGCCATTGGGTTGGCGTAATTGAACAGAATCGCATTGGGGCAAAGCTCCTGCATATCGCGGGCAATTTCGAGCAGCGCCGGGATGTGGCGCAGCGCGCGGAAGACGCCGCCGGGTCCCATGGTGTCGGCAATGCATTGGTCGACGCCGTACTTCAGTGGAATTTCATAATCCTGGCGAAACTCCTCGACACCCCCGGCCTGGAGCATGACGACCACGTAATCGGCCCCTTTAAGGGCTTCGCGGCGGTTGGTGGTGGAGACAACCGAGGCGGCCACACCATTGTCTCGAATCATGCGCTCTACAAACGAGTGCATTTTGTCCAACCGCGTTCGGGTCAGGGCCATTAACCGGTACTCGCTCCCTTTGAGAGCCGGGGTGGCGAGAAAATCCGACATCAAGGTTTTGCAGAACACGAGGCTGCCCGCGCCGATCATCGCTATCTTGGCCATAAGAAGACTTGGGTGGAGTTTTTGTTTTGTCGTTCTGAATGTCGGAGCCTCAGACCCATCGTGTCAAGCGCGAACTCGGCCCCCGCGCGGCATTCAGCGTTGCGCCCGGCTTCAGGTTCATGAAATGATAACTTCACTCAATGAAATCCCTGGACGGGACCAGTCTCAAGTCCTTGTGGCACGATTGGGCGAGACGCCAATCCATTTTGAGGGCCATCGTCACGGAGCGGTTGGCGGCGCACCCCGCCCCGCGGGTGAGCGATTGCGTTGTCGCGACATACTTTTTCGCCTTCCGGACGCTCAAGCTTGAGGAAGCCGTAAAGGAAATCAGCTATCATGCGACAATAGGAGTAAAGAATCCGCCCGCCGGATCATTGCTGGCCGCCTGCGCGGCCAAACCATTGGGGGTTGATGCGTTCGACCGCACCAACCGGCTCGGGCTGGTCCACGTCGGCTTTCCTCTCAAGATGATGCTGCAACCCGACGGGCACCTGACGTCGTGCGATTTGTTGCACACCACCGCCGCCGCGATCCTCTTTGACGTATACGAGAACCAGGATTCGCAGTTGGTGGCGCTGCGAATTCCCGACGCGGTGATCAACACTTTTCCCGGTCCGGCGCACGGTCCCTTCGGGGTGCGCCAAATGACGGGTTTCGGCCACGATCAACCCGCGTTCGGCACGATACTCAAACCGACGGCCGGCATTACCGCAAACCAAGTGGGCGAGCTGGTCGAGCAGATCGCAGATTGCCGACTCTTCATGTTCGTCAAGGAGGACGAGGACCTGTATCCGAACCTCGATTATTGCCCGGTTGCAGAACGGACGAAACTGGCGGTCCAAGCGATCAAAAACGCTCAACGCCGGCGCGGGGGACTCGGCCTGATTTTCGCGCCGCACATCAGCTCCGCGCCGCACGAGATGCTGTCCGTGGCCCAGGCTGCACTGGATGCAGGGGCAACAGGACTGATGTTTAGCGAAACATTTGCCGGGGGCGCCGTGCGAATGGTGCGCGAGGCAACGAGGAACTCCGGCACTCCCCCTGCCCTTTACGGCCACAATGCGGGGATCGGTGTCAAAACGCGGGCCATCTGGCGCGAAGTAATCGATATGCTCGCGCGCCTGGATGGAATCGATTTCCGGCAGACCGCGCCAGTCCGTCCCGGAAAGCCGTTTCTCCTGCCCTACGGCCAGGAATGGATCGCCTCGGAGCGGACTTTGTCGATGCCTTTGGGGAACATCAAGCCGACCATGATTGTGCGGGCGGGAGCGCTGGACCAGGGCAATATCGGCTTGAATCTCGCCGATGCCGAGCGCCGCGGGCTCACCGGCAATGTCCTGTTCCTCGCCGGTTCGGCCATCAATTCGATTCAGGACAAACGAGGCAGACCCAGCCCTCGATTGGGGGCTGAAGCCATGCAGCAGGCGATTGCGATCCACAGGGATGGTGATTTGCGCGGGGTCTCCGAACGTGAACATCTGCGCGCATTGGTTGCCCTTGCAAAAAGCCGCAAACTAACGGCACTGTCCGAAGCGCTGCGTCAGCGCTATTCAAAGGAATCGCATTGAAGAAAGAATCCAGGTTATTACGGGTCGGTGTGCTGGGTTGCGGCCCAATTTCGCAAATGGCCCACTTCGACGCATGTCGCAAGGCGAGGAACGCGGAACTTTACGCATTTTGCGACATTGCGGAAGACCTGGTGACCAGGATGGCGGCAGTCCATGAGCCGAGGAAGACCTTCACCAGCCTCGACCAAATGCTCGATGATTCGCAAGTCGAAGCGGTCATCGTCGGGACGGCCGACCAATTTCACGTCCCGCTTTGCCGAAAGATCATTGCAACGGGCCGGCCGGTTTTGGTCGAAAAGCCACTGGGAGTCACGGTTGAAGAATGTGAGCAACTGCGAGCTGAACTGCTGAGGCGGCAAGTTGTGTTTCAAATCGCAAATAACCGCCGCTTTGATCCAGGCATTGCTTTCGCCCGGGATTTTGTTCAGTCCGAACTCGGCCAAGTGATCGCCTTCCGCTCGTGGTACTGCGATAGCAGCTTTCGTTACACGATGACGGATAACTTGCAGCCTATCATCCGCACCAGCACCGCGGCGAAACGTCCCGAAGGAAACCCGAAGTCCGACAAGCGCCGCTATTTTATGCTGACGCACGGGAGTCATCTTGTTGATACGGCGCGTTATCTTGCGGGTGAAGTGACGGCCGTTCGCGCGCGGTGCACCGAGCGTGGCGGCTCCTTCTGCTGGTTTATCGAGGCCGAACTTCAGTCAGGCGCGCTAGGCCACCTCGAACTCATGATCCCGATGTGCGGCGATTTCGAAGAAGGATTCAGGATCTATGGCGAACACGGAAGTGCGCAGGGCAAAGTTTTTCTGCCTTGGTATCATAAAACCAGCGAGGTCGAATGTTTTTCGGCCAGGGATAAACAATATCGCAGGCCGCTCGGCGAGGATGCGTATACCTATAAATTGCAGATCGAAGACTTCGCCGACACGGTACTCCATGGGAAAACCCAACGCGGCGCTGGAATCGAGGACGGCTTGGCCGCGATCAAAGTCATGGTAGCCATCGCCAGGTCCGCCGAATCTGGCGAAAAGGTGAAAGTGTCAGAAGCAAGAGGGGGCGTGTGATGCGCCTTGGAATTTTTGCGAAGACCTTTACCAGGCCTTCGCTGGAGCAAACATTCGCCGCCGTAAAATCCTGCGGACTGGACTGCATCCAGTTTAATTTCTCGTGTGCCGGGCTGCCTGCATTGCCCGATGCTGTTGATACCGCGCTTACCGACAGGATCCGCCATGAACTCAGTCGCTGTTCACTCTCAAACCCGGCGGTCTCGGGCACTTGCAATCTGATCCACCCCAATCCCGAAAAGAGGTCCAAAGATCTCGCCCGGCTCAAAGGCCTGATCCGCGCTGCCAAATCCATATCCGCCCAAGTAGTCACCCTCTGCACAGGAACCCGCGACCCGTCCGATATGTGGCGGCCGCATGCGGCCAATCACTCGCCCGAGGCATGGAATGACCTGGTTGCAGCCCTCGAACAACTCCTTCCCATGGCGGAGCAATGCAGTATTTGCCTCGGGGTCGAACCCGAGCCCGCAAACGTGATCGATTCGGCCGCCAAAGCCCGCAAACTCCTCGACGAGCTTAAATCGCCCTGGCTCAAGATAGTCTTTGACGCGGCAAACCTGGTCGATGCCCGGCACATAGAGACCCAGGAGAAACTGCTCCATCAGGCGGTTGATCTACTGGGAAAAGACATTGTCCTCGCACACGCGAAGGACGTCATGGCAGAAGAACCGTTTCATTCTGTCGCGCCGGGCAAAGGTGCATTGAACTACCCGCTTTACCTCGAACTGCTGAAGGAAGCGGGCTTTGACGGCCCCCTGATTCTTCATGGGTTGACTGAAGCGGAAGTGCCGGTGTCAGTGGCCTTCGTCCGGAGCCACTTGAAGGCAGCGGACGCGTCGGCTCCGAACCAGACTTAACTCGCATGCCATATCTAACCCGGGGCAACCTTCGGTTCTACTATCTCGATCGCGGAAGCGGAACACCCGTAGTGTTTCAACATGGGTTGGGAGGGAACATCGACCGAATCTTCGAAAAGATAACGCTTCCGGACGGATTCCGGTTACTGGGTTTC
>DATGLT010000349.1:0-9977 GCA_035294005.1 Verrucomicrobiia bacterium
GGTGCCCGTTCCGCCTGTTTTGTTGAAAACGCCCGCATTGGCAATTGTGCGGCCTCCTCCGTAGTTTCCGGTGTAGCCGTCGAACGTGAGGTTGAAGACCCCAGAGGGCGTATTACTCAAAACGGCACCGGACCCCGAGTAATAATCGCCCGCACTCCAGGTGCCCGTCCCCGCGTTAATGAGGGTTCGCGCGAGCAAAGATTTGCGGGCCTGCCCGCTCATGTTCAGACCGCCATTAACGTAGACGGGGCCTGAGCCTGCACCTGAGCCAGTGATTTGACCGTCGGTCCATGTAAACACTCCCGAGACGGAGACCAGGTTACTACCCCCCAGGGTTCCGGAAGTGCCCAGAGTCAGGCTGGAGGGGGAGGCCGTCCCGCCTGAGTTGAAGTTGATCGTTCCGCCGGCCACGTTCATGGCTCCGGTCGTCAGGTTGTAAGGTCCCTGGAAATTCGCCGTGCCGCCGGTGAAACTGTGCCCTCCGGTGATGCTATAGTTGCCGTTGACGTTGACCGTTCCGCCGCTGACAGAAAAAGTTCCGGCACCGGCCACAGTAGAACCAGGCAAGAGAGTGTGGGTACCGTTATTAAAGTCCAGGGTGGTTCCTGGAGCATTGGTGAAAAGACCCGAACTGACCCCGCCCATGACGCTCAATGTGCCGCTCTGAACGTTCACGACACCTGAGTTGTTGAATGCCGTATCGGTAAAGGTTGCCGTGCCGGTTCCGGCAGTCTTGTTGAAAATGCCGGCGTTGGCGATCGTTCGGTTGCCGCCGTAGTTGCCTGTATAACCGTCAAAGGTAAGGTTGAATACCCCGGATGGCGCGTTGCTGAGCACCGCGCCCGAACCGGAGTAGTAGTCGCCCGCACTCCAGGTAGCGTTCGCGGTGTTGACGAGGGTCCCGAACAGAGATTTGCGGGCCGGACTGCTCATTTGCAATCCCCCATTGGCATTCACGGTTACAGGGGCATTGATCTGCCCATCGGTCCAGGTGAACAGGCCGGCTACCGAAACCGTATTGCTGCCGCTGAGATTGCCCCCGCTGCCCAGAACGAGTGTGACAGGGGCGGCAGTGCCCGTGCCTAAGAAATTAACCGTAGACCCGGTGATGGCCATTTGGCCGGGCGAGAGGTTGTATTGTCCTTCGAAATTGAGAGTGCCGCCATTGGCCAGGAGGGTGCCGCCGCCGGAAACGCTCGCGCCATTTGTGAATACATGGGTTCCCCCGACGATGTTCATCGTAGCCCCGTTCGATATGACAAACGCACCCGAACTGGTCCCGCTGAACACGCTCAGGGTTCCACTTTGAACCACAATCAATCCCGTGTTGTTGAAGTTGTCCTCATTAAAAGTGGCTATTCCCGTCCCAGCCGTTTTGTTGAACGTACCTGCGTTCGCAAAGGTGCGTCCACCACCGTAGTTCCCGGTGTTGCCATCGAACACGAGGTTGAATACGCCAGCTGGTGCGTTGCTGAAAACTGCTGCGGAACCTGAGTAATAATCTCCCGCACTCCAGGCAGCAGTGGCTGTATTGATAAGGGTTCGCCCGAACAGCGATTTGCGCGCGGCGCTGTTCATCACCAGTCCGCCATTCGCATACAAGGGGCCCGATCCGTTGATTTGACCGTCGGCCCACGTGAATAATCCCGTTACGCTAACCAAGTTGCTGCCGCCAAGAGTTCCGCTTGTGCCCAGGGACACCGTTGAGGGCGAGGCGACGCCGCCCGCGTTGAAGTTCACCGTTCCCCCGGTCACATTCATCGCGCCGTTGGTCAGAGCGTACGGGCCTAGATAATTCGCCGTTCCACCAGTAAAAGAGTGGTTTCCGGTAACCGTGTAGCTGCCGTTCACATTGACAGTGCCGCCGCTGACCGAAAAAGTTCCCGCGCCGGAAACACTCGAGCCCGAGCCAAGCGTATGGGTGCCCGTGTGGAAATCCAACGTCGTGCCGGACCCGATAACGAAGGCGCCGGAACTGGCTCCCCCTGCCAGACTCAAGGTTCCGCTCTGAACATTGACGGTTCCGGAATTGTTAAACGCATCCTCGCTGAACGTCGCGGTTGCCGTCCCCCCGGTCTTGTTGAACGTTCCCGCGTTTGCAAAGGTGCGTCCCCCTCCGTAATTACCTGTGAAACCGTCGAAGGTGAGGTTGAAAATTCCGGCAGGCGCATTGCTGAAAACCGCGGTTGAGCCTGAATAATAATCGCCTCCGGTCCACGACGCTGTCCCGAGGTTTACCAGGGTGCATCCAGTGAGGGATTTGCGATCGGTGCCGCTCATGGTCAGTCCGCCGCTGACGTACAAGGTTCCTGAACCGCTGATCGTCCCGCCAGTCCAGGTCACAGGACCGCTGCTCACGATGGTCGCAGTTCCCGCTAGTGTTCCCGTCGTAATCGCAAGCGCCCCGTTTGAGCTAATCGTCCCGGCACCATTTATTGTCAGGGTGCCGCCGGCAACATTGAGGGTTTGCTGGCCCGTGCTGCCGCCCACCGTCAGCGTGCTGATCGTGCTCGAAACGTCTGCCACGACTGTGTATGTCCCGTTTGCCGCAATCACCACGTCATCTGAAGCCCCGGGCAGAGCATTGGGACTCCAATTCGCCGGCGCGCTCCAGTTGCCTCCGCTGGTGTTGGTCCAGTTGATCGTGGCGGCATGATTGGCAACAGCGGATAAAAGCACTGCCACAAGAATCGAAGCCCGCCGGCGGCATAGGCCAATGGCGGCAGGCATCGAAGCAGGCGTTTCAGGTGCGACTCTCAACAGGGCGTGTTTATGGTGCATTGGCTTAAATCGAGTGTGAATTCCTTGGGTTGACATCGCGGTTTGTCCCGGCAGGACGGCTTGTTTCGTCAGTCACGCTCAGGGTATTGATCACGTGCTGTATTTCGCTCGCGATCGATCTTGAGCAGCGGGGCTGGGCGAAAGGCCGGCCATGGAATATCTGAGTGATTGTCCGCGGGTCATCAGGCTTGCCTGGGTTGTTAGCATCCTAGGCAAAATGATGCAAGTAATAAGAGCTTCAGATACTTCCGTACTTACACTGAGTCACCTTACGCCCTCTTTTGCGCCCCTGTGACGGCTTCGGCGGGAGTCGCCCTATTTCGCCAACTCCAGGAACTTCTTTGCGAGCAACGGCGCTTTGCCCTCGTCCTCATGTTTGAAAAAGACAAAGGCGTCCTGCCAGGCCTGCCCCCGCACCCGGCCAACCCATTCCTTGATTTCGGCATCGCCATATTCGGTTTTTCGCAAGCGCAGATAGCCCCAATCTGCGGTGGACTCGAAAGGAATTTGCAGATCGTTTTCCGCTTCAGCGATGCATAGGGCGGCTTTGTGCTCTCGAAGCAGGTCGAAGATCTCCTGGTCAAACCATGATTGGTGCCTGAACTCGAACGCGGAACGGTTCGAAGCCGGAACCAATCTCAAAAAGTCCCGCAATCGCTGCGAATCCTTCTTCATGTTGGGCGGCAACTGGAATAGGACAGGTCCGAGCCGGGTTCCCAAAGTCCCGGCGACCCGGAGAAGATAAGACAGAGAATCACCGGCGTCTTTTAGACGCTTGATATGCGTGATTTGCTGCGGCGCCTTTATTACGAATCTAAATGCGTCAGGCACCTCGGCTGCCCAGGTTTCCATTAGCTCGGGTTTGGGCATCCGATAGAAAGTGTTGTTGATTTCGACGGTGCGGAAGTGTTGCCCGTAAAAATTGAGCATTTGCTTGTCGGGCAACTCCTCCGGATAGAATGGGCCTTTCCAGGGCTTATATGAGTAACCGCTGGTGCCGACGTAAAGGTTCATAACGCAACGCTCGGGACCGTTAGCTGCAAGCGATTGGCCGATCGAGGAGGCGCTTCTCGCAGTAGCGGAGATTTCAGGGCGTTTACCATTCGCTCTTGAGCTGTTTAATTGCGTTGACCATAAACTGGATCGCGACGGAGCACAAAAGCAGGCCCATGATGCGGACCGTGAGGTTCATTGCGATCGGGCTAAGCCAGCGCGCGCCGTGAGCGGAGATGCGCAGAATGAAGTAAGACGCGACGCACACCAGGACGATGCAGACGTAAAGGGCGCCTTGCTGGGCCAGAGTTTCAGCCTCGTTTTGCAGCAGGATCGCCGTTGAGATGGCCCCGGGCCCGGCGAGCATCGGGATGGCCAAAGGCGCGATGGCGATATCGGTTTTCTCCACGCCAGCCGCGGTTTCCTCCGAAGTCTCATGAACCCGGGAGCGCTGGGCCCGAAGCATGTCCAGTGCGACCAGGAGCAGCACGATACTGGCGGCAATCTGGAAGGCAGGCATGGTGATGCCGAGGAATTTGAAAATCCATTTGCCCGCGAGGGCGAAGGCGATGAGCACGCCCGCGCTGACGCAACAAGCCAGGCGCGCCATCTTGATGCGCTGCTCGGGCGTGTCGGTCGGGGTCATTGCAAGAAATGCGGGAACCGTCGCTAGGGGATCGATAATGACGAACAGCGAGCTGCCGGCCAGGAGCATGTATTCGGTCAAGCTCATGCCGAGCAAGGCGCAAACACAGCCTCGGTCATGCCGTGGATGATTTTCTTGTCGGCGGGGCAGATCGTGGCAAGCACGCCCCCGAGTTGCGCGCGCGCGGCCTCCGCTTCGCCGTGGACGAAATAATACGGGCACAGCCTCGCGCGCCCTTTCATCGGCACGGGTTGATTCGATTCGAAGTCGAACCATTCGGTTTCGACCAGAGACGGCTTGTGGTATCGCTGAAGGACATGCGGTTCGCGCTCGCAGCCCGCAATGGCTCTGTCAACGGCGGCGGCCCACTCGGCTTGAGGCAAATCGCTGCCCAGGTAAACGCCCCGCGCACCCCAGGCGTGCGGAGAGAACCCGGAAACTTTCAGGATCAGCTCTCGGTCTTTATGCGACAGCAACTGCAATTGACGCCAATCGGTGATATCGAGTTGCGGGATGGCTCCTTGAGGGGGCAGGGGCGATGGGTCTACTATCCAGGTGTAAGGGACCAGCTTCAGCATTCGCTCGTGGAAGGCCTGGCCGAGTTCCTGCCGCCAGAACCCCTGGAGGTTCCTGTTCCAGAGCAGCGCGAACAGCATTTTCTCCTCGAAAATGGGCTTTGGCGGGGGGGTCAACCGAATGCGCTTCGAAGCTGCCAGTTCGAAAATGCGGGCTGAGTTGCCCACGTTGCGCAAATCGAAAAGCTCGAAGAATCGATAAACCGCGTCGCCGTCTTCGAAGAGCTGAAAATTAGAGTCACGGGCTTGGAAGCGCTCGCCCAACTGATTGGCCACCCACTCCATTTCGGGACGGTACGTGGCGGCCTCGTCTGAGACCACAATATGAACATGGGGCGCCTCCCCAAAGATCGAGGCGAAACCCTCCAGCATGCCTTTGGGACCGCCCAGCAATTTTGTAGTAGCGGGCGCGGCCTGCGTTTCTTCCAGGCGCGAATAGACCTGGTTAAGCCAGGCTGTCAGGCCTATGCCTCCGGGGACCGAATCCAGTTCAGTGACGCTCAAACCGTGTTCGGTGATTAACAAATCAGGCCGAATCACGCGTGGAACTTCGTTCTTGAAGGCGGCAGATCGTTCAAGGGCGATCAGTTCCGCCGGCTTGCCATAATCCAGCCACCTGGCTACCCACTCCGGCTGTTTGCCTTCGGCACTTTTGCGGTACAGCAGGTTTACCGCGCGATAGAATTGCAGCAAAACGCGCCCAAGCGTCTCTATCTCCTTTGCCAAAGGGGTTGCTAGTCGTAAAGGCGAGGTCGCGACTCGCCACTGGTGTCCGGCGAACAAACCTTCGGCGGGTAGTTGATCCCGAACAAAGCGCGCCCGCTCAGCGGGAGAATTTACAGCCGTCGGCTGAGAGCTGGTTTGCACGATAGATTTATTAGCCGGTTCCACGGGCAACCGGCCGTAGGGCACACAGTAGTTTAGATGGGTACCAGCGTCAAAAATGAAACCGGCGGGGCGCTCTTCGGCCAGGTTGCGCCACGTGTCTCCGCACGATCGGCCAAGTCCCATCTGGCCCGTTAAAATTGCCACGAAATGCGTTCCTCACTCGCCAGATCCAATCGAACGAAGGTGTTAGGTGTTCCACCCATTGTTGCGGGATCGCGCGGAGTTTAGCGTCCGATGCTTACAAAGCTAACAATCAAAAAAAGAAAGGTAGAAGATAATGAGCACGCTGCGTGAAACTTTTCTCGAGGAACTGGGGGATATATACGATGCCGAGAAGCAGCTTTTGAAAGCGCTTCCGAAGCTGGCGCAAGCCGCTGAGAACGAAGATCTGCGCCACGCGTTTGAGGAGCACCTCGAACAGACCGAAGCCCAAGTCGAAAGACTTGAACAGGTGTTCGAGGTGATCGGAGAAGAGCCCAAAACCAAAGGCTGCAAGGCGATGGAGGGAATCATCAAAGAGGGCGATGAGCTTATCAAAAAACATGAGAGTGACGCCGCGCTGATCTGCGCCGCTCAAAAGGCCGAACACTATGAGATTGCCTCCTACGGGTCGCTGCATTCCTGGGCGCGTCTGCTCGGGGAAGAGGATGCCGCGGATTTGCTCGAGGAAACGCTCGACGAGGAACGCGATACCGACGAGCAGTTGACCGACATCGCCGAGAGCGCCATCAACGTGGAAGAAAGCGAGGGCGAGGCCGAGGAAGAGGAGCAAGAAGAAGGGGAACAGCAGGAAGGCCAGGAACAACAAAAAGACAAGTCCGGCCGTCCGAAGTAATTGGGGAACCCCCGTCGCATTGCCGCGGATGTGCCTTGGATCCGGCTATCCGCGGTTTTTAGCTTAGTAAAGCCGCGCATCCTGTCCCGGTTGTTTCAGGTGCGAAGCTGGCCGTTGCCAAGGCCGATCCACTTGTACGAGGTCAGTTCGTCGAGCCCCATCGGGCCTCGCGCTCCGATTTTGTCTGTGCTAATGCCGATTTCGGCGCCCATCCCGAATTCCCCACCATCGGTGAAACGCGTCGACGCGTTCCAATACACAGCCGCCGAATCAACCTCATTGAGGAATTGATGGGCTCGCGCCTCGTTCGCAGTGACGATGCTGTCGGAGTGCGACGATCCATAATGGTTGATGTGGTCAATGGCCTGCTTGACGCCGTTGACCACCCGAACGTTCAGAATGTAATCGTTATACTCGGTGAAAAAATCCTCGTCGGTCGCTCTCTGGAACGTGGGCTTAAGATCCGGCTCGAGTTTTTGAAGGATAGGTTCGGTCCGCTCATCCACGCGCAATTGCACCTTGTGCCGGCCCAGCAGGGGGGCCACCCGGGGGATAAACGTGTCGGCAATCGACGCGTCGACCAACAAAGTCTCCATGGCGTTGCAGACGGCGGGTCGTTGCACTTTGGCATTTAAAACGATCTCTTCCGCCATCTTGATGTCGGCGGCCGCATCCACATACACGTGACACACGCCTTTGTAATGCTTGATGACGGGGACCTTCGAGCACTGGGCCACGGCCCGGATTAGGCCTTCGCCGCCTCGTGGCATGCACAAATCGACGTATTGGGTCAGCGCGAGCAGTTCGGCAATGGCTTCCCGATCTGGCGTTGGGACAACCTGGATTGCAAATTCCGGGAACCCTGCAACCGCTTTCCGGCCGGCCTCGATCAGGATTTTGGCAATAGTCGTGTTCGAATTCAGAGCTTCCTTGCCGCCTCGCAGGATCGTTGCGTTGCCCGATTTGAAACAAAGGCTGGCAGCATCGGCCGTCACATTTGGCCGCGATTCGTAAATGATGACCACCACCCCGATGGGAGTCGTAATTTTCCTGAGCTTCAGCCCGTTTGGCCGGACCCGTTCGTCGAGAACCTTGCCCACCGGGTCGGGCAGGGCGGCCACCTCGCGCAACCCCCTGGCCATTCCGGCAATTCGTTTATCGTCCAGTTTCAGACGGTCCAGCATCGCCGAGCCCAGGCCGGACTTCGCGCCGGCTTCCATGTCCAGGGCATTGGCGCTCTTGATCGGATCGGCCTGTCGCTCCAGTGCCGAGGCCATGGCCGAAAGGCACACATTCTTCTCGTCCGTGTTGAGCCGGGCGAGTTCACGTGAGGCCGCTTTGGCCTGCCCGGCCAATTCGGTCATCTGTTCCCTCAAGGTCATCTCGTCAAGCTAAGCCAAGTCCGGCAACTTGAAAGTCAGAAAACCCTTGGTTCTGTGGAGATCACCTTCGCGCCGGGGATGGCGCGCGCCCTTGATTTACTGCTTTTTGCCTTTGGTCTTTTGTGGTTGCATGTTCCGTCTGAGCGCGTCGTTCCAAATGTTCGACCCGATGAAGATCTCCCCCGGAAAACGGCGGTAGAATGACATGTCCTCGTAGATCAAGTCCGATTGATTCACATTGAGCCCCATGCCGGCGAGGTACTGCAACCGCAAATCGCGATCGCGGTTGATCTGACCTCCTCTAAGCCACGGTTTCAGATCCGAAGCCTGGCCCTCGTAGGTCGCAGCCAGGGCGAAGGCTGACCGAATTCCGACGTCCCGCAGAGATTGGGCAACGAGACGGTGGTCTTCTCGGCTTAGCCGTTGCTGGACTGCCCCGACATCCACCTCCAGCGGTTCGACCTGCCCAAGCAGGACCAGGTCGTATCCGGACCCCATATCGTCGTTGCTCCAGATTGTTCCCTGGGGGAATACGTCAAAAAAAGTCGCGATCTCGCTTTTGACTGTTGCCAAATCGCTTTCGTACAGTGGCACCCATTGAGTGACCATTCCGCCAGATTTGAGATGTTTTTTGCACATCTCGAAGTATTCCCTGGTGTACAGCGCGGCTGCCCCTTTCACCCAGGGATGGATTGGGTCTGAGGTGATGATATCGAACTTCTCTCGAGTGGTGAGGATATAATGCCTTGCGTCATCGTACACGATTCGGACGCGAGGGTCGGCGACGACATCGTAGTTTTCCTGCCCGAAAAAACGCGCGACTGCTCGGGGAATCAAAGGCTCGATCTCGCACAAGGTGACCCTCTGAACGGCTGGATGAGTCAGGAATGACCCTGCAGTCACTCCTGCCCCACAGCCCACCACGAGCACTGAGCGCGGTTCCGGGTGAAACAGGGCCGGCACGTGGCAGAGCATGCGCTGCAGTCGCATGTCCTGTTGATCGGTGGAGGCTTCAATCTTGCCGCTGACATGAAAGTTGCGAACCCCGCTTTCCATTTCCGTGACCGCAACCGACGAATTCATTCCTTCGGCCACGTAAAGAACTTTGCCGAGCTCCGTTTTCATTGGCAGGTATCGCCCGTAAGCGACCAGGTCCCACGGAAGGGACGGAACACAGAGCGCCAGAAAGGCGGCTGCCGCTCCTGCGGCCAACGCAACAAGGGTTCGCCGGGTGACGCGAAGTGTGTTTGGTCGGGCAGTCGAGGAGGTCAAAAGGACAACGACGGCAGCGACTGAGCAAACAACAATCAACAGCTGTTGAGCGCGGCTTGTGCCTATGGAGGGAATCAGCACGAGACTTGAACAAACCGCTCCAAGGATGGCCCCCAGTGTGTTTACGGCATAGAACCGGCCCACAAGCCGCCCAGGATCCGAGCCGGGTTGAACCACGGCGCTGAGCGCCAGCGGAAAGCTTGCGCCCCAAAGGCATGTTGCGGGCAAAATAGCCCAAAGACAGCGCACGATATCCAGCTGGAAATCGAACCAGACGCTTTTCGACGCGCTCGCATTGATTGGCCAATACGGGAGTGACCTTGCAAGGGCAAAGGCTGCCCAGGCGATGCCCCCTGCCAAGAACAGTTGGGAAACGCCAAGTCCGATCAACGCCCCCTTGGACTGCAGCCTCAGCAGTCCGGCGACGGCGCTACCCAGTCCTAGCCCCAGCAAGAACACGGCGATAATTAAAGAAAAGCTGTAGGTCGTACTCCCAAGCATCAATGAAAGCAGTCGCGTCCAAATGACTTCACAGCTGAGCGCGCAGAATCCGGAAAGCCCCGTCGCAAGGTATATCGCCCAAAGCCCCCTGGGTGGGCTCGAAA
>DATGLT010000350.1:0-17923 GCA_035294005.1 Verrucomicrobiia bacterium
GGGGGGTCAGGTGCATACAAGTTCATTTGGCGCGTGCAATTTACCACTTGCGGCTCCATGGGTCTTCGCCAAGGGCATCGGCGACAGGCCCAAGGTGGCGGCGCAAGGACTGTTCCACTTCACTTAACTGGATTCCAGCCAGGCGGAGTACTGCGCCGTCCTTTATCGGGCTGGCGCTCACCAGTAAGGAGTCCCGCGGCTTCACGCGCGCCCGGCCGATTTCCTTCAGGACACGCTCCGCCGCGCGTTTCAGAGGAGACCCAATAAGGGCCAGCATGGCAAAACAATTAAACCGGCCGGCGCGGTGCGGTGCGTCGATTGGCCCATCCTTTGAGTCGAGCCGGTACGCATCGAAAAACACCGGTTCTTTGTGGGTCGCATCACAGGTGTCATCGGGCGATTCGTTGCCAGGCGGTTTGCGCCAGACTTCGTTGCGGGTTGAGAAATGCGAGAACTTCCATCGCTCACCGCAAGCGCTGCGGCCAGCTGTGAACCAGTCGAGCAAGGCGAGACCCGCTCCGGCGGCCAGGGTGAAATGCTGTTTCTGATCGTAGGTGGATTCGGCAAACGGTTGAACCGGCGATGGGGCGAAAACCAGGAGCGCATCTGACTCGATGTTCGCCGTGGTAATGTGCTCGCAAGGCAGGCCCTGGGGGTTGCGATAAACCTTGGTTGATGATTGGGTGCCGATAAAACAGCGGGCGCTGCGTCCGACGCGCACGTGGAGCCTGGTTTGGTCTCCGGCCACCAAACCACCTCCGAAGTTGCTCACGTAAGAGCACACGCATGGGCCGCGGGAACGCGGGCTCAGCAGTTTCATTGGACTGGTCGCAAATGAACCGGTGATGGTGCTCTGGTTGAAGATCTGCTCTATCTGCAACACTGCCCGACCACGCTCGCCGTTGGTAAATGTCATAGACTGCAAGCAAGTTAAACCGTCAAGTGCCGGCGCACGGCGTCCTTTTCAAGATCTTTGATCGGACCCTGCGCCACTATGCTGCCCCGGTCCATTATATAAAATGCATCGCCCACCGATCGGCAGAAATCCACGTATTGCTCGACCAGCAGGATGCTGACGGCACCTTCCTTTTTGATATTAATCAGCGTTTCTCCGATGAGATCGATGATATTCGGTTGGATGCCCTCGGTCGGTTCGTCCAACAGGAGAATTCTCGGATTTGACACCAGGGCTCGGGCAATGGCCAATTGCTGTTGTTGGCCGCCGCTCAATGCCCCGCCTTTGCGCTGCAGGAACTCTTTCAAGATCGGAAACAACTCGAGCGCCCGGTCAACCTCGCCTGAACCAGTGGCCCCCCGAACAACCAGGGCGAGTTTCAAATTTTCCCAGACCGTGAGATGCGGAAAAATGTCCCGGCCTTGTGGAACGAACCCGATACCGAGCCGCGCCCGTTCTTCAGTGCGCAACTCGTTCAAATTTCGGCCACAGAACCATGCCGACCCCGTGTCCATTCTCACCAGGCCCATGATGGATTTGAGCGTCGTCGTTTTGCCCACGCCGTTTCGCCCCATCAAACAGATCACGCCGTGGTCGGGGACTTCGAGGTTCACCCCTCGAAGAATTCGCGATCCTTCGTATGAAACACAGACCTTGTCGAGAGCCAGCTTCAGTGGTTGTCCTTCTTTTTGCGCCCAAGATAGACCTCGATGACGCGGTCGTCGTTCTGGACTTCATCTACCGTCCCTTCAAACAGCACGCTACCCTGGTGAAGCACCGTAACTTTACTGGCAATTTGCCTCACAAAGGTCATGTCGTGCTCGATGACAATGATGCTGTGTTTGCCCGCAAGGCTTAGCAGCAGTTCGCCGGTTTTGACCGTTTCCTCGTCGGTCATCCCTGCGGCAGGTTCATCCACCAGCAGCAGTTTGGGGTCTTGGGCAAGGAGCATTCCGAGCTCCAGCCATTGCTTCTGGCCATGGGCCAGCGCGCCCGCCCTGGTCTGAGCTCGATCGTTCAGACCGACGATCTTGAGAACTTCCCCGATGCGTTCCCGTTGTGCCGGTGTGACACGCGAAAAAAGAGCCTCCCACACGCTTCGTGTCCCCGGTAAGGACAGCAGCATGTTTTCGAAAACCGTGTGCTCCACATAAACTGAAGGGGTCTGGAACTTGCGGCCGATTCCCAGGCGGTTGATTTGATACTCCGTTAAGCGAGTCAGATCCGTGTCCTTGCCGAATTCTACTTTGCCCGTATCCGGCCGGGTGCGACCCGTAATCAAGTCCAGCATGGTGCTTTTACCGGCGCCATTCGGGCCGATAATCACCCGAAGCTCTCCGGCGTCCATATAAAAGTTCAACTCCGAGATCGCTTTAAACCCATCGAAGGTTTTATTAACCCCTTCGAGCATGAGGATAAACTCTTTGCGGGCGCTCATTTGGTCTTGGCCAGTTCCTGCGCCGGTTCGGTTGCTGCCGGTGGAACTTTAAATCGTGGGGCATAGCGATTGCGGAGGGCCAGGAATTGACCCGGCAAACCCACAATGCCTTTGGGCATGAAAAGAGTTACCAGCACAAAGAGGGTGCCGAGAATGAGAAGCCACATGTCCGGGAAAGCGCGAGTGGTCCAACTCTTGAGCGCGTTCACGCCAATGGCGCCTATCACCGGTCCGATTAATGTACCGCGCCCGCCGACCGCCACCCACACCACCGCTTCGAGTGATTTGTCTGGCGCCATTTCACTTGGGTTGATTATGCCGACCTGCGGAACATAAAGCATGCCCCCTACCGCGGCGATGACAGCGCAAAGCACGAATACAAAAAGCTTGTAATGGCTGGCGGCATAACCGCTGAACAAAACTCTGTCTTCCCGGTCCCGAACGGCCTGTTGAACCAGTCCGAACTTTGTCCGGCTGAGCCATCGGCATGCCCAATAAGTGCCTATGAGCGTCAGGGCTGTGGCAACATACAGCCATCGCTGGGTCGCGGGCGCTCGCAAGTCCTGCCCGAGCAGAAATTTGAAATCTGTGAATCCGTTATTGCCTCCCATGAGCAGGCTGTTGCGAAAGAACAAAAGGCACGCCGCATAGGTGAGAGCCTGCGTGAGAATCGAAAAATACACTCCGCGAATCCTCGAGCGAAACGCGAAATGCCCGAAAACCAGGGCAACCAGGCCGGGCACGATAAAAACCATTTGGAGCGCAAACCAAAAACTGCTGAACGGGCGCCAGAATGACGGCAGATTATGCCAGCCAAGGAACACCAGGAAATCGGGGATAGGCTGATGGTACTGACCAAGACTGCCGATCATACGCATCAGGTGCATGCCCATCATGTAGCCGCCGAGAGTGAAAAACAGCGCCTGGCCTAAACTGAGCAACCCTGTATAGCCCCACAGCAGGTCGACGCTTATGGCCAGGATCGCGTAGCACAGGTACTTGCCGTACAAGTTGATGCTGAAGTCACTTACACGCAGGAAACTTCCCGCCGGCATCCAGGCGTTAAGTGCGGGAAGTCCCAGAAGAACTGTCACGGCCAAAACCGTGACCGCCAGTTTTGCAGAAGTCTTCGACTGAGCAAACATGTTCTAGTCGAGGCTTCGGCTGCGGATACTGAATAAGCCCCCTGGTTTCCATTGCAGAAACAGGATAATAGCAACCAGAACGATAATTTTTCCCGTGACGGGGGAACCGGTTGTTTGCTGGAGGACTTGGTCGGTGGTGCCGATACCCACCGCGGAACAGACGGTACCGACGATGCTGCCAACTCCGCCCAGGACCACGGTCATGAAGCTGTCGACGATATACGTCTGGCCGAGACTGGGACCGACGTTGCCAATTTGCGACAAGAAGGCCCCTGCAAGTCCTGCCAGGCCGGATCCAAAGGCAAAGGTCAACATGTTCACGCGGGCGGTGCGCACCCCAAGGCAAGAGGCCATGGTTCGGTTTTGCATGACCGCCCGGACAAGCAATCCCAGGGAGGTCTTGGTTAACAATAACCACGTCGCCAAAACGATGACAGCGGCGAACCCGATAACAAAGACCCGGTTGTATCCAAAGCTGACATCGTTGATGGTGAAATGGCCCAGCAGCCATGAGGGCGAGTTTACCTGAACGTTGTTTGCGCCGAACACCATGCGAAAACATTGCTGCATTGCCAGCGAAATGCCCCAGGTCGCCAACAGTGATTCCAGAGGCCGGCGATAAAGAAAGCGGATCACAGTCCGCTCGATGAACAGCCCGGCCAGCGCCGCTGCGGCGAAGCTCATCGGTATGGCGAAAAGAAAGTAAGTTTCATAAAACCAGCCCGTCGCGTTTATTCCCGGCAAATGGAGCCCAAAATGAAGAGGCCTGCCGAAAAAGTTGAAGGGCAGGGTAACCGAAAAGCCGAATCCGGCCGCAAAGAGGTTTTGCACTACGTAGCAGGCGTACGCCCCGACGGCTATCATTTCTCCATGTGCCATGTTAATTATCCCCATCAGCCCAAAAGTAATCGCCAGGCCCAAGGCGACCACGAGCAAAACCGACCCGAGGCTCAGGCCGTGAAAGATCGTGCCAAAAAAGTTCACCCACCAAATGTGGTCCTCGATCGAACGGATCGCCTCCTTTCCAGCCGCGATGACTTCCGGCGCACAACCTTTTTTCGCAATCGTTGATTTTAGGTTGTCCACGCAGCCGATGGCGCGAAGTTGGCCCAGGTGCCGGATCGCCTCTATTTGCGTTCTGGCGTCCGTCCCGCTGAGTTCCAACAATGCCACCGCCTCCTCGATGCCTCTTCGGACTTCTGAATTCCTCTCCTTTGAGAGCCGATTTTGCAACAGGGGTAGGTAGCGGATCTTTTGTGAGTTTCCCAGTTTCAAGGCAGCCGAGCGGCGCGAATCGGGCGCGCCCATCGACAACGCCAAAGTGTCAAGGGCTTGCTGGATGACGCTGCGAAGACGCATATCGGTGTCGGCGGGGGCCAGTTCGCTCGACGCAAACCGCAGTTCCGATCCCTGTGAATCCCTCAACGCCTGTCCGTCCTCTATTCTCAGCGCGCGGCGTTTTCCAGCGCTATCCTCCGCCTCCTCCAGGATGACAGGGATTTTCGAATTATCGGCTGACGTGAAAATGAACACGCCCTCACGCGACCAAGCCGTGAGAATCTCCACCACCGCTTTGGACCCTGTATCCGCCAACTCGTTGAGCAGTTGTTGTTGCTCTCCTCCCTCGCTCAGGATCGCCTCGGCAAGTTTCTTCCGCACGGGATCAGCTTCAGCCAAGGCAGTGCCTGGGTTTGCGGTCAAACCTGCCAGGAGAACCGCCAGCGCCAACACCAGAGGTAGCTTCATTAGTTCAAATAGGGCGGAGCCACGAGCTCCGCCCTCCCAGGCTTTACTGCTCTTCTGAGCGGCGGTGGTTTCCGAGGCTGTTATTTCGCCGCGAGCTTCTCGTCCAGGCCTTTCAAGAGGAAGGGTTCGCCGAACACCTGGTCATAGGACTTCACAATCTTAAACTGCCCATTAGCGCGGGTCTCACCGATGTAAACATTCTTAGTGGCGTGGTGATTCTTGTTGATGGTGATCTTGCCCCCCGGACCATCGAAGTAGATGGTTTCGCTCTCCAGCGCTTCCCGCACTTTGTCGACATCAAAACTGCCAGCCTTTTCGACCGCAGCTTTCCACAAGTACGCACCGTCGTAGGAAAGCACCATCGGGCTGTCAACAGCTCGCTTCTCCTTTACGACGCCTGGATGGTTCTCCTCTTTGAGCCAGGAATCCCATCTCCCGAGGAAGGCCTTGTTCTCAGGAGTATTGAGCGACATGAAATACGTCCAGCAGCCGAGTTCACCCACAAGGTCTTTGGTCGGCAGGGCACGCAACTCGTCTTCAGCCAAGCTGAAGGAAACGACCGGGCAATCGGCGGGTGTCAGCCCCGCGGCGGCAACCTCTTTGAAAAAGGGCACATTAGAATCGCCGTTGATGGTGTTAATAACGCAGGCGTCGCCGCTGGCGGCGAATTGCTTTATTTCAGATACGATTTGCTGATAGTCTGTGTGCCCGAACGGGGTATATTTTCCGGCCGAAATAACTTTGCCGCTGTCATCCTTGCGCAGGCCGCCGCCGATGTTCTCCAGCGAAATGCCGTGCAGCAAAAGATACTTGTAAAGAATCAGGTTGGTCGTTTGCGGGTAAACGTAGTCAGTTCCGATGAGGTAGAACTTCTTTTTTCCCTGGGCGAGGAGATAATCAACCGCGGGCGTGGCCTGCTGGTTTACCGCCTCGGCGGTATAGAAGATGTTTTTCGATAGCTCTTCGCCTTCATACTGCACCGGGTAGAAGAGCAGCCCGTTGTCCTTTTCAAACACCGGCAACACCGACTTCCGGCTCACCGAGGTCCAGCAACCGAACACGACGGCAACTTTGTCTTCCTCGAGCAATTGCTTGGCTTTTTCGGCAAACAACGGCCAGTTGGAAGCGCCGTCCACGATCACCGGCTCTATCATGTAGCTTTTGTCACCGACTTTGATTCCGCCAGCTTTGTTGATCTCATCGAATGCAAACAACAGCGCATCGCGCAGCGAGGTTTCACTAATCGCCATTGTGCCGCTTAGCGAATGCAGCACTCCGACCTTTATGGTATCCGCGGCTTTGCAGATAGTGCTGCCGGCAAAAGCCATACAGGCCGCCAACAGCGGGAGGAGATGTTTTTTCATGGTTTTGTTAACTTGCTCTGGATTGAGTTATCTTTTTTAGGTTTTAATTGGTTGATCTTTAGAAGAGATACGAGACGCCGGCCCCGTATACGAAGCGGTTTTGATGGCCCGGAACAAAGCCGCCCGCCCACGAGGTGTGGTCGAACCGGATTTCCGGCTGAATTTTGATGGTGGGTACCGGCTTGTAATTGAGGGTCAAGGCGACGCTCGACAGGTCCTGCCCGGTTCCCGGCGGATTCAGAAAGCCCAGCGCGCCTCCTGAGGCGTCCACCCCGTGGCTGTCGCTGAGGAACTCGCCTCTCACCGCGACGCCGACTTTCTTGGTGAAATCGTAGGTGGCCCACAAGCCGGTGGACCAGACCGGCGAATTACCGGATGGGGTAGACCCGTTGGGGTTGTGAAAGTTGAAATAGTCCAGTTCGGTGCCAAACGCGAGTTGATCGGTTGCGTTCCACCCTCCCAGAAGGGAACCGCCCCAGAGCGATTGAGTAAAGCCGGCTTCTTCACGGCCGCCGAAACCGAGCAGGCTGAACCAGAGTTTGTCAAACGGTTTGATCCCAATTGCGCCCATGTATGTCTTGGCGCGGTTATTGTCGATCGGGCCGGCGTACAACCCATTCTCAACACGGAAAGTCAGATTGAGCCAGTCTGTGAATTTATACCCAAGTTGAACCCCGGCCGCGGGAGGATTGCCAGTAAAGAACCACTGAAACCCTTGAGAGAAGTTCGCGTTGACGGCTCCGCCATCGCCGGATTCGTAATTCAGAAGCGAGATCAATTCGCCGACCCGCACATCGAGGCCGGTGCCAATCGGAACGTTGAGTTCGACGTAAGCTTCACGTAAATAATCAAAACCGGTAACGCCGCTCTTGGTGTTGACGATCGGCGCGTCCTGGCCTGCGATCAGCGATACTCTGTAACCGGCATCCCATTTTTCTCCTGTGTTTTGGACCTGAGGGCTCGCCAGAGTGATTTTGACCTTATTAAGCGAAAACGAATCACTGACGCGGTTCCAGAGGTAACCTGGCGAGATGCGGCCCATTGAGGCTGGCGGCATCGTGGAATCGTGAAAATAGGAAGTCGTCACGAAACCCGACAGCGTAATATCGCTCAGAGCTGAGACCGGCGGGTCTGCCGACTTGCTGCCGCTGGGGAGGAGCCCCTCCTTTTGGGCCATTGCCTCCAGCAAATCCAGACGCTTCTTGAGGTCCTGGTTCTCCTTCTCGAGTTTTTCTAGCTTGTTGGTTCCGACATCCTGGGCGTGAGCAGGCACGGTGCGCATCAACGCGGATCCCCCCACAACCGCACCGAGGCACAGGCCGACAGTCCTGCTATAGTGGTTTCGTTTGGTCCTAGGTTTCATATTTGAGCTGACTTAATGGTGTCCGCCAGTCACCCTCAGCATCGGGGGGTGCAAACGCTTCAGGTTTCTAACTTGCTCCCGGGTTGGCGGAAGCGACTCAGGTGACGAGCGGTTCGATTCGGACTATAGCAATGATGCTGCCAACGCGTTGTTTAGGACGGCATACCGGCCTTGGATCTTGTCGTCGCCGACGTGCTTTTTAAACCACGCCACATCATCAAACGTCCGTTAATACCGGCTTTTTCTTGACCTCGATGGGCGGCAAGCGGTTTTGCATTGAGACGAATCTTCGCCTGGGAACGACCGACAGAAAGATTTGGTTCTTGGTCAAGAAGCTGGCCAAACTTGGCCACGTTGAATAATTCCCATCAAGTTGAATGCGCATATACTGCGAGTCGGTTGACTCACCTGGAAACGTGGAGCGGGTCTTCAGTATGCTTTTACCGTGCTTGAGTTCAGGCTCATTAAACGCTAAACGAATAGCCACAGCCCGGGCTCGTGACTCGCAGTTGAGCTTTGGGTGCCAAACATGAAATCGATTCGAATTCCAAGAACGCCTTGCCGCTCGGCAGGTATGATTTTGCTCCTTTGGTGTGCCGCGCTGCCCTTTGTCGCCAAAGCCGACCCGGGCTCGTCCGTTACGCTTTGGGATACGGGCGCCCATTCTTCAACCCGTGGATTGGACGATCGGTCAGGATGGAACGCTGTCCCAAGCGATTTGCTGCTGCTTGAAGCCAATCCGCCAAAGGCGCGGTCAGATCCTGGTTACTATGGACGAGATTACGTTTTTAAAGGTGATGCCGTCGTGGAGAATTCGAAATTGGCTGCCCTCGTCGATGCCGGGACCGGCCAGGTGACTTTATATTCCAAGCACACAGGGAACGGTGGCCCAGGATTGATCCAAGTCCTGCATTTGGCCCCCGTAAAGCAATCGCCCGGGGCTGGAAATCTCGAGATTTTAAGGAATTCGGCCGACGAGGTGTTGCTGCGCGCCGGGTTTGGATCCGCTCCGGGCTCCTCGATCGTGGTCGCATTCGGCCGCAATGAAATCGTGGAAGTAAAGCCGGCGAAGGAATTAAGCGCCTTTAAGATCGACGCGGCATTCGAATTCGCTGTCGTTCCGAGTTTTATCGGAGACGACCTGATTTACGGGGCCCAGGGGACGGCACAGGATTCCTTGAACCTGCCCAACGAAAACATGCTGTTGGGGCTGCTCAAAGGCGAACAATCGCAGTTCGTAATGACGTGGCCGAAAGGAAAACAAACAATCCGGTTGGGATTAGCGCCTGAAGCAAACGGGATGCGCGCGATCGAATCCCTGGAATTCGCAAACGATGGAGAAAGTTTTTACCTGGCGCCAATGGCTGCGCCGGGAATCTGGCACAAGGAAGCGCTTGGTGCGGCATTTCTTGAGAAAGATGTCGCGAGCGAGTGGAAGAGACCCTTTCCGGCGCGCTGGAAGACGGAACTGTCCGAGGAAGGCGTTCAGACCAGCTTTGCTTTCCGTGAAGCCAAAGGTGAAGTCTGGCGGGGCGTAGCCGGTTCCTATGATTATCCAGTATGGTTTGAGGATGGCCGGGCGCATTATCGCCTGGGAAAGAAAGTCCAACCCAAAGGCGAGTCGGTCGTTTATTTTCTCGAAGCGCAGGGGACCCCGTCCGAGATCCTGACTCCCGTGGACGTGCTCAAATCGACAGTCGGACGGCCCATGGCGGAGCCCATCCTCGAAGAGACCGGTCGCAAGCTGCGCACCCACCATCGCCGGGGAGGCGATGGTGTTCACAGGGCCTGCACGTGCGGCTGCACCGAAGCTATCCAGGCGGTTTTTGAAGCTGGCGAGGAAGTGGACCGAAAAGACGACATCAAGGGCGATCTCGAGGACATGGTATACTTCGTCCACCGGCACGTGGACCGCATTAACGAATACCGGCGGTTCGCCGATGATCTAATTGGCGAGCTGGAACGGCGCAAAAGCGCATCTCCCGACCTGGCGCAATACCTCGAGGGTTTGGAACAAACGATCCAACAAATACCTGAGGCATGCAAGGTTCAGCAGGAAAACATGAAGTCGTTCGACTACGCGGACGAATTGGTGAAAAAGACCCTGGCGCTCACGGACAAGAAAGACCCGAACAACCTCAAGTCGTATATGGAACTGCTCAAAGATTGGCGGGCCATGGGGGGAGCGCAGGATTACGTGCTGGCGCAATGCCACATCGTTACGCGCAAACTCGCTCAGGAGGCCGCTTATAATTGTGCGGCTCAGGCCAAAGCCGTTCCGATTGCGGAAGAGGTCAGGGCAAAGGCGCGGCAGTGCTTGCGGAACCCGGATGGGTATGAAATTTGGCCGGACTATTGATCCAAAGATGCGTATCCACCTAGCCGTCTTATGTTCATCCCTGGGCATCTTGTGCGGGTGCGAACGCAACGCCCCGTCCAATGATTCGCCCTCAATCGCTGCGTCTGGACCTACGAATGCGCCTGTGGCTGCGACGGCTAGCGCCGCGCCAAGCGATGCCCTGGTGAAAATCCCAGCGGGCAAGTTCGTGATGGGCGATCCAACCGAGCCGGATGCTTCGCCTCACGAAGTTTCCATCAGCGCGTTTCTGATCGATAAGTACCTGGTCACGCAGGATCAGTTTCAGAAACTGATGCAGGATAATCCTTCCCGGTGGAAAGGTGGCAAAAATCCTGTGGAGCAGGTGAGGTGGTCGGATGCCGTGCGCTTTTGCAACAAACGATCCGAAGCGGAAGGCCTTCAACCTTGTTACGATCTGACGACCTGGAAATGCAATTTTGACGCAAACGGATATCGTTTGCCCACCGAAGCCGAGTACGAATACGCCTGCAGGGCCGGCACAACGACTCGTTACCTTTGCGGGGATTCTCCTGGCAAGCTTGGAGATTTTGCCTGGTTTGAAAAGAATTCCGGCGGCCATCCCCGTCCAGTTGGCCAGAAAGAACCCAACGCCTGGGGGCTTTACGACATTTCAGGCAACCTGTGGGAATGGTGCAACGACTTTTACCAGGTCGATTACTATGGTGGCTCTCCCCGGCAGGACCCGCGCGGCCCTGAAACCGGCAAGACCAAAGTGGTGCGTGGCGGCTGCTGGCGCGCACCAGCCGAAAATCTTCGCGCCGGTTTCCGCTACAACGAAAACCCCGGGTACGCCGACGTCTGTTTCGGCTACGACATCTACGGGTTCCGTTGTGCCAGAAAACTGCTAAACCAGTAATCGCTGCCTGCTGAAAAAGCACCCGCCGCTTATCGAGGCGGCCCCGGCGCTTGTCTTTGCGGGCGTCGGTAGCTTTTTGCGACAGGCTCCTGGTCCTAGCGGCTGAGGATCAGCTTGCGCTGAGTCTCAAATTCCTCCGGAGTGATTGCCCCTTTTTCCCGGGCTTGTTGTAGGTCGATCAATTCCTTCCCTTTGGTCGGCTGGACATTCGTAACGCGATCCTTGCCATCGCCAATGGAAGCAACGCACCCGGTAAACACGCACATTGTCGAAACCAGCAATAGTTTTCCAAGTAGCTTCTGATTCATAGGTCCTTTCCAAGATTTGACCTTAACTGCCTGGGCAGTATGACGCCGTTGTGCGGGAATGCAACAGGCTTTCGCCGGCTGCAAGTGGCCGCAGTGAAGATGCTGAAAAGTGCTGGCGTGAAGCTATTGCTGCATCATCCGGTAGAATCGATTGGGATATTTGCTCGAATTCGGATCGACGAAATAGAGGAGGTTTGTTTGTGCTGAATTGGTGATCAACGGCAGCCAGCTCTGGAGATTGGTGGAAGCCTGAAGAACATAATTGGTCCCGATACTGCCAAGGAAGGTCATTTGCATGAGCTGATTGGAGTACGTCTCCGAGATGAATCTCAGCGGAGAAACAAAAAACTGGGCGCTCACGGCAATACTGTTGTCGAAATTGGTTTCAAACGCCGAGGCACTAATGGTGAGATTGCTGGTGAGGAGGAGGCCGCCCGAATACAGCAGCGAATTGGTTGTGGGCAGAGAACCGTCGAGGGTGTAGTAGACCAGAGCGTTGGTATCGGGAGCCTGGATCGTGACTCCAACCTGGTTGTAGAAGGTGCCCCCGTTGGGCGTGATCGCCGCCGGGGCCAGCGCAGGAGTGCCCGGCAGACTGTTGATCCACGCGATAATGACCTGCACGGCGTTCGTGTCGATCAGGTTCCGGAAATCCGGCATTTGAATGTTCTGATCGGTCGTGTTGATGCGCGCGAGGAGCACGGAACGCCAAATATCTTTGGATTTCACGACACAGGCGTTGTCCGAGATGCCGAGCGAAAACAGCGCCGGGTAGTTGGTGATATGCTGCTGGGCCAGGGGCGTGTCGTAACGAGCGTCCCACGTCGGGCCGGCCCCGCCAGGCTGGTGACACGCCTGGCAATTGGCGTCCAGATACGAACGCACCCGCTGCTGCAAAGAGGCGCCAGTGTTTGTGATTGAGGTCATTTGGGCGTAGCCACTGATAACGCTTTCATTGATCGCGGGGTTGAACAAGCCGAGCCTGTTCAACGCGCGCACCTGGTTGTCCGTTACCCCCGTCGATGGGTAGGATAAGGCACCGTTCAATTGGCGGGTATTTGCGCCCAGGACATAATTGGCAACCGGGGTGTGGCAGGACAGGCAATCCGATGGGCTGGGATACGTCCAGGTTTGGGTGCGCACGCCCGAAGCGTTCGTAATGAGGATGCCTTCGGACAAGCTGCTGCCCAGGAGGTCCGCGTCGCTGTTATCGGCACGCCATTTATAGGTCGCCCCATAGACCGCGCCATTGATGTCGCGCACCAGCAACTGAGTTTCCAACCGCCGAACGGCGGCATTGGTTTCGTTGACTACGAGGTCGAAATTCTTCACAAAAACGGTTCCGGCCGGGAAGGTCCAGGAGTTCGTGGGTTGAAATCCAATCTGCTGGTCGGGTGTAACCAAGCCGCCATTGTATGGTACCGCCATCAGCCAACTGCTCAGCGCATTATCTTTCGACTGAGGTGAATTGGGCGCGTAGGGCAACAGACCGGCGGTGGCGGTGCGGTTAGTCGTGTTGCTGAACACGCCGGTTCCCGAAAGGACGCCGGGCAGCGAACCGCTTGAGGTCGTGGGCAGGTTGAGAAATGCGGTTACGGTCGGGCGATTGGTCAGCCCATACGGTTGGCCCGTCGCGGCTGAGACGGTGATGCTGACCGGTGCCGAAGTGGCCAGGAGACCGCTGCTGGAAACGGCAACGGCTTTGAGCGCATAAGCGCCGGCACCCAGGCCGGTGGCGGTCAAAGTGAACGGAACGTTGCTGACGCTGCCGACCAACGTGGAATTCGCGTAGAAATCAACGCGAGTGATGGCGTCGTACAACGCATCGGCCTCAGCGCTTATGGTGACGCTTGCCGCGGCGGTGTAAGCCGCGTTGGTGGCCGGTTCCGTTAGAACAACAGCAGGAGGCGGATTGCTGTAGGTAAAGCCATCCACGGTGACATTATCGATACCGGCAGTGCTCAGCGCGCCGTTGTTATGCGCGGTCACCGCCAGGCCTACATAGTAACCGGAGTTGGTCAACGTCAGGGTCGTGGGAGTCCCTACCTGGGTCCAGGTCATACCGTTGGCGCTTTTATAAGCGGTGAAGGTGTTATTCGTGCGAGTCAGTCGAACCCAGTTGTTCGGGGCAGGGTTCAAGGCACCGCCCGAAGCGTTGCCGCTGGCCGCGACGCCGTTTGCGGTGCGATACTGGAAATCGGTGCCGTTGCCCGGTGTGATCACCATGCAGCCGTAAGCCGCGCCTGGATTCAGAGAATCTCGGATCATGACGCCGGCCTTGGCCCAGGGATCGGTATTGACTTGCGAGGTGACCCGCGCGCTAATGTCACAACCATTGGTCAGGCGCCGGTACACAAACCGGAAAGCGTCGGCGGTGTTCCAAATGTCGTCCCCCGAACCGGTCACGATGAACACTCCGTTGGAGAAGAAGGCGCCGCCGGCTGCCGCCACCGCACCGACATCGCTGGTCTGCCACGGCGCAGGTGGCAGACTGAGGCTGTTAACAAAGCTGGCCGTGGCCGCCCCACTGTTCACATACCCTGGCTGCGCGGAAATGGCCTGGACCGTTGTCGTTTTTGTCAGGACAAACGGTCCGGAATAAAGGGTCGAGTTGGTCGTCGGTGTTGTGCCGTCGGTCGTGTAATAGATGACGGAGCCCGGGCTGGTGTTACTAATCGTTACAATAACGGAGTTGGTAAACACCCCGCCGGCCGGGGCAATTACCGGGGCTGAAAGGAACGCAGCCAGCCCATAAACCGATAATGAGTATTGGCCACCGGCATAGACCTTGCCTCCGGCCACCATTGGCGTCGACATTTTAGCGCCGGGCCCCATGCTGTCGCGCGAGGCCAATTGTTCGCTGCTCCAGAGCACTTGCGACACGTTGGCGGCGTCGAGCGCGTACAAGGTTGCCGGGCTGCCGCTGTTCCCGGAATTGTTGTTCATCACCCACACAATGCCGTTGTTGTTTCCATTGGCCGAGACCACCGGGCTGCCGTTGACTCCTCCCACGGAAACCGGCGCCGTCGCAACCGCCGTTTGGTTAATGACACCATTGCTGATGCTGAAGGATTTCAAGGCTGCTGAACTGGCTTGGAAGAATAGCAAGTGATTCCAGTAGGCCGGCGGGCTCCAGGAACCGCTGATCCCGTTAAACGACTCCACAATCTGGCTGTCGCTGCCGTTCTGGAAACGACCCATGTTGTCGCGATCTACCAGGTAGATCTTGCCGGATTTGCCCGGACCGACGATGAGGTGAGGGTGAGCCACGCTGCCGACCGCATCCGGAAGCAGGAGCGGCCCGCAGGAGCCTAGGTCGGTGTCGTTGTTGGCAAGCGTCAGTTGGTCGAACGGTGTAAAATAATCGGCGACACTGAGGATATTAGTCGAGAGGGTGTTGGTGACCGAAAGCTTGACGAAGCTGTCGGCATAATCGCCGCCATTGGTGTTGGCGCTGAACGAGCCGTTACCCGTTTCAAAATATAGATTGTTGTTGGCATCGACGCAGATGCCGCCCCCGCCCATCCAAATGCCGCCTTCGGCGGCGTGCGACCCGAAAACGGCAACCGTGGCGTTTGGGGTAGTGTTAAAAACGCCTTTCAGCGCGAGGTTGGTTGCATTATAGGCAAAAACCCAGCCGTGGTAGGGATCGGTATCGGCGTAGCTGGCATAGGAGACGATCAACAATCCGTTGGCCAGGCAGAGCGCCGGCCGTTGCCCGTGTTGGATGGCGGAAAACGTTTGCACGCCGCCGCTGCTGCCGACGCCGGTGCCGGGCACCGAGCCGGCGACAATGACCGGGCTGTAAGGCCGCTCGGCGCCGGTGGTCACATCCAGGGCGTGGATGCGGTGAACAAAATTAGTCGTGCTCCCGGCGATGTCGCGCGTGAACGCATTGACATAAATCGTTCCTATAGCCGGATCAATCACTGGCGTGCTGGTCATGCCGACCTCCGGCACGATATCCGTGTAGCCTCCCCCGCTGTAACGGTATCCAAACGGAGCCGATGCGCTGTTGGCCGACAACCCAAGATTATTGGTCCAAAGCACGCCGCCGTTTGGCCCGGAGTTACTGTCGGCGTCCAGGGCATAGAGAGTGTCATGTTCGGTTGCAACGAACACAACGTTGTGGGTGCCCAATCCAGGAATCGTTAGGTTCGTCAGCAGCAGCGGTTCGGCAAAGACATAGCCATCCAGGGCATACGAGAAAAGCTTTCCAAACGTGTTGGTGTTTACATTGCCGGGCGTTAGCCAGGTTTCGTTGGTATTGGCGCCCTGACGCGTGTTGTCATAATGATACGTGGTCACCTCTACTCGCGTCAGTGATGCGTTGCCTGACAGGGTTGTGAAACTGAAAGAAGGCTGGGCCCAAGAGACGGCCGCTGAATTCGAGGCATAAGCGGTGAAATAGTACGTCGTATTGGTGGACAGACCTGAAACATTGGCGCTGAAATTCCCATTCGTCAGTCCTAGTGGGATACTCCGAGACCATGCTGCGGGATTGGTAACCCCATCGCTCGTGCCGTAGAAAATTGTCACGGAGGGCGTGCCCACACCGGGAGAAACCACCTGGCCGTTGAGCGTAGCGGAAGTTGTCAGCACGGGGGAAGCTGGCGCGTTTGCAACGATCAGGTTCGTCACGGCCGTAAAGCTCACATTGGTGTAGGTAGCGGTGTTGAGAGCGGCGTTATTGTGAGCCGTCACTCCCAATCCTGCCAGCACCGTGCTGTTCATTGGAATTTGCTGAGTGGCCACTTGCACCCAATTAGTGCCGTCGGTGCTGTACGAACCGCTGAAATTCTGTCCCGCGCGCGCCAGTTTCAACCATACGGGAACTGGAATCCCAGTCACCTGGCTATACGAGCACGCCCCATTGGCGGCAGGGCGCCACTGGAAACTGACGCCTTGACCGGCGGTTGCGACGATGGTCACGTTCACTGAACCCGCCGTGTTATCGTTGCGGAACATCAGCCCGGCCTTTGACCATCCGCTGCCCGGATCACTGTTTTGAATCCCGGTGACGAGCGCCACCAGCGTGCCGTCGCTATACGACGGGGTGCTGGCCAGGTTAAACTGGTCCGCGTTGTTCCAAATATCCGCACCGCTTCCGCTTACCGTCCACATCCCATTGGTCATGCCTGCAGCGCCGGCCAGACCCGGAGCGCCAATGTCGGCATCAGACCATCCAGCCGGCAGCGCGCCCAGCGCCGGTCCGGCCAATCCGCAGGCTAGCCAGCTCCAAAGAAATGCTTTCATAGGAAGATCAAGGTTTCGAGGCAGACAAGGGCGGGGCGACTTCATGAGAGAGAGGGGGCAAACAAGTTTTGAACCTATGCCAGAATGAAATGAGGGGACTTTAATATGTGAATGAAGACATCTCATAATTTCGCTTGTATCTCAAGCCTAAATGCGGCTGAAACTGAGCTGAATTTCGGGTGTCGGAGCCGCCATTTTCAGGGGCCCGTTTCACTTGGCCGAGCATCGGTCGAAGCTGCCCGTTGGAAGCGTGCGAGGCCTCCACGATGAACGGGCGCCTGGTGAGGCGCTTGGAGCGATTGTTTCGCGAGCCGGGCCGGTGTTTGCCTTGGGCAAGGCTTCCCTTTACGATGAGCACGAATGAGACGTGCCTGTTGGATGGTTCTTATGGCATTCTGTTGTGGCGCTGCATTCCATGCGGGGGCAGCGGAGGATAACTCGGCAGGCGAAGCGGGCCTGCAGGCCAAGCGATTGGCCCAGCAACGACTGAGTGAGCAGGTTCGGGCCCAGTGCATCGCGGAACGGCGTTCGATTTGCGGCAGGATTCTGCGGATTTTCCCGAATGGAATACTGGTGGACAGCGGCTACACAAATTTAACCAGGACTCCTCTGACAAAATCGTGGGTTATTCCGGCGACCGTCCTGGCGGCCAAAGGCGAGAACCTGGTAGAAACGCGTGAACCGGGCGCGCTTTGCATCGGAACCGTGTTTTTGACGGACCTGCCTCGCGGCAAGCCACACCAGTATGATTACGTGGTTATTGCAGGCTATCCGACTGGAGAATTTACCTACACATCGGTGGGAACCGTGCGCAAGACGGTCCGGAGGTTTTCAGCGAATTTGGATAAAGCGGTTCGCACAAATGTGGCAGCCGCGCCTAGTGCACGGGAATAACATTGACGCAGGGAGCAGGTTTTCCAAGCATTTGCGTCATGACCCAATCGCCGAGCGCTCCTCTTTTGGCTGGCAAAAGAATCGTTGTGATTGGGGGAACAGGAGGCATCGGTTTATCGGCCGTTAAAGCGTTTATCGCAACAGGCGCGTGTGTGGTTGCCGTTGGGCTCGAACGCGATGAGATGAAACATGTGGCGCGTGATTCGGCCGAGGTCGTT